>CACVKW010001446.1 GCA_902749685.1 Olavius sp. associated proteobacterium Delta 1 | reverse complement strand
AGGCATAACCTGATTTCGAAATCACCAATTTCGCGTTTATAACTGCCTGTTATTATTAAAGGCAGTATTTGATTTTCAATTTATTTTGGACAGCAATGGTATGAAGAGTTGATGAATGAAGAGGAAATCAGAAGAGCTTTGGAGTTGACTAAATATTTTGTCTTGCTGCCCGCCTATGGGAGTATATATCGAAAAATTGATTACAGCTATTCTAATGTTATTAACAAGACGGTAGTTAAACCCTATCATTCAGCCAATCATACCCCGCTTGCCCAAAGCGATTTGGCCGAATTCCTCCTCACTCACAAACTGCTGGAAAAATCCCGATGAAGATTTTAATTTTAGGCGGTGACGGATATTTAGGCTGGCCGACCGCGATGCATCTGACCGCTCAAGGGCATAACGTTGCCGTCGTCGACAACTATCTGCGTAGATCCCTGTGCCGGGAAGAAAATGTTGAGCCGTTAGTTGACGTTCCCAATCTGCATCAGCGAACCGCTTCGTGGGAGTCCACATCAGGTTACCACATTCCCGCTTTCATCGGCGACTTAACAAAATGGGAATTTGTCGATGAAGTGTTTCGCGAGTTTTCACCCGAAGCAATAATACATTATGCGGAGCAGCCTGCCGCACCTTATTCCATGTTAAACCGTTCTGCGGCCACACTGACGTTGTGCAACAACCTCGAAGTCACGGCCAATGTCATTTTCGCCGTGCAGCAATTCAATCCGGACGTCCACATCGTAAAGCTCGGCACCATGGGAGAATATGGAACCCCGGACATTGATATTGAAGAGGGCTGGCTTGAAGTCGATCACAAGGGGCGGCATCAAAAATTTCTGTATCCGCGTCAAGCCGGCAGCCTGTACCACACCACCAAAATCATGGACACAGATTTGTTGTGGTTCTATGTGCGGACTTGGGGACTTCGCGTTACCGACCTGATGCAGGGACCCGTATACGGCATCTTCACGGAAGAGAATCGAATTGATGAAAATCTGTACCCTTTTTTAAATTATGACGAGCTGTTCGGCACCGTACTCAACCGGTTCGTAATCCAGGCCGTGGCTGACTATCCCATGACGGTGTATGGCAAGGGCGGCCAGACCAGAGGATATCTCAATCTAATGGACACCCTGAATTGTGTGCGGCTTTCGGTTGAAAATCCTGCGGCCAAAGGTGAATTGAGAATTTTGAACCAGTTTACCGAAACCTTCAGCGTTAATCAACTCGCCCAAAAGGTTCAGCGGGTGGCGCGCTCAATGGGATTCAAAGCTGACATTTCAGCTGTCGAGAATCCGCGCAAAGAGGCTGAAGAACACTACTACAATCCGGCACATACGGGATTGCTGGACCTGGGCCTCAAACCGCAATTTTTAACCGATAAAGTTCTTGCTGAAATGATTGAATTTGCCGCCAAACACAAAAAAGCCATCAGGCCGGAACAGATTTATCGAAAGGTGCGCTGGGATCATAATTTAACATAGGTTGAGCGGTTCAGCCGAGCCGGCTTCAACGTTCAGGGTTGAAAAGCTTCTAAACAGCTTATATCAAAAAAATTCTGTCTTCGTCATGTATATCAAGCCATCACACCAAAAGGATATGTGGGGTATTCAGAATCTTGATTAACATGGCGGGCAGCGTCCACCATTGGTAACCTTTGAACCTTGAACCCGGAATCGATCAGCATATTCAAAATGGAGTTTTTCCAACACCTTGATTCCGATATAAAAACCGCTTTAAAGGCGCAACTGCGCGACCTCTGGACCCACACGTCAACGGCCATTGAAGGAAATACCCTGACCCTTGGCGAGACCAAATTCGTCATTGAGGAGGGTCTGACTGTTGCCGGCAAGCCATTAAAGGATCATCATGAAGTTGTTGGTCATGCCAGGGCCATCGAGTTAATTTATGACATGGTCGGCAAGACTGAAATCGAAGATACAGATCTGTTCGAGCTCCATATAACCAAGCTTTGGAACGACAGGCCCAAGCGTCCTACTACTCTCAGCTGTACATGCGATGACAGGAGAAAAAATGCCAAAAAGTAATCCATCACCCCTCACCTATGACCCATTACCTAAAGGTGACGCTCCATCCGTCGCCGTCATCGGAGGCGGTTACTGGGGAAAAAATTTGGTTCGAAACTTTTATAGTCTCAGTTCCCTGAAACTAGTATGCGATAAAAATGAAGCGCTTCTATCGAGTTTGAAGGATCAATACGATGGTTTGGACACATGCCTGGCGCTGAGCGATGTGTTATCACGATCAGATATCGCCGGCGTCGCAATTGCAACTCCGGCTGAAACCCATTTCAACCTTGCCCGGGAGAGCCTGCTGGCCGGCAAACACGTGTATGTCGAAAAACCGCTGGTTCTGCGGGAGCATGAAGGGCAGGAGTTGATTGAAATAGCCCAAAAGCGAGACCTTGTTCTCATGGTCGGCCATCTCTTGCAGTATCACCCGGTATTTATCCGCCTGAAGGAACTGACCCATTCAGGTGATTTGGGCCGGACCAATTACATTTATTCCAACCGCCTGAATCTGGGTAAAATTAGACGGGAAGAAAATATTCTCTGGTCCTTTGCGCCCCATGATATATCCATGATTCTATCCCTGGCAGGTGAGGAGCCGGAAAGCCTGATTACCACCGGCGGCAACTACCTGCATAAACAAATCGCGGATGTCACCACCACCCACATGGTGTTTCCTTCAGGGTTGCGGGCCCACATTTTTGTTTCCTGGCTCCATCCATTCAAAGAACAAAAATTGGTAGTCGTCGGAGAAAGAAAAATGGCTGTTTTTGACGACACGCTACCCTGGGCGGATAAACTGCTTTTATACCCCCATCAGATCAATTGGAAAAACAACATGCCCGTTCCCACCAAGGCGGATCCGGAAAAAGTGGAAATCGAGCAGCAGGAGCCTTTGCAAGGGGAGTGCAAACATTTCCTCGACTGTATGTCCAACGGCACCCAACCGCGAACGGACGGCCAGGAAGGGCTAAAAGTCCTTGAAATTCTAAATGCCAGTCAGGCTTCGCTCAATGACCATGGTCGTAAAATTGTTTTGAGTGAAGCCCCAGGCATGCAATCTGAAAAAAGTCCGATTAGCTCACGAGCAACCCGCTACGAGCTGCGAGCTAATGCGCAAGGCGCTTTCATCCACCCGACTGCGGTTATTGATGAGAATATTGCGATCGGTCGAGGGACCAAGATCTGGCACTTTTCGCATGTGCTTTCCAATTCCAGAATCGGGAAAAACTGCAACATCGGTCAAAATGTGGTCGTTGGGCCGGAGGTCAGTATCGGCAAAGGCTGCAAGATTCAGAATAATGTCTCCGTCTTCAAGGGTGTTATGCTCGAAGAGGGCGTATTCTGCGGGCCGTCAATGGTGTTCACCAATATATACAACCCCAGGGCTGAGATCGGCAAGATGGATCAGGTGCGAGCCACCCTGGTGAAAAAAGGGGCGACCATTGGAGCCAACGCCACGATCGTCTGTGGCGTCACGTTGGGCCGCTATTGTTTCATTGGCGCCGGTGCAGTGGTTAACAAAAACATATCCGATTACGCTTTGGTTGTCGGCAACCCCGCCCGGCAGATTGGCTGGGCCTGTGAATGCGGCGAACGCCTGCCGGATGATTTGGAATGCCTGACTTGTGGAAAAAAATATATAAAAACCGAACATGGCTTAGAGCCTATTTCGAATTAATAATGTCATTTGTAAGAGTTGGATCAACAAATCGAAAGGCGGATACCCAGGTTGTGGCCGAGTTGAGGAGACAGGCCAGAAATCTCAGTTTTGACCAGGTTTTTGATCCGTCCTTTGGTTGTGAGATATTAGACAGGAGGGTGCTTGAAAAGTATGTTGAGCTGCGTGGAATGGGAATCAAACCAATCCTTACAACTTCATGATCACATCTGATCAAATGCATAACGAGTGGTTTATGGTAATTGCTTGAAGAAAAAGGGTTGAATATTAAGCAGGGAAGCGCTCCGCGAGCGAGATACACCATTTGATTCGAACAATATCTATCACGCGTATAAAAAAATGAAGGAGAAATCAATGAATTGTGGTCTTAAATTATATGGCGACGGTACCGCAGGCAGAAAAATTATAAGCATATTGTCTGATTAAATCAAAAAATAAAATTTTAATTTAAGGTGAATGATGGATCTAAAGGGGAAAAAATTCTTAGTTATTGGTGGCGCGGGTTTTATTGGTTCACATTTAGTGGATCAATTGATTCTGGAAGATGTCTCCGAAATACGGATTTATGACAATTTTACGCGTGGCAGCGAGGAAAATCTTGTCGATGCTTTAAAGGATCCTCGAGTCAAAATCTTCGAACTGGGTGGTGAACTCTTACAACGGGATATTCTCAATGATGCCATGCAAGGCATCGATGGTGTTTTTCATCTTGCTGCACTCTGGCTGCTTCATTGCTATGATTATCCGCGTTCCGCCTTTGAAGTCAATGTCGGAGGAACCTTCAATGTCCTCGAAGCCATTATCAATAACGGTATTAGACGATTGGTGTATTCCTCATCGGCCTCTGTTTATGGTGATGCAGTTGAAGAGCCGATGACGGAAAGCCACCCGCATAATAACACAAATTTTTACGGTGCCACTAAAGTCGCCGGAGAACAAATGTGCCGAGCCTTGTATCATCGCTACCGGGACACTGATAAGCATTTTGATTTCGCCGGCTTAAGATATATGAACGTATTTGGGGCCCGCCAGGACTATCAAGGGACCTATATTGCGGTCATTATGAAGATACTTGACAATCTTGACAATGGTTTGCCTCCGGTTGTTTATGGCGACGGCTCCCAGGCCTATGATTTCATCGCAGTTGAAGATTGCGCCAGGGCCAACATCTGCGCCATGAAAGCGGACACCACTGATGAATTTTATAATGTCGGAACCGGGATCAAAACGACCATCAAAGAATTGGCGCAAACGATACTGGATATAAATGAATCCGAGCAGGTGATTGAATACAAACAGGGGGGACTGACTTTTGTTAAAAATCGGGTCGGCTGTCCAAAGAAAGCCAAAAAGGAAATCGGATTCAGTGCTCAAACCTCCTTACAAGATGGTCTGAAACAATTGATTGCCTGGCGCAATATGCATAAAGCCGAAGTTGAAAAAAGAAGAGCAAAGGTCAAAAATTAAATTGCGAGAAGTTAAGATTGCCGAATAACAATATGAAAAAAATACCCCTCATAAAACCTTATATTACGGATGCGGTAAAAGCCAGGGTGTGTGATGTGTTGGATAGCGGCTTTTTGACAGAAGGGCCGGTAACCAGAGAATTTGAAGATAAAGTCAAGCAATACATCGGCTGCGATCATGCATTAGCCGTCACTTCCTGCACAACTGGACTTGAAATCGCGCTGCGTTCAATTGGCATCCAGGCCGGCGATGAAGTAATCATTCCGGATTATACCTATCCGGCCACAGCCGATGCGATCGCCATAGTTGGCGCCAAAACAATTATCGTCGATGTCGATCCCGATACCATGAACATCGATTACCGGGCCCTGGAAAAAGCCATTACACCGCAAACCAAAGCTATTTTGCCGGTCTCTATATTCGGCAATCCATTGGATTACAGCCGTTTAAATCAGATAAAACAAAAGTATGAATTAATAATTATTGAAGACGCGGCCTGTTCAATTGGCGCAAGGTATCAGGGAGAGCCTGTCGGCAATTTAGCGGATATATCTGTTTTCAGCTTACACCCCCGTAAGTTTATTACCACCGGTGAAGGCGGAATGATTACGACAAACAATTCCCAGTGGGCCGATTGGATCCTGTCTTACAAGCATTTCGGCATGGGGACAAAAGATTCCAGATTGACAGCCAATTTTGAGCGGATCGGTACCAATTCTAAAATGAGTGACCTGCTGGCTGCAGTCGCTTTGGTTCAAATGGATAATATCGATGACATGCTCTCGCGACGAAGGGAACTGGCCGAAAATTATATAGAGCTTTTGAAAGATGATCCCAATGTTCAACTTCCGTTGATAACTCCGGATGGCCAGCATTCCTATCAGTCTTTTTGTGTTTTTATCAAAAAACGCAATGCGGTGATGGAAAAACTCAGAAACCAGGGGATTGAAGTCCAGATCGGAACTTATGCCCTCCATATGCATAAAGCCTTTCATGCCAATTCGAATTGCAGAATTCAATTTGACATGCCAGGCAGCCGGTTCGCATTTCATCATTGTCTTGTTCTGCCGCTGTACCATGATCTTACTTTCGATGAACAGAATTATATTGTTCATCAATTAAAGAAAGAAATATCATAAAAAGAGGTTCCTATGTCTGCTTTGAAAAGGCTCGGTATCGAACCTGAAATATCTCCTGCAAACCAAGAAATATCTGTAGAACAAGAACAAACCGCAAAGTGTTTCGGTTTTAAATGGTGCAAACGCGAGACGTATGAGTCGGAGAAGATGAAAGCCAAATCAAAAAAATGGCTTCTTGAACGTTACTGCTCCGGTGATCCCGATAAATTAATACAATGGCTGTCAGGAGGGAGGAAAATAATTTTAGATGCCGGCTGTGGCTCCGGCTATTCTTCAATCCTTTTATTCGGTGATCATTTGAATAATCATGATTACCTAGGTACAGATATTTCCAACTCAGTAGACATAGCCAAAATTCGTTTTGCTGAAAACGGCTATACCGGGGATTTTTTGCAAGTTAATTTAATGGAGTTGCCGATGCCAGCGGACTCCATTGACATTATCTTTTCGGAAGGAGTTCTGCACCATACAGATTCTGTCGAAGCAAGTATAAATTTTCTGACCACAAAGCTTAAACAGGGCGGCCGATTCATGTTTTATGTCTATGCCAGGAAAGCTCCCCTTCGTGAATACACCGATGACCATATTAGACATTACCTGAAAACGTTAGATGATGAAGCGGCGTGGGAAGCACTCAAGCCATTGACGAAGCTGGGAATTGCACTAGGTGAGTTGAATACTGAAATCCAGGTGGAAGAAGACATACCTTATCTGGGAATTAAGAGCGGCAAGTTTGACCTCCAGCGTTTATTTTACTGGAATATTTGTAAGCTTTTCTATGATCCTGAATTGAGTTTAGATGAGTTAAATCATATCAATTTCGACTGGTTCCGTCCTTTGAATTGCCATAGACATACAGCCGGTGAAGTCGTGCAATTCTGCAGCGAAGCGGGCCTGAAAATTGAACACCTTGATGAGCAAATGTCCGGAATAACAATAGTCGGCAGGAAAGCTTGATTGATGTGTGGTATATGCGGCATATTTAATCTCAATGGTGAGCCCGCCTCACCAGTGATTCTAAGGAAGATGACCGACGCGATAGCCCACCGGGGACCGGATGGTGAAGGTTTTTTCATCGACAGCTTTATCGGACTAGGGCATCGTCGCTTGGCAATAATCGATCTCTCGCCTGCCGGACACCAGCCGATGATGACACCCGATGGCCAGTATATTATTACCTACAATGGAGAAATTTACAATTTTCAGGAAATTCGTGTTGAGCTTGAAAGCTTGGGATGTCAATTTCGTTCCAAAACGGATAGCGAGGTGGTGCTGAATGCCTATGCACAATGGGGACCTAAATGTGTTGATCGCTTTAACGGTATGTTTGCTTTCGCCATTTGGGATAAGATCAAGCAAGAACTTTTCATGGCTAGAGATCGATATGGGATCAAGCCTCTCTATTATACTTTTATTAATAATTATTTTTTGTTTGCCTCAGAGCAAAAAGCGCTCCTGGAACATCCAGCAACGTATCGTGAAATTGATCTGGAAACCTTAATCGAATATTTTACTTTTCAAAACATATTTACTGACAAAACATTGCTTAAAGGAATTAAATTATTTCCTGAAGGTTGCTGGACATCAATACCCTTAGGTAGCCACACAGCTATGACCTCAAACCTAAAATTTTCACGGTACTGGGATTTCGATTTTACCGAGCCCCAAAACCATGCCGCTGAAATTGAATACATAGAAGAGTTGGACCGATTATTCAAACAAGCGGTCAATCGGCAACTCGTCAGCGATGTAGAACTTGGTGTATACCTGAGCGGAGGTATGGACTCTGGATCCATCACCGCAGTTGCCTCAACCCAGTTACCCTACATTAAATCATTTACATGCGGCTTTGACCTGAACTCCGCTTCCGGTTTAGAGCTTGGGTTTGATGAACGCGAAAAGTCCGAAATCATGTCTTACCAGTTTAAGACCGAGCACTATGAAATGGTCCTGAAAGCCGGAGATATGGAAAGAATCCTCCCCGCGTTGGCATGGCATTTGGAAGAACCCAGAGTCGGTCAAAGTTACCCAAATTATTACGTCGCTCAGTTGGCAAGTAAATTTGTGAAGGTTGTGCTTTCCGGTGCAGGCGGGGACGAACTGTTCGGGGGCTACCCTTGGCGGTATTATCGGGTGGTTGTGAATGACAACTTCGAAAATTACATCGATAAATATTATAAATTCTGGCAGCGACTCATCCCGAATAAGGCTATTCAGCAATTATTTAAACCGGTCTGGAACGAGGTGAAGCATGTCTGGACCCGTGATATATTCAGGAACGTCTTTTTAAAAAAATCAGAGCAACTCACGAATCCTGAAGATTATGTAAATCATTCTCTTTATTTTGAAGCAAAAACTTTCTTGCATGGCCTGCTAATTGTTGAAGATAAGTTGTCAATGGCTCATAGTCTTGAAACCCGGGTGCCATTTCTGGATAACGATCTGGTAGACTTTGCCATGCAAATCCCGGTAAGTTTAAAACTCGGAAATCTCACCAAAGTAGTCAAACTCAACGAAAATGAGCCCGGACATAAGGTACAAAAATATTTTCAGCAAACCAGGGACGGCAAACTTATACTCAGAAAGGCCATGCAAAGGTTAATTTCCAAAGAAAGCACCAACGCAGTCAAGCAAGGCTTTTCGGCACCGGATGCATCGTGGTTTAAAGGGGAGAGCATAGAATATGTGCGCAATGAAATTATCAACAGACAGGCTAAGTTGTATGATTATTTCGATAGAGAATTCCTCCATACACTCGTTAATGAACATTTTGATGGCAAATCGAATCGCCGATTGTTTATTTGGTCCCTATTGAATTTTGAATGGTGGTTAAGAAAATATATTAAATAGAGCTTAATTTAGTTTATCGTTCAATTCGAATGAACACGCGAATGTCTTTGTTTAGGAGAAAAGGACTATTATGAATTCCAGTATATTTTCAAAGTCATTTCCAAAAAATCAAACCGAACTAGATAGCACCCAGATTCAAGAAATAGAAAATCTGTATGCAAATATCAATGTACTGATATCTTTGTTAAGAACGAAAATAAAGAAAAAGTGGAATCGGTATCTTCCGATTAACGAAATGTTTAGCGATCGTTTGGAAAAATCCAAATTTATGGGATTTGGACCAGACACTAGCATTTATGATTCCAGTCTTGTTTTTGGCGATGTTACCATTGGAGAACATACTTGGGTTGGACCATTTACCATCCTAGATGGATCTGGCGGCTTATCTATCGGTGACAATTGTTCGATTTCGTCGGGAGTTCAGATATATACACACGATTCAGTCGCTTGGGCGATTAGTGGCGGAGAAACCAAAATCGATATTGCTCCCACACAAATAGGCTCACGCTGTTACATCGGACCCAATTCCATTATTTCCAAAGGTGTTACGATAGGTGATGGAAGTATAATTGGTGCCATGAGTTTAGTGACGGAGAACATTCCTCCAAATTCTAAAGCCCATGGAATTCCCGCAAAAGTTATCGGGATTGCGGATTAATGTATTAGTAAGCACTGTCCTCTTATATGAATTGTCTAATGGTTATCAATAATCCATCTCTAAAGAAATTCAATTTCAGTCAAAGATCGGGGGATTCTTCCTATCATGAACTATTGATAAAGCAGATCAGAAATAACAAGCATCGGTTTGTCTACGAATTCAAACCTTTCCTATTCAACTCTGACTTTTGCTATCCGCAGCTCTATCACTGGATATTGTCGTATGTGAAAGATGAAAAGCTTTATGCTGTAAATTGGTATTTAAACCTATTTTTAATTATCTTGCAGATTACCTGTCTTCTATCGCTGTGCTTTGCCGTTAAATATATTTTTGGGGTTTACCTTTCAGTAACTGATATTCTATGGGCAGTTTGTATTTATATTGCAACCCCCTTCTTTTACGACCGCTCCAATGCAAAAAATGTGGCTCTTTCTACCCGACAAATAGGAGTTACTCTTGGTCAATATTACCTACTCTTTTTATTCATTTTTTCCATAGACCAAAACTTATTTTTACTGGTGCCGTTAGTCATCATTGCAAGTTTAGCAATATTAGGCTCGCAATTTGCTTTACAGTATATTCTTTTCTGTTCATTGATATTTTCAATATTTCTAAAAACGATTTTCCCTATGCTTGTTGTTACCGTGTCCTCTATCGTTATCATGTTTATTTTCAAGGATTATTTTAGACACTTTCTAAAATATCAATGGAAACATAAACAATTCTATTACAAAGTATTAGCAAAAAAATTTATACTAAAATTAAGATACAGCATTTGGCGAGATTTTTATTGGGACTTTTGGAGGAGATCCGTAAATAAATCCTGGTTGCTGTATGTTTATCAAAATCCAGTCGTGAAAGTATTTTTGGGGTTTCCCTTTATTTTTCTATTAATTCCTTACTTTTGGATCTTTATTAATCATAATTACTTCTTTGAAGGGGATAACATCCCGGAAATTCTTCACTTACCTTTTCATTTAATTATTCCGATCCTCGTTTCAGTCCTTATTTTTCTTATAACTTCTTTCAGAAAAACGCGATTTTTAGGAGAACCCCATCGCTACTTTGAGTTTTCTGCTATATTCATAGCACTATTAGCAGTCCCAGCTAAAAAGGATTATTTGTTGTTGTTTATCGCTTGTGGCGGGCTAAATATATTTTCATTAATTTCGCAATACATATTGAATAAGAACATTGCTCAACAGTCCGATAAGCTTAATAAGATAATAGAATTAATTGTATCCGCCTTAAATGATCTGGAATCCTCCAAAAAGATAGCCTTATTCTCAAACAATCTAAATATAACGAAACGATTTTTACACTCTGGTTGTGATGTCTTTTGGGGAAATGTAACAGGTAGAAAAGTCGGAGAACAGTACGATTTCGACGATGTTTTCGAAAAGTACCCCATAGTTAAAAATTCATATATAATGGAATTAATAGACTTTTTCAAAACTAATATAATTATTATAGATACCTCAATTCCAGGCGCTGAAGAATTTTTTAATCGCAATAGTAGGATCAATAAAAAGCTGATAATTGAATCGATGCATTTAAAATTGTTTGAGGTGATTTTTTGAACTTATTGTTAATAAATCCGCCTGGATCGAAAAGTGGAAAGGCGATTTTAGACATTTGTGAAGTGTTGCGACAGGACTATGGATGGAATGTTCATGCCTCCTTTTTGAAGGATAATATCCCAATCAAGAAAACCGATTATTTTCATAGCTACGATAAGTGGGTTTCGCAAAATACTGAAAAAATAGAGGCAACTTCCATCATCGATCTCGAAAGACGATATGCGCAGTCAGCACTCTGGACGATTATTATTTCCCAGAGAACCTTGTATGACTACAGTTACCTGTCGAATGCTTATCCTTGCTACCAGCCACCGATATCCCAGGCTGAATTTCTCCTAAAGTCATTGGTTCTTTTTTATTCAGGGATTATTGAAAAATACGATATTAAGACCGTTTTTGCAAATGCCGGCGACAACATGCATTCCGCAACCCTTTTCTGCCTTGCAAATTCCATGAAATTTAAGGCTTACTTTAGCAATGCTTTGTTGTTTGACCACAGATTGTACTATCTGTGTGACGATCCCTATTTCAGATCACGCTTACTGAAAAAAAAGCACAAATTATTTCTTCAGCAATATGACGCCGAGGTTTTGGCAAATTTATCTGAAATCAATGAATTTTCAAAAAAACTGTTGGGCTTTAATCCGGTTAAAGAGGTTAAGGAAATTTGGCGAGACGTCACCATCGGTGCTATGATCAAGAGTAATATTAAATTTCTACGGCTGTACCTGTCCGATCGATTCAAATTGTCTACCGGGTTTGAAAATATTAACCCTTTGAAAGTGTTATATTTAAAATCCAAATCCCTTCTTCACCGCTATTACAATTATCTGATCTCAGAGTATTTGATAAAATACGAGAAAACGATCGGAGACGACCCATATGTATATTTGCCGCTGCATTTGCAGCCGGAAGCCACTTTGTTGACCACGACGCCGGTTTTCTCGGATCAACTCAGCCTCATCAGAGCGCTGTCCGTGTCCCTTCCCGCTGGATATAAATTGGCGGTCAAAGACTATCCGATACAGGCAGGCTATAGACCTTCTTCATTCTATCGCGAAATTAAAAAATTGCCGAACGTCCGCCTATATCACCGTCTTTACCCGTCAATGGATTTATTAGACCGCTGTGATGCCATCGCAACCATTCAGGGGTCCACCGGTTTCGAGGGAATATTAAGAGGAAAAAAGGTCCTGCTATTCGGAAAAGCTATATACGAAGACATAAATGGTGTGCATTCCGTCAAAGAATACAAAGATCTGAACATGGTATTAAAAGAAGTGTTATTTAATCCGATTGAAACAGAAATACATGATCGATCCTTGAATGCTTATTTGAGAGCATTTCAACAGATACTATATAATCCGACCGATTATCTTGAATATCAGAATAATGACATTCAATCCGCAGCCCATCGATTAAAAACCTTATTAGAGATGAATGCGGCCTAATCTTTATTCGCTATATCCATTCTAATTGCACGTCCTCTATTCTCTTAGTGGAATCATCAAATAAAAATATATTAATTAAATTTCAAAATCCTGAGCTCCCGATCGTTTGCGTTCAAGGCCTCGGCTTTGTGGGTGCGGCAATGTCGCTTGCCGTAGCAGATGCTTCGGATACCAACGGAGATCCTTTGTTCAATGTCATTGGCGTGGATTTGCCGACACCTGACGGCAAGGCGCGGATTGATGCTTTGAATGCGGGCAGTTTTCCGTTTGAAACAGTTGATAACAAATTATTAGAGGTCTTCGAAAACATCAATAGGCGCGGGAATTTGATTGCGACCTCAGAAGTGGAGACCTTCAGCCGGGCTTCGATTGTTCTGGTCGATGTTCACCTGGATATTGATACGGAAAATGCTGCCCCTCGCATTGCCATCCAGGGCTTTAAATCTGCCATTGAAATCCTGGGGCAGGAGATAACATCCGGGGTTTTGGTAATCATAGAAACAACGGTTCCACCGGGTACATGCGAAAACATCGTGGCACCGTTACTTTGCGATTGCCTGAAATCCAGAGGAATGTCAGAAAATGATTTTCTTTTGGCACATTCCTATGAACGCGTGATGCCGGGTGTGGACTACTATGATTCGATCATTAATTTCTGGCGCGTTTATTCAGGGCTAACAGACGAAGCCGCGGATGCTTGTGGGGACTTTCTGTCTAAAATCATCAACACAAAAGATTACCCACTGACCCGTCTTAAATCTACCAGAGCATCTGAGACCGCAAAATTGCTGGAGAATAGTTATCGAGCCACAAATATCGCCTTTATCGAAGAATGGGGTCGTTTTGCCGAAGCCATCGGAATTGATCTATTCGAGGTTATCGAGGCCATTCGGGTCCGGCCGACCCATAACAATATCCGCCAACCGGGATTTGGGGTAGGGGGCTATTGTCTGACCAAAGATCCCCTGTTTGCATCCCTTGCTGCTAAATCAATTTTAAATCTTGATGGGGTGCAATTTCCTTTTTGTACCCAGGCGGTCCGGATCAACCAACGCATGCCTCTGGTAAGTTTGGATAAAGTTGAAAAAATGCTCGACGGTTCACTTCAAGGCAGAACTATCCTGTTGCTGGGTGTCAGTTACCGGCCCGATGTCGGGGACACACGCTATTCACCCTCCCAAACCTTTGTCGAAAATGCGTATGCCCGCGGAGCCGAGGTGATCTGTCACGATCCGCTGGTTAGGCATTGGCCGGAAATGGATATGAATATACCGCAAAATATACCTGAACCGGTAGGCATTGATGCGGTGGTATTTGCATCCTCTCATGAACATTACAGGAATATTGATTTAAAACAGTGGTTTCAGGGTGAGCAACCATGCGTGCTGGATGCCAACAACGTATTGACTGAATCACAACGTACATTTCTTAAGCAATCCGGATATAAATTTGATTCAATTGGCAGGGGTTGATCCGGAGATGAAAAAGATCCTGATTACCGGCAGTGCAGGTTTTATCGGTTATCATTTAGCCAGGCATTGTGTTGCTAAAGGATATCGCCTAGATCTTCTTGATAATCTGTCACGGGGCATTAAAGATCAAGCATTTGAGGATCTATGTGCTTTACCGAACGTTTCGGTGATTCAGGCTGATCTATTAAATCCCGAATTTGAGGACCTGTTGCCGCGGGATTACGATATCATTTTTCATCTGGCAGCGATTATCGGCGTATCCAATGTTTTACAAAAGCCCTACGCGGTTTTGCGTGATAATGTGAGTATGTTGGTTAATCTTTTGGAATTCTCCAAAGCCCAGGCCGATTTGGAGCGGTTTGTATTTGCATCGACCAGTGAAGTATATGCCGGCACTCTAAAACATTTTGATTTAGCAATTCCCACACCCGAAGATTCCCCCATCGCCCTGACGGATATAAGCCACCCCAGGACCTCTTATTTGCTGTCAAAGATTTACGGGGAGGCGTTATGCCATCAATCCGGCATTCCTTTTACCATCATCCGGCCTCATAATATTTACGGACCGCGCATGGGACTTTCGCATGTTATCCCCGAACTTTCAAAGAAGGCCTATGAGGCGGAAGCTGGCGGAGAATTGGCGGTCTTTTCACCGGACCACAGAAGGACATTTTGCTTTGTTCAAGATGCGGTCCAACTGATTGAACAAGCCTCGATGTCTGCCAGCTGCCGGGGTGAAACCTTAAATATCGGTACTCGAGAACCCGAAATCCAAATGCGGGATTTGGCCCGAATTATCATTAAAACAGTGGGAAAATCGCTTAAAATTAAAGAACTGCCCCCGACACCGGGTTCTCCGGTGCGACGATGCCCCGAGATTGCCAAGGCAACACAGCTGATCGGTTTCACTCCCAGAATCAGCCTGGAAGAGGGAATCCAGATGACATTCGATTGGTACAAAAAAAATATCTTCGAGGGCAACACCAAAAGTGCGGTCTAAAAATGACAACTATCCCTCTTTTTGATTTAAACTATGGTGTCGAAGAAGAAAAGGCCGTCCTGGAGACGCTGCGATCCAAATGGATTTCGATAGGTCCCAAGAACCAGGAGCTGGAGGAAAAATTTTCTTCCCTGCTGGGAGTTCGATATGCGGTCGCGCTGTCAAATTGTACGGCAGCCTTACATTTGGCCTTAAAAATTTTAGATATCGGCGATAATGATGAAGTAATTGTTCCATCATTGACCTTCGTGGCAACTGTCAATGCCGTCCGCTACGTCAATGCCATTCCTGTTTTTGCTGATATTCGCAGTAGTCAGGATCTGACGATTGCTCCAAAATTGATTGAACAGGCAATCAGCGATCGAACCAAAGCAATCATAGTGATGCATTACGCCGGTTTCCCATGTGCGATGGATCACGTCATGAACATAGCCGCAAAGCACAATCTTAAAGTGGTTGAAGACGCCTGTCACGGCCCGCTCTCTGAATACAAGGGTCAAAAGTTGGGAACTATTGGCGATATCGGTTGCTTCAGCTTCTTCTCAAATAAGAATATCAGCACCGGTGAGGGCGGAGTTCTGGTGACCAGTGATGAGGACTACCAAGCTCGGGTAAAATTGCTGCGCTCACATGGAATGACTTCCCTGTCATATGATCGCTCCAAAGGCCACAGCACGTTATATGATGTGGTCGCGCTCGGCTACAATTACCGACTGGATGATATCCGTGCTGCACTGGGCATTGTGCAGCTCGAACGGTTGAAAGGCGACCTCAAACAGCGATCTAAGGTGCGGCATTGGTATATCGACCGCCTTTCCGGAATGGATGAATTAACGATTCCTTTTGTAAACCATGCGGAATTCGTATCCAATTACATCTTTCCGGTTGTCTTGAACAACTCAGACTACCGGAGACGCGACGCCATTCGGCTGAGTCTGCAAAATAAGGGAATTCAAACCAGCGTACATTATCCGGCGGTTCATCGGTTTTCAATCTACAGCGACTGTGCCGCTGATCTGCCGAATACGGATTATGTGACGGATAACCTGATATCACTGCCGATGTTCTCAAATCTAAAAAAGGACGATGTGAACTATATTTGCAGCGAACTTAAAAAAGAATGTCGAGAGCCTACCTGATGAAAGTGATTTTAGTGGGCGGATTCTCCGAAACCATTGAATTATGCGAGGATTGTGACGCTGATATTGTCGGTATCTTCGATAAACAGCCTGCCGGTCAATTGGGGGACTACCCGGTCCTTGGAGACGATGCTGCTGCTGCAAAGTTAATTAATAAATATAAGAATATTCCTGTTGTGATATCACCCGACAATCCGTTTGTCCGCTCCAAACTCAAACAATATTATCATGAGAGCGGATATTCATTTATCAGCTTGATTCATCCCCGGGCAACCATTTCAAAATCTGCTCAAATCGGCACCGGAGCAGTTATTCATGCGGGTGTTAATGTGTCATCCAATGCCAGTGTCGGAGATTTTGTGCGGTTGAATGTAAACGCCAATTTGATGCATGATGTATCAGTTGAAGATTACACAACCGTCGCTCCCAATGCCGTTTTATTAGGCCGGGTCCGGGTTGAAGCCTGCGCCTACGTTGGAGCCAATTCAACGATTTTGCCTTCTGTAAATATCGGACGATCCAGTGTTGTGGGCGCAGGTTCTGTTGTTATCCACAATACGCCTGCGGAGTCAAAGGTCGCCGGTAATCCTGCAAAATCCATTACAAAAGGTGCCTGATGAACTCGCAAGATTTGTTTATTATCGCTGAAATAGGGGTTAATCATAACGGATCCCTTGATATGGCCCAAAAAATGGTTGATGCCGCCAAATCATGTGGAGTGAGTGCCGTAAAGTTTCAATCTTTATCCGCCGGCAAACTTATCGCTGAAAGCAGTTTCTCCAATCCGGTTGATTTTGGCTTTGATGATGTTCGTACGCTGGGTGATTTTTGGGAAAAGGTCAGTATCGACAAATCGTTTCAGGAAAAAATTACCGATTATTGTCGCAAAGCGGACATAGAATTCATGTCGACACCGTTTGATTTTGAAAATGCCGACATTTTAGATGAACTCGGTGTATCCCGCTTTAAAATCGCTTCCGGTGACATAACCCACTTCCCTATGTTGGAATTTGTTGCGCAAAAAGGCAAGCCGATTATTCTTTCCACCGGAGCTGCAACCCTCGGTGAAATTGACGAAGCAATTCATTTCATCCGACAACATGGTGAGATTGACCTCACACTACTTCATTGTGTTTCCCTCTACCCAACGCCGCCGGAGCTGGCTAATTTAAATGCCATTACCCAATTAAAATCAGTATTCAGACTGCCGGTTGGTTACTCCGACCATACCATTGGATATCATTTGCCGCTGGCTGCGATTGCAAAGGGTGCTGTGGTGATCGAAAAACATTTTACACTTGATAAAAATTTACCCGGTCCGGACCACAAGCAATCTGCCGATCCTGATGATTTAAGAAGGATTGTTGAGTTCGGCAACCAAATCAGAGCATCTTTGTCTGAAGCTTACAAGATGATTTCCCGGGAAGAAGAAGCCATGCGGATACCCATCCGGCGGAGTATCGTTGCTGACCGGGAACTACTGAGAGGAACTCCATTAACTCTTGCCGACTTAGGCTTCAAACGCCCCGGTGATGGTGTCAGTGCAAAGCACTATCGTGAATTTATCGGGAAAAAATTGAGAAAAGATATTCAGAAAGATCTATCCATCACCTGGGGTATGCTCGATGATTAAAGATTTGTCCGTGATTGGATTCATTCCGGCACGCGGTGGTTCAAAAACCTTACCCAATAAGAATATCCTGCCATTAAATGAAAAACCGCTGATAGCCTATACTATTGAAGCCGCGCGGTCAGCGAATATCTGTGACGAAATCCTGGTATCAACCGACAGCAGGCAAATTAGAGATGTTGCATGTAACGGGGGTGCCAGTGTGCCTTTTCTCAGGCCTGAAGATATTTCCCGGGACAGCAGTCAGATGATCGAAGTCGTTGCTCACACCCTGGAGTGGTTGTCGAATCAAAATAGGCAATTTGACATATTTCTCTATTTACAGCCGACATCACCATTGCGCAGCGCAAAAGATATTCTCAAGGCATTTGACGTTTTTTTCAGCAAAGAGGCCGATCATGTTATTTCAGTGAGGGAATGCCCGTTTTTTATGGGTAGAGTAAACACCCTGCCTTCCGATCATAACATGAAAACGTTTATAAACCGGTCTACAGAATACAGCAACAGACAGGAAGGACAAAACTACTACGAGGTAAACGGAGCCATAATTATCTCCAAATTGAACGTTCTGAAGATGACCAAAAGCTGGTACAATGAGAGATCTTTCGCCTATGTAATGGACCGCCGCAACGGCCTCGATATTGATGACAGATTTGATTTCGAATTAGCGGAGTTTTTATTGAAAAAATCAAATGAGTCCTGATCATTTTGATATCATCTACTATTGCGATTCTCACCCTGCTATCGGGTTGGGGCATCTGAAGCGCGGAATCGATATACTAAATTCCCTGCATCGAAAAGATAAAGATTTATCCATGGCGATGTGCGGCAGTTATTCTGAATCTGCCCGATTATTCATGGAAAATATGCTGAATCACGATACCCGGGTGTTTGCGAAAGAAAGCTACAGCGATGAACTTAGCTGCCAGCTTGGTATCGTTGATACGATGTTTGATGATCAAAACCCCGAGTATATCGATAGGCAGACTTGCGAAATTCTAAAGGCAAAAGCGGAAAAATTAATCCTGATCTGCGGGATTCTAAAGGCAAGACTGCCCGATTGTGTTAATGTGTTTATCAACCATTTACCGGATGTCAAGATTCAGGGAAATAAAATCTGTAAAAAATACCTGGGATTCGATTATATCCCGGTTGCAGAGGAATTTTTTGCACAGATTGATCCGGCCCTATCTGCTCCTGATTTTACTCTAGCCATTATTGGCGGCAATGACGAGCAAACCGGTCCGGAATTATTGCTAAAGGGCCTAAAGCTGTTACAATTGGACATGTCGCGATTTAATGTGGTCGTCTCGCCGCATTATCCCACACAAATGACCCGGATTTTAAAAAAACAGTATCCTCAGGTAGCCATTCTACAAAACCTGCCGCAATTAAAACCCTATATTCAAAAGGCTTCTGCTGTGATTTGTACCTACGGACACACAACTTTTGAATGTATGTCACTGGGGAAACCCACATTTCTTTTGAATTATAAATCCTTTCAAAATCTATATTCTGATTATCTGGCCGATAAAAATTTGGCTGTGAATCTTGGATATTTTAATCGTATAAAGCCGAATAAATTAGAATCGATCCAATCTATCAAAACCTTGCAGACTCTCGGTGAAAATTGCCGCCGTACTTTCCGGAGTCCTGGTATTGAAAATATTGTGACGGTGATCCAGAGAGAAATGGAACATGTTTCGAACTGATCAAGAATTACAGGCAATGCTGGCCAAACAATCCAATTCGCTGCGAAATGCGGTTAAGGCCATGGATGATGCGCACCAGGGATTTATCGCGATTGTCGACGATACTAGAAAGCTATGCGGCATTGTCACCGATGGTGACTTCCGGAGAGCTATCCTTGACGGGCATGACCTTTCTGAAAATGTATGCGCCTGTATGCAATCAGATCCGGTGACAATAATTGACGGCGAATATGACAGCATGTCTGCCAAAGACATTTTTGCAGAAGGAACCGTCCAGCACATTCCTGTCAT
Organism: Olavius sp. associated proteobacterium Delta 1; assembly: GCA_902749685.1. Classification (GTDB taxonomy): domain Bacteria; phylum Desulfobacterota; class Desulfobacteria; order Desulfobacterales; family JAFDCJ01; genus JAFDCJ01. Next base: position 30,535 of record CACVKW010001446.1, on the reverse strand, counting down.
CGATGAGAATAGAATCGTTAAAGATATCATATATTCCAGTGATCTAATGGATCAGCGACCCCAATCCAATTTGAGAGATACCTTATCGATTCCGGTCGTGATCATGGCGGGCGGTAAAGGCACACGACTTGAACCGTTTACCAAGATATTACCAAAACCGTTGATTCCGATTAATGGCAAACCCATCATTCAGATAATTATGGATCGCTTTGTGCAGCACGGCATGCAAGAATTCTATCTAACGTTGAATTATAAATCGAAGATGATTGAATCTTATTTTGAAGATATTGATGAGCAATATAACCTCAGATACATTCGAGAGCGTAAGCCCCTGGGAACCGCCGGGTCTTTAAAATTACTTGAACCTCAGATATCATCAACGTTTATTGTGTCGAACTGTGACATAATTATCCGCTCTGACTACTATGATATCTACGAATTCCATAAAAATAAGGATTATGTGTTGACCATTGTCGGTTCGGTGCAGCACCAGCAGATACCGTATGGAGTTTGCAAAATTGAAAACGGAGGCGATTTAAGAGAAATCATCGAAAAACCGAATTTTGATTTCGTGGTGAATACCGGAATGTATATTTGTGAACCTGACGTGCTCGATGTCATTAAAGCAGGTCAAATATTTCATATGACGGATGTTATCCATGCCCTTCGTCAATCCAATTGTAAAATCGGAGTATATCCTGTTTCAGAAAAATCCTGGATAGATGTGGGGCAGTGGGAAGAATATAAACGGGCGATAGCTCTAATTCAATAAGGCATTGCAATTTGACTGGGTGCAGGCAGAGATGATCGGTATTATTGACTATGGGATGAGCAACTTAACATCCGTGAAAAATGCGCTGGATTATCTGAACATTGAAAGTGAGATTTCCGATTCACCGGATAAATTTGAACAATATGACCGGTTGATTCTTCCCGGTGTTGGTGCGTTTGGGTTGGCAATGGAGCATATCAACCAAAAGGGCTTTGCAGAAGCCTTAAAACTACACGTTCTGAATCAAAGAAAACCATTGTTAGGAATTTGTTTAGGCATGCAGCTATTTCTCGACGCCAGTGAAGAATTTGGATTTCATCAAGGCTTGGGCTTAATTAAGGGGACTGTAAAATATTTCGGCAACCAGATCAAAGGACTCTCCGTCCCCCATGTCGGTTGGAATACCGTCGAAATAAAAAAGCAATCATCGCTGTTGGATGATAGTGTTACCGTAAATGATTACAGTTTTTATTTCGTTCATGGATATTATTGTGATGTTGCTGACAAGGAGGCGATTAGCGGATTAACGGATTACGGAATCAAATTTGTCAGTGCAATTGAAAAAGAAAATATTTTTGCCGTACAATTTCATCCTGAAAAAAGTCAAAAATACGGATTGGCAATCTTTAAAAAATTTGCTGAAATCTGAAAAAGAATAATGCTTAAAACCAGACTGATTCCCGTGCTTTATATCATGAATGGTCTGATCGTCCGAAGCGAAGGTTTTTCCTATCACCAGAACATAGGAAATGTGATCAATGAGGCTTCGCGATATAACGAATGGGACGTTGATGAACTTATCTACATTGATATCAGTCGCACGGGAGAATATGATCTTCGTCGGGATGACCTTGCGGTTAAATCCTATTCGTCAATAGAAGAAATCATCCAAAAAATCTCAAAAGTATGTTTTATGCCACTGACGTTCGGAGGTGGAATTCGTTCGCTCGATCAAATTGATATGTTTATCCGCAGTGGTGCGGACAAAGTGACCCTCAATACGGGGGCCTTTGAGAATCCGCGGTTGATTAACAAAGCATCCCTGAAGTATGGCGCCCAATGCATTGTCATATCCATTGACTACCGGATAATCGACAGCACCCCCATTGTTTTCACACAATTCGGACAGCATAACACACAGATGGCTGTGTATGATTGGATCAAGCAGTGCGAAGATCTGGGTGCGGGTGAAATATTTTTAAATTCAATTGATCGAGACGGCAAGGCAGACGGCTATGACGAGGAGACCATGAGGCGGGCTGCTGAATCAATCAAATTGCCTGTGATTGCCTGTGGTGGGGCCGGCGATTTTTACGATTTTGTTGATCTGGTGCTTGAAACCGGAGTTGCTGCCGCAGCTGCCGGCAATATCTTTCATTTTACTGAAAACAGTTATCCAAGGGCTAAAAAATTAATGAAAAAAGAAGGCTGCAATGTCAGATAATACTTACTTTGTGGAACCGGACCGACCGCCCAAAATGAAATACTGCAAGAAATGCGCGTATCCGGCAAGTTCTGCCGTACCGCTGGCCTTTGACCAAAACGGGATCTGCACCGGTTGCCGAACCGCTGAACAAAGGGACAATATCGATTGGGAAAGACGTAAAAAACGCTTTGAACGCTTAATTGAAGAGTATCGCTGCAAAGATGGATCCAATTACGACTGCGTCATTCCGGTTAGCGGTGGAAAGGACAGCTATTTTCAAACTCATATTATTAAAAAAGTGTATGGTCTAAACCCGCTTTTAGTGACTTATCACGGAAATAATTACACGCCTACCGGCTTAAAAAATGTAAAAAATATGCGGGATGTTTTCGGTGTTGATCATATTTTCTTCACACCCAGCATTGATGTTCTAAAAGCCATGAATCGGTTGGGAATGCAGATTATGGGGGACATGAACTGGCATGCGCATTCAGGGATTTTCACATATCCTATTCGGGTGGCGGTTCAGTCGAATGTGCCGTTAATGATATGGGGCGAACACGGTTTTATGGACCTTGGTGGCATGCATTCTTATAATGACATGGTTGAGTTTACGTATCGCTATCGTAACGAACATTGTTTGCGTGGTTACGAATGGTATGATTTCCTGGAGAGATCGGCCGAGTTCGGCGAAAAACTAACCAATAAAGACCTAATTAGCTGGATGTACCCCTCTGATGAAGAAATTGAAAGGGTAGGGGTTCGAGGCATTTATATATCGAACTATTTTAAATGGGATGCGAATGAACACGGACCGATGGTCATGGAGAAATACGGTTTCCTGCCTTCCGAGGAACCATTCGATAGAACTTATCGCCGTATGTCAAACCTCGATGATATGCATGAGAATGGGATTCATGACTATATGAAATACATAAAATTCGGGTATGGACGAGCAACCGATCACGTTTGCAAGGATATCCGATCAGGCAGATTGACCCGTGAAGAGGGTATCGAAATCGTTCGGAAAATGGATCATGTCAAATCCAAGGATCTATATCGATGGTTAAAATATGTCGATTGGACAGAAATGCAATTCGACCAGGTAGCAGATTCATTCCGAGATCCAAGGGTGTGGTGGTTAGACAATGAAGGCAACTGGATTAAAGACAATGTTTGGGATTTCGACGACTGAACTAACGGACAAAACTAAAAATCGGCAATTTAAATCAGAGTGACTATTTATCTTTTAAGGAATCATGCATGCCGCCTAACAACAAATTAAGTGAAAGCGAAATTCGACCTGACGATTTGATGCAAAAGCAACGGATAGCTATGTTAAGTGATATTGGCAGATTATTATCCAAACGCAGCGATTTCGTCTTGATAACCTGCCCGGCTTGTGATTCAGGAAAATATTCTAAATGCTATGAAAAGTATGGTTTGGATTACGTCCTCTGCCAGAACTGCGAAACAATGTATATCAACCCGCGTCCGTCGCATGATGTTTTGGAATGGTTTTATCGCGAATCAGAAAATTATGCCTATTGGAATAAGTATATCTTTCCTGCATCTGAAGAGGCCCGTCACAAAAAAATTGTCATTCCCCGTGTTGAAAAAGTACTGGACCTTTGTTCCAAATACAGGATTGCTTCAGAAGCTATTTTGGAAGTGGGAGCCGGCTTTGGTACCTTTTGCCGGGAGGTCGCAGTACGGGGGGCTTTTAATCGGGTGGTGGCAATTGAACCAACGCCGGATTTAGCCAATACCTGTCGTGAAAAGGGCATTGAAGTCATCGAATCTTCTATCGAAAACGTTGATTTTTCAAATGGTGACAAATTCGATGTCGTTGTAAGTTTTGAAGTTATCGAACATTTATTTTCACCCAAATCATTTTTAGCTGCCTGTTGGAATGTTCTCAAGGATGACGGTATTATTATTGTAACTTGCCCAAATGCTAAAGGATTTGACTTTATCACCCTGGGGTCTTTTTGCAATAGTGCAGACCATGAGCATCTCAACTATTTTAATCCCGTCTCCTTAACTCTATTGCTCCAAAGATGCGGTTTCGAAATGTTGGAATGTTTGACTCCCGGAAGATTAGATGCGGAACTGGTAAGAAAAAAAATTTTAGCAGGCGAGTTTGATGTATCTCATCAGCCATTCCTGCAACAAATTTTAATTGATAAGTGGGAACAGGTCGGAGAGGCATTTCAGGATTTTTTATCGAAAAGTGGTCTGTCCTCGAATATGTGGCTGGTTGCAAGAAAAAAAACTATTGAAGGAGGAAAACGTTAATGTTCTATCGATCGCAATTGGCTATGATTCTGTTTTGGCTCGCCGTTATCAGTCTATACAGTAATCATTCCGCGCATGCTTATCTGGATCCCGGAACGGGCAGTTATATGCTTCAAATGGTTTTGGCGGCTTTGTTCGGCGCGTTATTTGCCGTTAAGTTGTTTTGGAACAAGATAAAGCTATTTCTTAAGAATTTGTTTTCAAAGCAGTTGGCGGGAAAGGAAAATGACTAATTTGAAACAGTCCGGCTCTTTCCGTGATCCAAGCGGATTTATTTTTCTTAAGGACGATCAGATATATCGACAGATAAACACGATATATAAAGAAGATTATGACCATTTGATGGATTCGGGTTTATATCAAATCCTCACAGATGCCAATCTATTGATACCCCACGAAGAGTCGAATCTAGAGCTCGCTTCTTCTTCAGATGCCTATAAAGTCATTAAGCCGCAACGCATACCCTTTATTTCCTATCCCTATGAATGGTGTTTCAGTCAATTAAAAGCAGCCGCCCTGTTAACGATCGCAATTCAGAAAATTGCCCTTGAATATGGGATGTCCCTTAAGGATGCCAGCGCCTATAATATTCAATTTGTGGGTGGCGCAGTCGTATATATCGACACGCTGTCATTTGAAAGATACCAGGAAGGTTCAGCGTGGGTTGCATACCGGCAGTTTTGCCAGCATTTTTTGGCGCCTCTGGCATTAATGAGTCTAAAGGATATCCGATTCAGCCAATTATGTCGCATCTATCTTGATGGAGTCCCCCTTGATCTGGCAAGCTCTATTCTTCCGAAGCGCAGTCGTTTCAATTTCTCATTGCTTTCCCACATTCATCTGCATGCCAAAAGCCAAAAACATTTTGCAGATATAACAATAGACAGGGATCAGGCCAAACTTAGCAGGAGGTCATTTCTCGGATTAATTGATAATCTGGAAGCGGCCATAAATAAAATGAAATGGCAGCCGCGGGATACCGAGTGGGGTGACTATTATGAGGATACGATATATTCCGATGAAGACATGCGACAAAAAAAACAATTCGTTGCGGAGGCGATAAACAAAATAAATCCGGATTCGGTTTGGGATCTGGGGGCCAATACCGGCTATTTCAGTCGTGTTGCAGGCCAGAAAGGCATCCCGACTATAGCTTTTGATATAGATCCTGCTGCTGTAGAGAAAAATTACCTTGAATGCATTGCCGCGAGTGAAGCCAACCTTCTTCCCTTACTAATAGATTTGACAAACCCGAGTCCCAGTATTGGCTGGCAAAATAAGGAGCGGATGTCGCTCATGGATCGTGGCCCGGTAGATGCCGCCCTGGCGTTAGCTTTAATTCATCATTTGGCTATCTCAAACAATGTTCCACTGCATGATATCGCTGACTTTTTTCACTTGATTTGTCATTTCCTGATAATCGAATTTGTTCCCAAATCTGATCCCCAGGTCCAAAAGCTTCTCTCTACCAGAGAAGATGTTTTTCCGGATTATACCCAAGCCGTTTTCGAAGAAAAATTCAACGACTTCTTTGAAATCAAATTTTCAATGCCGGTTGGAAAATCAAAAAGAATTCTCTATCACATGATAAATAAGTATCAGTAACATGAAAAAGAACTTTGTCATCCATCCATTTTTGTTCGCGATATTCCCTGTGTTGTTTCTTTATTCGCATAATATAGCTCAGGCTTTATTATCTGACACCTATTTGCCTGCGGCAATATTGTTATGCTGTTCGATATTTATTTTTTTATTTTTTATCCTGATTGTCAGAAACAGTCACAAAGCCGGGATTATAACATCAGTTATTTTTGTGTTGTTTTTTGCGTATGGCAATATAGCCGGAGTTATTGAATCGTCAAACGCAGAGGGCGTCACGGTTGGAAAGGATCATTATCTGCTGCCGATATGGGGATTGCTTATTGGCGGTTCAATATTCTTTACAATAAAAACCAAAAAAGATTTAACCAATTTAGGTCGGATTCTAAATTTATTTGCCTGTTTTTTGGTTTTATTTTCCCTATCAAAAATTATTTTATACGAATATCAGACCAGGGATACTTTAGCGGCTCATATCCAGGAAACCGGAAACTCAGCTGACAATAGCAATGCGGATACGGTAATGCCTCAGGCTTTGAGAGATATTTATTACATTATTTTAGACGGTTATGCGAGTAAAAGTACATTAAAAGATTATTATGACCATGACAATACAGAGTTTCTAAAGTTTTTAACTGACAGGGGATTTTTTATAGCAGATAAAAGCTTTAGTAATTATGCCATTACCGGGCTATCATTATCTTCCTCGCTGAATATGGAATATGTCAACTATTTTAGCGACATGAAATACGCCGGTGTTTTAAAGAATGAAATGATTGCTAACGGTAAAGTTATAAAGTTTTTGAAATCAAAGGGTTATAAATATATCAATTTTGGTTCGGGTCACAAACCACTGGAGAACAATAAATATGCGGATATGCAATATCGATATCAATTAGGAAATGAATTTCAAATGGTTCTATTTAAAATGACCATGCTGAGGTCTACTGAGTCACTTAAGAAATATTTAATTGGCAACGAAATTAAAAATAGAATTCTATTTATCTTTTCCAGACTGGAAACGGTTCCGAATATTAAAGGGCCCAAATTTATCCTGGCGCATATAGTAAGTCCACATCCGCCATTCGTTTTTGACAGAGAAGGGAACATGCCGCCTGAAATTACCCTGGAGGTATTTGGCAATGAGTTCGCTGAAAAAGATGCCTACATCAATCAACTCATATTTATCAACAAAAAAGTAAAAGAGCTCATCGATGAATTATTGGAAAAATCAAGACTCGCTCCAATTATTATTCTACAAGCCGACCACGGTACACTTTCAAGTTTTGGTCCTCACCATTATAAAGACGATGCTTCTTTGGGCAACTGGTACCGTCCCAATGAATATCAATTAAAGGAAAGGATGCGGATTTTCAATGCATGCTACCTGCCTCCGGATGGAAGCGATTTATTATACGAAACCATAAGTCCGATAAATACTTTTCGAGTTATTTTCAATCACTATTTCGATGCTAATTTCGAGCTGTTGAAAGACGAAAGCTTTTATTCATATTTTAAAGCGCGTTACAAATTCTATAATGTCACTGACCAGGTCAAGCATGATTGATGATTTCTTGGCCATATTTTTTTATCTGAGACTAAAACCGTTTATTATATGAACCACAAAATCCCTGTACGATTTATACCGCAAATGCGGTTTAATACAAATTACAAAAGGCGAGTTAAAAAATTCGAATTCGAAAAATGGGATGGTCAAGTTGGAGCCAAGACAATCCATTTTGAATTTCTTCCAGAAAATATTAGTCACATTAAATCAGGTGATTGTGTTCTTTTAAGTAAATCCAATTTACAGGAATTTATCAAAACAGGATTAAATTTGCCTCCGCCTTGGGAAGGTGTTTATAAATTTCCCGAATACATCAAGAACCCCCCTGATAATTGGAAAATCTTAACTGACAAAGGCCGGTACTTGTTATACCAGGTAAATTAATACCTGAATTTCGTACATATTATTACCAGCAATGAATAAAAGCGTATATCCGTAGTTTACCTTCTTCTGTCCTCCCATGAAAATAAAATCTCTTATCTCCGGAATGTTTGTTTACGGCGGTATCAATGCGCTGCAAAAAACCATTTCCGTATTATTAGTGCCGATTTATCTCAGAGCACTTTCGCAGGGTGATTTTGGCGCACTGGATATTTTGTTGTCCCTGAAGGCGTTTATGATTCTGATGTTTATGCTTCAAATTGAATCCAGTGTTTCTCGCTTTTATTACCAGGCTGAACGGAATCACCAGCTAAAAGAATTTATATCGAGCCATCTGTGGTTTTTAGCCCTGGTTTTAGGATGCGGTGGTCTTCTGTTATTGTTGTCATCCTCATATTTTGTGAATTATTTTATACCTTCAGTCAAAAATAATACTCTACTCGTGATGATAATCGGCCTTACGCTAATACCCAGAGGCTGGACGACAGTATTGCTGGTTATACTAAGATTCAAAGACTGGAAATTCAAATTCGGCGTTGCAGGTATACTAGATACACTAACAACAACGACCCTGGCGGTGATACTGGTGGTTATCGCCCGTTGGGGGATTATGGGAGTCCTGGTGGGGCAATTGATCGGGGCTACGGTGACCTCAGTTTACCTTCTGATGGTCCTCAGGCGGGATATCCTATTCAAAATATCATTTGAAAATCTCCGTGAAAGCTTGCCATATGGTTTGTATCTGGTACCCGCCATATTCTTTGGCTGGGCGCAGGCCTATTTAAACCGGTTTTTAATGCGACTATCCGGATTTGAATTAGAGTCTATAGCAATTTATGCACTGGCTTTTAAATTTTCCCTGTTTATCACATTGGCTATTTCTGCATTTAAACTGATCTGGCAACCCGAAGCCATGAAAGCAATCGGAAAAGAGGGGAGCCGGGATTTTTATGCCCGTGTGTTTCATATGTACACATCAGCCATGCTGGTGATGGGCGGAGTTGTTATCTTATTTGCCAAACCCCTTATCAGGATTATTGCACCACCATCGTATCTCCCTGCAGCCACATTGGTGCCATTTTTTATCGTCGCCTCGATCATCGGTTGTTCCGGAATTTTTTTGGGATTTGGTATCAGCATATCAAAGAAAACGTTTTGGAGTTCCTTCAGTGTTTTTTGGGGTGCGGTGGTGAATGCTGCAATATTATTGTTAGGGGTAAATCATTATGGTGTATGGGCTGTTGTTGCGGGTTATATGGGCGGAATTGTCCTGACCACCGGAATATCCTTTCTGGCAGCACATTCGCTTTATGAAATTCCCTATCAAAAAGCCTCCCTCTTAGGCCTTTTACTTGCATCGGTTTTATTTTGTTGTTACCCGTTTTTTGACGCAATGGGATTTCCGAATTGGAGTTGTCTGCCTTTCATACTTTCTGTAATATTGCTGAGTCTGCTAAGCGCCGATCAAAAAGATGTAAGAAAGGTTTGGCAGATATTTATGAGCCAACTACCACCCGCTAAGCGGGTGACTTGAAATTTTCCTTAAGGTATTGGAATTCTATAGTGCCCTGAAGTAAATCATAGCAAATTCGGTGAGAATCAGGGGTTATCTATGCGAATTGGTATTGTCGTATTGGGTCTGCCGCCATTAAAAATTGGCGGTAGTGAAATCCAGGCATGGGAACTGGCTCAACAACTATCTAGGGGGCATGAGGTATGTGTTTTTACCAAACGCTTTTCCGGTCAAAGTGCCCAGGAGAACATTAATGGTATTCCTATCGTTCGAACCAAATTCTGGCCTTTTCCCTTTAATTTTCCTTCGTATACTGCCCTGACCAGCTACAAGTTAAGGAAACAAGCTGGAAATCTGGATGTCCTGATTTGTTATGGAGCCACACCAAATGGAGTGATCGGAGCCGTTGTGGGAAAATTGACCGGACTTCCCTTTTGTGTGTCGATACGCGGTAGTGATTGGTATCAAATCGAGCCCAAGTGGTGGGGACACTATCTGTTAAAATGGGTGTTGAGCAAAAGTAATGCGGTTATCGTGCAAGCGGAAAATATTAAAAATAGCCTGAAATCCAAGTTTGGATTTCTCGATCCGTTCGTCATTTCAAACGGAAAGGAAACTGATGGCCGAACAGCTCATGGGGACTCGGTCCTGTTTGTCGGGAGCCTGGCTCGTCATAAAGGTGTAGACGTTTTACTGGCGGCAATGAAAAAATTGCCGGATATTCCGCTGGTCATCGTGGGAGATGGAACTGAACGGGATCAACTTGAAGCTCAAGCAAAAGGCATGAAGGTAGAATTTGCCGGCCGACTTGCACCTCACAGGGTCAAAGATGCCATGATTCAACGGGGACGGGTTCTGGTTCTGCCTTCTACTTTAAACGAAGGATTTCCCAATGTCATCATGGAGGCCATGTCGGTCGGGCTTCCGATCATTGCCAGTGATATCTCCGGCGGCATCACTGATCTTTTGCAGGGTGGAAAAAACGGTTTGCTGGTTCCGCCCTCGGATCCGGACGAACTACAGTCGGCCATAAACCAACTCTGGAATGATCCGCGTCAACATTCACGCTATAGCCGGGCAGGCAGAGAAGCCTCATTGCAATATTCCTGGGACCTTATTGTTCCTAAAATCGAATCTGTTTTGAGATCTGTTACTGCACATTAAACACGCTAAAGTGATCAGAATGAAAACGCTCAAGCGGAATTTAATATCGAATAAAACCTCCTGCCCGGCCGGAGTGGCTCAGAAACTTAATGCGTTGCTGAGAGATTAATTGCCGTTAAATATCGCCAAATCCGATATACGTGTTCTTTTGCTTTGTGGCATGAGTGATTTTAAGCTCCGCCAGAAACTTGCCGGTATCCAGGATATTGATCATATTTCCCATATCCTCCTGGTTCGCGGCAAAAAATTTAAGGGTCGCAAAGTCACCTCATTTTCTGCTCCGGGCCTTGTGGCACGTAGTCGGGTACTGACGGATTTATACCGGGCCCCGGTTGCGTTTTGGCAGTGCGTTATTAGAAAACCGGATGTGATTATCGCATTTTATCTAAACTATCACGGACTCATGGGATGGATACTCGGGAAACTATTCAATATTCCGGTGGTACTAGTGCTTCTTGGGACGGATTTAGAAAGAGCGATTAACTCCAGAAGGATGATTTCAATTCTGAGATCTGCCGCTCGAATCGCTGTTTCCGGAGCAACATCAAAAGAAAGGTTGATTGCAGCCGGTGTTGAAGAGTCTAAAATCCTGCATCCGACCAGTGCCTTTTCTGTCTCGGATCTACCGATCGCGCGCTATGCCGGCATTGAATATGATCTGATTTTTGTCGGGTCGTTGGTTCAGGTAAAACGGGTCGATCGTCTACTTAAGGCTGTTGAAAACTTGAAACACCGGAATTCCTTACTTCGACTTGCTATCGTGGGCGACGGTCCTCTGCGTCAATCTCTTGGAAATCTGGTTAACGAATTGGGACTTGATGATAATGTCACTTTTGTCGGACGTGTTCCGGGTAATGAAGTGCCACACTATTTGTGTAAAAGCAAGGTTTTCGTGCTGACCAGCAACAGCGAAGGGTTGCCCATGGCAATGATCGAGGCCTTAAGTTGCGGTATTCCAGTGGTGGTCCCTGATGCAGGGGATATCAATTGCGTTGTTCATCATAAACAAAATGGTTTATTGGTAAACGTATCAAATGAAAGAGAGTTAGCAGAAGCATTGGGTCAAGTTCTCGATAACCATAAATTGCTCGAATCTCTGAGACGCGGCGCAGTCGCTACTCGGAATCTGTTTAAGTCTAATTATTCGCAGCAGGCGATCCGGCGTGTTTGGGAAACCGCACTCGAAGGGATTATTTCTTTGAAATGAGAATGATATTTAACGGTTCATTAAATAGTCTTAGCGATTCAGAAGAATATTGGGCAACGCAAAGTCGCGCTGGCAAACTATCCACAGCAAAAAAGCGTCTGCTTATATATTCAATTGTATTTGTTTTCGCTCTTGGATTTATTCTGAGTTTTTTCAGGGATGTCAAGGGCGATGAAGCTTACTATCTTCTTGAAACTTCAATCATGGCTGAATGTCTACGGGCCGGAACGTGGTTCGGGAACGAGGCGGTGGGACTGCACGGATTTTTGTTCAAATTACCCGCGGCCTTCCTTTTCCTAATTTTCGGTCAATCTGTATTTGTGGCAACCCTTGTTTCGGTGGTAATCGCCACGGTTTCATTTTGGCTTTGCTTCAAGTTGTTCTGGAAACTTATCGGGTCCTTCGAATGGGCCCTCGCCGGTGCCTTCCTGGTCGCAAGCAACTATTTCTTTATTTGGTCGATGCCCAGGTTTCATCGAGAAATGCCGGCGATTTTAGCTGTTCTTCTTTTGATATACGCAATCATTAGCAGGCACAATAAGTGGGTACTCGGATTGATTTTATTATTCGTGTTAGATGCCAAGGAATATATATTCTTTTGTCTTGTGCCTGCTCTATTTGTGTGGATCACTTTGGATGAGTGGCAGCAAAGGCCAACTAGCACGTTATCTAATATTTCACTAAAAATTATCTTGCGATGCTTTGCCGCCGTTTTACCCTCCGTTGTATACATCATTCTTATGTTATTTACGGGGCTAATTCCCCTAAATATGTTTATACCAAGCATAATTGGTCTAATAGAGTACGGGGAGAGATCATATGCAATTAATCAATTCAGGCCGGAAACTATGAAGATTTACAATTCTTTAAGCGGTATCTCGTCATTCATAAATTTGCATATGTTACCTGTCGAAGGCTACCCGGAGAATTTAATCGGATACATTAAGTTTTCTGGGATATACCTGTTGAATGGATTCATATGGATAGCCAATCAGGCACAACCGTATATAGGAAAAATATTTTCTTATCGAACCTTTTCCCTGGTAGGTATTCCGAAAATAATCGCGCTGCCGTCCTTGGCAATGTCGCTGATCATGTTTGGCCGCTGGAGTCGGACCCGCAGGATTGAATATCTTTTTCTTCCTCTCGCTTATTGGGTTTATTTACTTATATTTTTTCTTCATGTCAGCAAGGGGCGGCACCTGTTTCCGATAGTTCCTCTGATAGTTTTATTTTTTCTGTATTTTATCAAGGATGGACTTAAAGAAAACCGGCTATCTGCATGGGTACTTTTATGGACCTCGCTTTTTATTGCGATGGGGTTTGTATATGATCCAAAAAGCTTGTTAATAAAAATCTTTTTGAATGCAATCATTCTGGCTGTAATGGTCACTGCCCTCAGGGGAATAAGCAAAAAGTGGAAATATGCTTATTCAATTGCGGTATCCATTCCGGCCCTATTGATATTTATAAGTACAATGGTTGCAATGGCATCATCTTTAGGAAGTCGCGGTCAGATTGGGAATTACCAGGAGCTTGGGTATAATCGAGAATGTAAAAAAATTATAGATGAATTTGATCCTGAAGAGCGAGTGTGGGTCAATTCGAACATCAGCCTGAGCATGTTTTATAGAAAAGAGAGGTCTCAAACCCCGGAATGGCATTGGACATTGAAACCGATAGTTCCTAAAAAAGCGATTTTAAACCGTTATCCCTATATAAGAACCTTGGGCTTTAGTTGGCAGAACATTGACGATTTCAGGGAAAAACTCCGGGAATTCAGGGTTGCTAAAGTGGGATTGGTGGTATCTGACAATTTAGAATATTCTTTTTATCGGCAGGACCAGCTCGAAGACCTCAAAAAATCCAGTTGGCTAAGATTTGACAGATCGGTTCCTTTGAAAAATAAAGAATTATATATATTCCAGGTTGTAGATGGAGTTCTACCAGCATCAAACTGACTGTAAAAAATCAATCATCCAATCACTGACGTTGATTTTATCCGCTAACATCCGGTCGCGTTTTGCCATCGATTCCGCTTCAAACTGATCCCGTGACAATAAATTTTCAATGCGATGCAATAGCTCCTTGAATTCGTCGGGTTTAAACCCATAAGCCAATTCATATTTCTGTTCCAACTCATGAATTACAGAACATCGACCGACAAACGAGTTGCAGCGAAAAGCCGGCACTCCGAGCACCGCCGCTTCAATAGTCATGGTCTGGCTGTCACTCACCAGGCAAGTCGAATGTGCCAAAACGTCATGGATTCTGTCGGATGGGACAGGTAAGCGGTATTTTTCAAGCCAATTCGGTAATTCGCTTTCATTATTGACAAAGACGCGCCCATGTTTTTCCAAGACTGCTACCAGATCTTTGATTTGAAATTCAGAAAGTCCCTTAGCATTTGCATCATGATGTGCCTGGAGGGCGCTTAACCGAATAAGAGCGAATCTTTCGTTATGCGCCAAACCCATTTTTTGTTTGATAGACTCATCAGGGGAAAACATATCCGGGTGGAGGTAGGCTAATTCATGATACCCCGGATAGGTTCTCTGTTTTCTATGCCACTTACCCGTATCAACACCGTCAGGGGTACAAATGATATTGGCAAGCGGATATGCAAGCATAGCAAAAAGTGGAATGTAATCAAGGTCATCTTCATTAAATATAATTGAGCGGGCACCGCTTAAATACGCCATGTGAGATATGCTGACCGAGGTGCCAACTGCAATGTTTATTTTTTCTTTTCGCATGAGATACAGAATTCTTAAATCCCTGATTACCAACTCAAAAAGCATTCCCAGTCGTGTTCGGCGGGCTTTAGAGATAATTCTGAATTCAAAATCGCTGCGCTTGAGAAGATCGACAATCACATCTTTGTCACGTGCTACAACAACGACATGACTGCCGGAGCTTAATAAGTTTTGCATAAGGTGTTTAAACAAATGGAAATGAGCCGGATGGCAGATATCAAAAAGAAATCGAGCTGGTTTATGAATCGTCATGAGCTATTGTCCGGAGGGGGTATCATTAGTGGTTGTTGCTGCGGCCATGCTGCATGTCCATCCACATCGCAAAAAAAATCGATTGCATACCGGTCAGAAATAAAAAGGCTGCAAATAAGGCGCTCGTTGGTGTGACGGCACCATTGAAAATACGGTAATACAGAAGATAGCAACCCATTATAAAACCGGCCGAGGAACTCAGAAAGCCTAACATATAAAAGAAGATTAAGGGGTGAAAATCCCGCAGGATATATTTTTCCTTCATGCGCCAAAGGAATAGCCCGGCCAATAGCCAACTTAACCGGGGGACAGCTTTTCCGAGGTGAATTCCCGATTTTTCCCCGATACCATAAATCGGTTTGATGGGAACATCCACCACCCTGAAATCATAAACATTGAGCCGTACAAGGAAATCGTTCGGCATGCCATAGCGCTGGAATACTTTTTTTAAAGGGAGTGTTTGCAATACGTTGAGAGATGCCGCCGTGTAACCGGTTTGGGAATCCGTTACATGCCAGTAGCCTGAAACGATTTTAGTCATAAAAGAGAGCGCGGCATTACCTAAATATCTGGCATGGGGGATTATATGCCAGGCTTCACCAGAAAAGAGGCGGTTGCCTTTGGCATAATCCGCCTTGCCTTGAACCACCGGATCAATAAGGGAGGGAAGATCATCGGGATCCATTTGAGCATCACCGGCCATCACAACCGTAACATCAAACAGATTGTCCCTGGCATAATGATAACCGGTCATGATCGCGCCGCCTACTCCGCGGTTGTTATCATGGCTTAACAGTGTTAACCGTTTATTACCATTGGATATATGATTTTTAACGACCTCGACGGTTCCGTCAGTCGAACAATCGTCAACAACTACAATTTTGTCAACAAAATCCGGCATCGTTGTAACTACCCGACCGATAAGTTTCTCCTCATTGTAGGCGGGAATTACGATGCAAATCTTTTTCTCCTGATACATATTGCCAGATCCTCTAAGCAAACCGTTAATTTTGTAAAATATATGAAATTGTTCGGTTTTTCTATCTAATTTCAGCTAATAAATCAAGACAAAATAAACCTGCTGTGGCTGATTTCCTGATCATCTTTGCCTTAACCAATTTGATCTTTTCTTCTGTCGTGTTTTATTTTTTAAGCGGCCTGGATTCAGATGGTAGTGTCTCTAAAATCGAGCTGTTCATTTATTCCCTGGGAATCGGACCGGCATTTACCACGCTCATATTATATTATTGCTTTCTCATACTGCCTCACCGATCCAATCTAACTTACTTCTCTATTATCGGCGGCTGTTATGCCGTGCTGCTGTTGATAAGAATATTGCTTGTTAAGCGCAAATCGTCGGTACCGAATGGCACCATCAGACAACAGCTTTCTTTAAGGTATTTCGTTGTCCTCGGCGCCTTTTGTTTAGTTATAACTTCAATAATACTGATGGACGTTACGCACGTAATGCAAAAGCCCGTTGTCGGGCACGATGCCCTGTTCTATGGGGTCGTTGGCAAACTGTTGGCAAATGAAAAATCGATAGAGCCAATTCTGATCAGTGATTATTCACCCCTTGGTTTTTTCTACACTGCCAAGAATGCGCCATCCTTTAGTCTTTTATTTACATGGGAGCAGGTAATTGGAGCGCTGCTTTCATACAGTAACGATTATTACTATAAAAGCACCAGTCTATATTTCGGATTGTTAGTATTGAGCGTGCAATTTATTTGGTTAGCCAAGGTCAATCTATACCTTGCTATATTGGGCGTCTTGGCCTTAGGTTCCGGTATGGCCTTTCATTTGACGCTGACTACCCATCACCTCGACTCGTATCGCATTTTCTTTTTATGTATTTCCTGGATTTTTCTAGTTTATTCAGTTCGAAGGAAAATTCTTTTTTCAGTATTGCTTCTTGGGATTTTTTCAGGTTTGGCGGCGTTTATACATTCCATTGGAATGATTGTGGCTTGTCTTAATATCCTGGCGCTCTTTATTTTTATTGATAAAAAATTCGTGGACAAGCTATATGACTCAGCAATAGTTGGAATCCTAACCATGTTGTTTGGAGGATTGCATTATGTAATTGATATTTTTTGGGGCAGGGGATGGATTTTAAACAAGATACTAAGATGATTGTCGTCATCGGAATCTCCACCTTTTTGTTTTTAATTTTTTTATTGACGATTTTTTGGGTCTTTTGGGGCAATGCGGTATCTGAGATTGTGGCGGGTTGGCTGCATAGGCCGGTATCAGGTACGAGCATTCAACATTCCAAAATGAGAGAAATCAGTACCCAAAAGGACCTCTGGCTAAACGGATATTTAGGCATTTTTTTTAGAGTTAAATTTTTTGGTTATATCAACTGGCTTGCGATACCATTGGTTATATATTTTTTGACACAATTTCATCAGGCTAAGCGATGGCAGTTGGCGTTATTATTTGTCTTAACCCTGAGCACTATCATCATATGCACAATGGGGTACAAAAATTACCGCTACCAGCTGACCCTATATCCCGTGATTTTAACCCTAGTCCTTTTGTATACTTACGATATAATAATTGATAAATTTAATATCTCCAAAAAAATTGTTAATCTTTTTTTGATGGCAACTATACTGATTACGCTAGCTGCGGGTATCGGAACTAATTTTTCAAAATTTAAATCTATTCTCATTGATAGGCTGAAACAGCCTTCCATAAAATCGGCCCATGTGCAAAATCCAACCCGGGGTTTTCCGGCTCAGATCATACAATTTTTAAATAATTTAGAACAAGAGGACTGGGCCATTCTAGAATGCAATCAGCCAATTTTATACTACTATACAAATAAAAGGGGGGTTTATTACTTGTCCAACGGGGTGGTATCAGTGCTCATAGCAAAACGAAAAAAATTCGCAGAAATAGTTACGGAATTTAAAAAACGTTTTAACATAAAATATATATTTATCAGTGAGCAGATTGAAGCACTTAACAGGCACAACCGCTGGAGAGTGTTGAATACTATTACAAAAAATTACTGCGACTTGATTATGGAAGAATATACCTACAAACTTTATAGGCTGCGATGAAACTGGGCCGATAACCCATATGAGATATGCTAACAGCAACTTTGACAACTCTTTAATTTATATATCATGACGGCATCGCTATTTTCCGGCTTTATCAAATTCAAAAAAGGATCATTTGCAGCCGATGTAATTACGCTATTTAAAGGGAATTTTACAGTCCATCTCTTAACTATAGCGGTTTCTCCGATTCTTAGCCGTTTTTATATGCGGGAGCAATTTGGCGCTTACGGCCTATATTTGTCTATTTGCACCATATATGGTGGCCTCGCATCGTGGCAGTATTTCCAGGCGATCATGCTGCCTGCCGAAGATGAAGAAGCAATTCATGTTGTCGTTTTATCAGAAATTGTTTTAGCGGGAATGAGCCTGGTAAGTTTATTGCTGATATTTTTCTGGAATCATCAAATTGCAGAAATTTTTAATGTTCCTATGCTGGGTCAATGGTTGTGGCTGATACCGCTTTCTGTTTTGTTTATTGGCATCAACGATGTATTGAATTGCTGGTTTAGCCGCAAAAAAAACTTCAGCTTCCTGGTTTCAACACGAATCGCGAATTCAGCGACCCAAAACGGTATAAAAACATTGCTGGGTTTTTTGAAATTTCTGAAATCCGGTGGTCTAATTCTTGGTCTGTTAACCGGACAATTAATCGAGGCAATTATCTTAATAAAAAAATTTTGGCGCAATAATAAAGATCTCTTTTTAATCAGCTTAAATCCGGCAACTCTTAAAAAAGCCGCAAAACGTTATAGCAAATTTCCTAAATATCAAAGCTGGGCAGTCCTCTTGAATCGTCTATCCACCCATATGCCGATAATATTGCTTGGTTACTTTTTTTCACCTGCTGTTGTCGGTCAATATTTTTTGTCACATCGAATATTAGGCATACCTATTTCTATTTTCGGCCGATCGGTTGCAGGTGTCTTTTTCCAAAGGCTGTCAGCATATGCAACTGACAATACGGATTCCAGGGTGTTTCTGTTTAAAACATTCTTAGGTTTAATTGCCATCGGCATCATTCCTTTATTGATTATCGGCCTTTTTGGACCCCGTTTGTTTTCCTTTATTTTTGGTGAAATATGGTTCGAAGCGGGACAGTATGTACAGATTTTATCCCCTTTTTATTTTTTAATGTTTATCGTCTCACCCCTGTCAACAGCGCTTATTGTTTCTGAAAAACAGGAATTTATCCTGATGATTCAGCTATTATTTTTAACTCTTAGTTTCATAAGTCTTATGATTGGTGGTCTATCCGGGAGTGTAAAATTGGCTTTAACACTTTTCTCCATTGGAGGATCTTTGAGATATTTGTTTGAGCTTTTGCTTTGTTTTAGATTTTCTCAAGTACAGTAAAAAATTGGATTAATCAAATTTCGTAACGATGAGAATCAACTTACATATAGCCATAACGCCTTTTAAAAATGATAGTAGAATTTTAAAAGAGTCAAAAACCATTCTTGAAAATAATATAGCCGACAAAATAATTATTGTCGCTCTCTGGGAAGAAGGTGAGTTGAAATATCAACATATCGACCGGAACAGAGATGTTTGGAGAGTTTCTTTAAGAACCAGAGGCTTACCCAAAAATTTGTTTTTTCAATTATTCAAATATGTTGAATTTACCATTAGAGTATTGGCAGGTATCAGAAACAGAAAAATTTCAATCGTAAACTGTCACGACTTACTTGTCTTAAGTATTGGAGTTTTAATCAAAAAAATCTACGGACCTGTTTTAGTTTATGATACGCATGAACTGGAAACTGAAAAAAACGGACTGACGCAGATAACGAAGCCTCTGTCAAAGATCCTGGAAAAAATTCTAATAAAGTATACCGATGCCATTATTGTAGTTAGCAATGCGATTGCCGATGAGTACCGTAAAATGTACAAATTTGGCAAACCATATGTCGTGCTGAATGCCCCTACTTTTAGCAAGGTTAAGAAACATAATATATTCCGCCAAAAATTTAAAATTTCCGAACACGCTCGGATATTCTTGTATCAGGGAAACTTGATGGCAAACAGGGGCATAGAGCAAATCCTTGAAGCCTTCATGAACATCAACAATCCTGAAAAAAACACAATCATCTTTCTCGGATATGGTCCCTTGACAGATAAAATTCTTGGTTACGCCAAACGCCATTCCAACATATATTTCCACAAAGCAGTCCCGCCGGGTGTCCTTCTTGACTATACATCTTCAGCGGACGTCGGTATGTCATTAATTGAAGCTTCCTGTCTTAGCTATTACTACTGCTTACCCAATAAATTTTTTGAATATATAATGGCTGGTTTGCCGGTATTGATTTCGAATTTGCCGGAAATGAAAAAAATAATCGAAGCTGAAAAAATAGGTACTGTAATCAAAGACATCACTCCTGAAGAAATCCGCAGAACCATTGAATTATTGGACGATGACACATTATCAATGTATAAAAAAAATACAGCGAAATCGGCAGAAAAATACAACTGGGAAAGACAGGAAAAAGTTCTAATTGAAGCATACCAAGGTTTATTTTAAAAAATAAGAAGATGCCCGTGCTAATTAAAGGTTACCGGTCCAAATTGAAATGATGGCCGACAGCAATTCCAATAGCATTTGCCACCTCACATCTGTGCATGCTCGCGAGGATATTCGAATATTCCATAAAATGTGTAAAAGCATGGCAAAACGCGGATTCTTAATCAAGATTGTTGTTGGGGACGGTAAAAAGGATCAGGAGAAACATGGGGTAGCTATTATTGATGCGGGCACAGTAGCAGGTGGCCGATTAGAAAGAATGGCTAAGGGCACCTGGAAGATATACTGCAAGGCGCGACAATTGAATTCCAAGGTTTTTCATTTTCACGACCCTGAACTTTTACCGATCGGCATTTTATTGAAAATTCAGGGAAAGCGGGTCATCTATGATGTTCATGAAAACCTGCCACAGGATATAATGTCTAAGGATTATATATCACCCTGGATAAGGAAGATTGTTGGAACAGGATTGGGCATTATTGAAAAGTCGTTCTCATATTTTTTTGATATAATAGTCGTTGCGACACCTGCAATCTCTGATCGATTTCCAAATCACAAAACTCTTGTAATAAGGAATTTTCCGCTTTTAGATGAATTTTTTGCAACCGATAATAAGCCCTACAGAGAAAGACCTTGTCATGTTGGTTATATCGGCGGTATCAGTAATGACCGTGGTATCAAAGAAATTCTCAAAGCCATGGATTTGTTGCCTCGCGAACTTGGTGCTGAACTTATTATTGCGGGGAAATTCAGCTCTGAGAGATTCAAGTCTGAGATCAAAGCAAACCCTGAGTGGGATAAAATAAAATGGCACGGATGGTTGAACAGATCACAGACAGTTAAGCTTCTTCAGTCTTTCAGAGTTGGACTAGTAGTGCTTCATCCTACGCAAGCCTACACAGATTCCTATCCAATAAAGCTTTTTGAGTACATGGCCAGCGGCACCCCTGTAGTGGCATCTGATTTCCCGGTCATGCGAAAAATCCTTGATGAATTTCGATGCGGACTTTTAGTTAACCCTAAAGACCCTGGACAAATTGCAGATGCCCTGCGCTATATTTTGCAAAACCCCCGGGAAGCAGAGAATATGGGAAGAAGGGGCCGGGAGGGTATTTTTAATAAGTACAACTGGCAAATAGAACAAAAAAAACTGCTATCAGTATATCAGGGTTTAGTTCGGTCTTAGAATTATTATGTGCGGTATTGCCGGCCTATTTCGTTTCGACAATCGTGAAATCGACACGGATCTGTTGCTCAAAATGCGGAAGCGCTTGGTTCATCGCGGCCCGGAAGATCAAGGTATCTTTGTATCCGGACACGTGGGCCTGGTTCACAATCGTCTTAAGATTATCGACTTATCGGAAAGATCAAGACAACCCATGAGCGATCCAAGCGGCCGATACACGGTTGTTTATAATGGTGAAATCTACAATTACATCGAAATTAAGGCGGAATTGGAACGTGACAACGTGCAGTTCAATACATCTTCAGATACCGAGGTGCTTTTGGCGGCCTATATCCACTGGGGTTCCGATTGTTTGCACAAATTGAACGGCATGTTTGCCTTTGCAATCTGGGATGATCAGGAAAAGCAACTTTTTTGTGCACGAGACCGCTTGGGTGTAAAACCGATTTATTTTTATCAGGATGACCAACAGTTTGTTTTCGCCTCCGAGATTAAAGCGCTTCTTTGTTTGCAAAACTTAAGGGCTCGGGCTAACTCGACTGCCGTGCGCGATTACCTCATGTTTGGAATGGTTGACCATTCTTGCGACACATTCTTTCGGGACATTCACAAACTTCCGCCGGCAAATTACATTCGAATAAATCGGCGAGGAACCAATTGTTCGCGTTATTGGGATTTTGAAATAAGCAAACACCTGGACGATTCGGAAAACATCCCTGCGGCAGTGGCCAAATTCCGTGACCATCTGAAAGAGGCAGTTCAAATTCGCCTCAGAAGTGACGTCCCCGTCGGCAGCTGTCTCAGCGGCGGTGTAGATTCAAGCTCGATTGTTTGCCTGATCAACTCGCTGATCCCTGCCCAGCACAAGCAACAAGCCGGTGTATACCAAAAAACATACTCATCTGTTTTTCCAATCACCGCATTGGACGAAAGACCATTCATTAATGACGTCATTGCCGCAACAAAGGCTGAATCGCATATCGTTACACCTGAGCCGCAGGGTTTCCTGGATGAGTTGGATGAGATTATGTGGCATCAGGAGGAACCATTCAGCAGTTCCAGCATCTATGCCCAGTGGTGTGTCTTTCGTAAGATAAGCGAAACCGGATTAAAGGTAGTGCTGGACGGGCAGGGCGCCGATGAACAACTTTGCGGTTACCGTAAATTTTCCTACTTCTATTTGTTGGAGCTTTTCAACCGTCATTCTCCCGGGAAACTTTTTCGCGAAGTAATTCACTCCCTAAAAAATTTCACTTATTTTAAAGGGATCGATTTCAAGCACAGCCTAAGATATTTTCACAAAAAAAGCGGATGGTTGAATCCATCCGCGTTACATAGTCTGTTTCCGCCTGTGTTGGACGCGGACCTGCCGGAAATCGGCTACAATGGATCTCTGGCCGATAGAATAAAGCTCGATATGACCAGATTTAGCTTACCGTCTCTACTGCGATATGAGGATAAGAATTCAATGGCTTTTTCAATTGAAAGCCGCACCCCGTTTCTCGATTTTCGAATCGTTGAATTTCTAGCATCGTTGCCGTTGCACGCGAAAATTTTTAATGGCTGGACAAAATATATTCTCAGAGAGGCAATGAAAGGCGTTATTCCGGAGAGGATTCGATTACGCCGCGATAAACTCGCCTTTGACACGCCTCAGGATGAGTGGCTGCGCAACCAATGGCGTGATATGGTCCAGAGTGTGTATAAAAAAGGCGGTATTTTGTCTGAAAATATTGATCTTAAGCGATTGAATCTAGAGTATAGTAAGTTTTTAACAGGTAATTCGACTCTATCCGGCAATATGTTTTTCCGAACTTTCCTGCTTCATAAATGGGCGGAACGATTTTCAGTGTCTTATCAATGAAGATTTTATACATTTCGCAATATTTTCCGCCCGAGGTCGGTGCGACCCAAAATCGTGCCTATGAAATGTCTACCAATCTTGCTGCACTTGGCCATCAGGTAACCATGATGACCGAACTTCCCAACCATCCTTCCGGCATCATTTTCAAGGGCTACCGCGGGAGATATCGCATGGAGGAGGCCAAGGATGGTATTCGCATCTGTCGAAGTTGGGTCTTCGCATCACCGAAAAAAAATTTTATAACCAGAATACTTTTTTATATTTCTTTCATGGCAACTACAATTTTTAATAGCTTAATTTTTGACCGCCAAAAGTATGATCTGATTTATGCCACCTCACCTCCGCTTTTTGTTGGTGTTGCCGGTGTGATTTTATCGAAAATCAGGCGTATTCCTTTTGTGTTTGAAGTAAGGGATCTATGGCCGGAATCAGCGATTGAGCTTGGCGAATTGAACAACCCGGCAATAATACGTCTTGCGAAATCATTGGAGAATTTTTGTTACCGCTACGCAAGAGCGCTAATCGTAGTCACCAAGGGAATCCATGATCGTTTGGAAACCAGGCAAGTTAAATCGCAAAATATCTTTCTGATTCGAAACGCTACCAATCCCGAGCAATTCTATTATATCCGGGATGAAGATTTAAAGGATAAGCTGGGTTGGAACGGGAAATTTATCGTCCTTTATGCCGGAATTCATGGTATTGCACAAGGATTGGAGAATATTATCGATGTTGCAGCTATGCTTCGCCACAATGAAGCAATCCATTTCGTTTTCATCGGAGAGGGTCCTGAGAAAAAAGCAGTTCAAATATACGCGGCTAAACACAATTTGCAGAATACCGAATTTCTGCCGGAAATTAAAATGAGCCAAATTTCAAAATACATCTCACTGGCTGATCTATGTTTGGTTCCATTGAAAAAAAAGGATCTATTCAAAGGGGCGTTGCCTTCCAAAATTTTCGATTATTGGGCTTGTGGCAAACCGATTGTTATCAGTGTCGACGGGGAGGCGAGGCAGGAAGTCGAAACCGCACAAGGCGGTATTTTCGTAGAACCGGAAAATCCGGATGCCATGGCCGATGCCATAAAATTTCTTTATCACAATCCGCATGAAGCAAAACGCATGGGTGACAATGGCAGGGATCACATCCATCACACAGAATGTACTCGTTCCGAGGCAGCAAAAAAAATATCCCTCATTCTTGAACGGTGCTGCGATGTCGTATAGCTAATGGCTTAATACCACTGAGAGAAAATTAAACAGGAATGATTATGAAAGTTCTTATTACCGGAGGAGCCGGTTTCATTGGCTCTCATTTGGCCGAGGCTTACCTCGAAAAAGGAGATGAGGTTTACATAGTTGATGATCTTTCCACCGGCTCAATGGAAAACATTGAATCTCTCCAGGAAGACAAACGTTTCCGTAACCGAATATTTGTCCGAATTGATAACATCCTCAACCATGAAACCATGCTTGAATTAATCGGAATTTGCGATACGGTTTTCCATTTGGCCGCCGCAGTCGGGGTGAAGTATATTCTGGATCACCCGATGGAATCAATTAAAACGAATATCCAGGGAACTGAAAAAATTCTTGAACTTTGTAACAAATTCAAAAAAAAATTGCTGATTGCCTCCTCATCCGAGGTCTACGGCAAACACACCCATGCACCGCTAATTGAAACGGATAACATCATATATGGACCATCCAGCAAGTTCAGATGGAGTTATGCGGCATCTAAGCTCATGGATGAATTTACGGCTTTGGCTTACTATCGTACCAATGGGCTCAATGTCACCGTTCCCCGCCTGTTTAACACGATTGGACCTCGCCAGACGGGAACCTACGGTATGGTGGTGCCCAGGTTTGTCGATCAGGCTTTAAGGGGTGAACCTTTGACGGTATACGGAGACGGCACCCAAACCAGAACCTTTACCGGAGTCAAAGATGTTGTTAAGGCCTTTATGGGCCTTATGGAGAATGAAGGATCATTTGGCCAGGTCTTTAATATCGGCGGCACTGAAGAAATAGCTATATTAGATCTTGCCCAAAAAATAATTGCTATCACCGGGTCACAATCCGGGATCAAAATGATTCCATATGAAGAGGCTTATGAAGCTGACTTTGAAGACATGGAACGACGCGTACCAAGCATCGAAAAAGTGGCCCAACTCATTGGTTTTAAGCCTAATGATAATCTTGATGATATCATTCGAGAAATCGTTGCGGTCATGAAAAAGGGGAATTGAAGAATTCGAGTTTATCCTATAGATCCTGTCGGAAAAAACTCATTAAAATGAATCCATTCCAATATAACATCCGAAACACCATACACGAAACACTTTAACTGTCCCTACATGCCATATTTAATACCAGTGCTTTCATTTCTATTATGTCTTGCCGCCACCCCGCTGGTGCGTTTTATCGCATTGAAAAAAGGCTGGGTTGCGCATCCTTCAGGGGAAAGGTGGCATAAAAAACCGACGGCGCTACTGGGGGGGATTGGCATCTACCTCGGCCTCTCCATCGCGTTATTGTTCGTAGCAGATTTCTCTTCCATTTTGCCGCATTTTTTCAGAACATCTGTTTCTTTGAGTTTGCCTTCTTTAGGTGCAGTTATTTGGCTTGGCATGACGTTTCTATTTATTCTGGGATTGCTCGATGATCTTTTACATATTAAACCTCAAACCAAGCTGGTCGGGCAAATCCTGGTCGCGTCTCTGGTCGCTTTTTTGGGATTCAGGCTTCACTGGTTTACCTCTCTAACGATTGATACCATGGTAACCATGGCCTGGATTGTTGGGATAACCAATGCGTTTAACCTGTTGGACAATATGGACGGGCTTTGCACCGGCATTGCTTTTATTGCAGCCGCATTTCTAACGATATTATATTGGAGCGCAATGCCGAAGGCGGTTCTCATTTCCACGGCCCTGGCGGGCGCTCTGGCGGCATTTCTGGTTTACAATTTTAATCCGGCGTCAATCTTTATGGGCGATAGCGGAAGCCTTATCATAGGTTTTGCCCTGGCAGTATTAAGCCTATATTTTTCAGAAACCGAGACCACCAATTCCCTGTCAAATTTTGCCGTGCCGGTAATGTTAATGCTGGTGCCGATATTCGATACAACCCTGGTTACCTTCATCCGGCTGTTAAGCGGTCGCAAAGCTTCCGTTGGGGGCAGGGATCATACGTCGCATAGATTGGTTTTAATGGGTTTCAGCGAAAAAAAGGCGGTGTTTTCTCTATATGGCATCGCAATCGTTTCCGGCGTTGCAGCCTTATTTGTCAGCCAAAGCGATACCTTAACTTCACCGATTGTTATCATCCCGGTGGCACTGTCAATTAGCTTGATGGGGATCTACCTGGCCCAGCTGCGGATATATCCGGAAAAAGAATTTTCACTATTGCGTGATCGACCATATACCCCCGTTCTGGTTGAATTAACCTATAAACGGCAAATTTTGCAGGTCATCCTTGATCTGGGCTTAATCGCTTTCTCCTATTATCTTTCCTACCGGCTTCGTTTTTCAGCCGATGTCTTTCCCTATTATTTCAAAGTATTTTTAAATTCACTGCCAACGGTGATTGCCTGTAAATTGGCGGCTTTTTTTTCAATGGGTATTTACAGAGGCCTCTGGGGTTCGATGGGGTCCAGTGATATCTTTGTTTTTGTTAAGGCGTCCACATTGGCAACCATTCTGTCGGTTGCAGCGGTGACGTTTATTTACCGTTGCACTGATTTCTCCAAAGGGATTTTTGTCATCGATTGGCTGTTAACCAATGCTTTATTGTTAGGAACCAGAGGCTCTTTTCGATTTTTCCTTGACACTATCAAACGCAAAGCCCTTGGTGGCGAAAAAGCATTAATCTACGGTGCGGGGCGGGGTGGGGAACTGTTGTTGCGCGAGCTTTTAAATAATGAAAAGCTGAATACTCAACCAATAGGATTCATTGATGACGATGTGTTGAAAACCGGTAAGCGTCTTCAGGGCTTTCCGATATTGGGTGCATTCAAAGATCTTGAGACGCTTATGAAAAAATACAATATCGGAAGCCTGCTCATCTCCTTTAATAGAAAGGATTCAACTAAACTGAATAATATCAAAAAATTCTGTCAAGAAAACAACCTGGTTCTGAAACAATTCTCCATAAGTGTCAGTGATATCGACCTGGAGCGATAACTCTGGATCAGTTGTCCTATTGCCTAAAGAAAAGTCATGGAAGCCTCTTTATGACAGTTTGAACCATTTTGCCAAAGATTCCAAAATCAAGCGAAATCAGCCGGTAGAAAATCAAAAGCGTGAGTCGATGTTCAAATTGAATTCATTATGATTAAAGCCGGCAAATTCCGAAAGTTATTGATTTGCAAAAGAAATTTTGATAAGTTTAGCCCAACTTGAACCACAACAATACAAGTTAAGAGCACCCTTGGCTGTGCTTCAGCGGCAACATGCCAGGAAACAGCTCAAGTAAAATCTTATTGACCGGCTATTCGGAAATGGATTCGAAGGTTATCGATCTGTCTATGCTGACGACTCAACTCCTGATGCACAATTTTTTTCCCCACATTTACATCCGATCGGAATACTTTACGCCAACGGTATTATCGGTCTGTTATTAGTTTTTAGCGGATTGGCGGTGTTGTTTGTCTTGACGGTTAGAGCATCGTTGAACTCTCTTCGTAAAGACGTATCTATTCTAATGAAGGGTGTGCTTGCGATATTTCTGTGTTGAATGATTCACAGCAGCCTGACCTTTCCTTTTTACTAAAAGTAAGCTCAGTATCCCTTGGGCTTTATCCTTGGGACTATGCTTGTGTTATACGAAAAAATTTCTGGTCAAAAAAACCGGACTATGAATAGCTTCGGCAGCCGTGAACAGAAAATTTACTAATTTCATAATTTTTAGGTTTTTTATATGACATTCGGACATAGATATAGAAACTTTTATGTTATTCTGGGCGTTGACCTGTTTTTTCTGATCGGATCTTTATATTGCGCTCATTTAGTGCGCTTTGAATTTAAGATCCCACCTGAACATTATATGGGCTTTTATCGAATATTGCCTTTTGTTTTATTCACCAAAATTATGTGTTTTTTTTTCTTCGATCTTTATCGGGGTATGTGGCGCTATACCGGCATTGCGGATCTGATGAATATTATTAAGGCATCCAGTATAAGCACACTGATATTAATCTGCTTTATCCTTCTAAGATACAGATTTTTAGGGTTTTCCCGATCTGTCTTTCTAATCGACTGGTGCCTAACCATCCTTTTTATTGCTGGATTTCGGGTTTGTGTTCGTCTTTATTACGAGCGGGCAGATACCGATCAGGTGGGTCAATCAATTTCCCAGTTTTTTTCCGGATTATTTAAAAGAAACAATATTGGTACCAAAAACCTTTTGATTATTGGAGCAGGCGATGCCGGAGAAAAAATTTGCCGGGAAATTAGCGTCAATGCCGCACTTCAATACCGTGTAGTTGGATTTCTCGATGATAATCCCCTGAAACTGGGCAGGAAGATTCATGGTATTCCCGTGCTTGGGTACATAAGTGATATAGAGGCGATCTCAAACAAAGTCAAAGCGAATGCGGTGCTCATTGCGGTTCCCTCCGCAAATTCCCGACAAATGCGAAAGATGGTTGAGCTATGTAATAAAAGTAGTCTGGACTATAAAACCATTCCTGGAATGGGCGAATTAATCAATGGCAAAGTCACTGTCAATGCCATCAGGGAAGTGGATTATCGGGATCTTTTAGGGAGAGAAATAATAAAACTTGAAGAAGATAAAATAGGGGCGTACCTTAATGGCCAGACAGTGATGGTTACCGGGGCCGGGGGGTCAATTGGGTCGGAACTTTGCAGGCAGATCAGCCGCTTTAAACCTGAGAAAATTATTATGTTTGAGAGGGCCGAAAGCCCGTTGCACGCAATTGCGCTGGAGCTAAAAAATGGTTTTAAAGATGCCAAAGTGGTTCCGGTCTTAGCAGATATCCAGGATATGAATCAGCTAGAAAAGGCCTTTACAGCCAATTTGCCTCAAATTGTTTTTCATGCTGCAGCATACAAACATGTTCCCATGCTGGAGCTGCAGCCGTGGAAAGCAATTGATAATAATGTGTTAGGAACTAAAAATCTTATCGACATTTCCTCTAAGTATAGCGTCGCGAAATTTGTTTTTGTATCCACTGACAAGGCCGTACGTCCGGCCAATGTCATGGGCGCTTCCAAACGACTGTCCGAGATGCTGGTACAGAGCCAAAACGGTTGTGGCTTATCTCAAACCCGGTTTATGATCGTCCGTTTTGGAAATGTTGTCGGCAGCGTGGGCAGTGTCGTGCCTCTGTTTAAAAAGCAGATACAAAGTGGCGGTCCGGTGACGGTTACTCATCCCGAAGTCACGCGGTTTTTCATGACGATTCCAGAGGCTTGCCAGCTTATCTTGCAGACCGGTGCCATGGGAAATGGTGGGGAAATATTTATCTTGGATATGGGTACTCCGATTAAGATTGCAGATATGGCCCGGGATCTCATCCGGCTATCTGGATTCGAACCAGATGATGACATTAAAATTGAATACATTGGCCTAAGACCTGGTGAAAAACTTTACGAAGAACTAATAACGGAAGGCGAGAACATAGTCCCCACCCGGCACGAAAAGATAATGGTCTTAAAAGGAATTGAATGTGAATTAAAGCGTCTGAATGGAGAGATCGATCAGTTAGCCCATTTAGCAAAGGAGCAACAAGCAGAAAAAATTATATCAAAAATAATGGAGATCTTACAGGAATATCGTCAAGCAAGTCACTAAATGAAAGACGATATTTCCGATTTCAATTTCAATATTTAAAGGCATTGCTGTCCAAAATAAATTGAAAATCAAATACTGCCTTTAATAATAACAGGCAGTTATAAACGCGAAATTGGTGATTTCGAAATCAGGTTATGCCT
>CACVKW010001445.1 GCA_902749685.1 Olavius sp. associated proteobacterium Delta 1 | reverse complement strand
GTCATTGCTGTCCAAAATAATTTGAAAATCAAATACTGCCTTTAATAAAAACAGGCAGTTATAAACGGGAAATTAGTGATTTAGAAATCAGGTTGTACCT
>CACVKW010001444.1 GCA_902749685.1 Olavius sp. associated proteobacterium Delta 1 | reverse complement strand
GTACACTATCGGTGAATTTCAACGACATCCAGGATCCAGCAACCAGAATCCAGGATCAGTCAATACTTTCAATGGTCTTCATTGCAGCAGCGAAGTTGGAT
>CACVKW010001443.1 GCA_902749685.1 Olavius sp. associated proteobacterium Delta 1 | reverse complement strand
CATGATGACAATTCTCCGCTAAAGTTATATTTAACGGTACTTTAGCAGATGTAATGACTCTAATCAACTATTATTCGAGGGTTTATGCTTATTTGCTAATGCAGAAATCACACTAAGCCTGGGTTTGTTGCTAACAACTCGATTTGGGCAACAACCCGT
>CACVKW010001442.1 GCA_902749685.1 Olavius sp. associated proteobacterium Delta 1 | reverse complement strand
GGGCTGATCTCGGGTCGGGATGGCTTCAGACCCCCCGATGTATTTGATTTGAACCTCACCGGGATATTTTTTTTGAAGCATTTCATTGGCCCGCTTGATGTAGGGCAGATAATCTTTGACAACACCACTATGATTTTTGCCCCAGGCGCTGATGGCCTTAATGGTGATCTTTTCGGCTCTAGCCAGGCTGGCATTGAACGATGATACACCCACCAACAGGCAAATGCCGAGCGCGACGACGATGTAAAACATCTTTTTGCTTGTCATAATTTCTCCTTTCTATTTACAGCCCTGCCTCGGAAGTCATCCTAGGGGCAACTATGTAGAATACTGTGCATGTATGCAAAAGGATTTATTTCGTTATGTATAGAAATTGTTTCAGATAACTCAGTGCCAATCGTTGGGAGCACTGTACCCTAACGCCAGACATGGCGTCAATAAAAAATTTACCGCGTATCTCGACGTGTGAATGGATTTGATATTATAAAGATTGACTTATTCTTTTATCTTGCCCAGTTCTTCAAATCCTTTTACCCCCGATAACGCGATAGCGGCAGAATTGCTGTCCGCAGCGCCATAGCTAGGTTATCTTGGTGTATGTTTGACGCTTTGATCTGGGGTACCATCATTTTCCACCTTTTATTGTGCTGCAATTCAAATGTTTCTGCCTGGTGCCAGCAGAGAACAGGTTTGCAAAAATGGTTAAATATCAATAATATCAATGGGATAATTTAATTTTTTAATTTATTTCGGCCAATATTTACTTGCTATATATAAAAAAATAGTTTCTTCTGATCTAATTATTTTTAGGATGATATTTTAAGATGGGGTACTATAATTTCTTATTTTTTGTGCACTGCAATTCAAAATTTAATTATTTATAGGTATTAACTAATTTAAATTATTATAAAAATAGTTTTTTGGGGTTTTAATATTTTCTGATTGACATTTTGATGTGGGATACTGTATGTTGATATTTATTTTAATGATCCCCCATGTATGGCAAGTAGAAAAATCAAAATTAATAGCTAAAATAATATTTTCTATATGGTTGACGTACCATATTTCCCCCCTTTTTTGAGGAGAATTTGTTTTGCTATTGACAAAAGAAGCGACCTTGGATCTATATTTTCCCATTGACGA
Source organism: Olavius sp. associated proteobacterium Delta 1 (assembly GCA_902749685.1). Classification (GTDB taxonomy): domain Bacteria; phylum Desulfobacterota; class Desulfobacteria; order Desulfobacterales; family JAFDCJ01; genus JAFDCJ01. The sequence continues at coordinate 22,078 of CACVKW010001442.1, read as the reverse complement.
CTCCCTCACCATCCGCGATCAGATCTATCATTTTGTCAGACAGCTCATCATGGACGGACATTTCTCTCACAAAGACCGAATCGTGGAAGCCCAACTTGCCAAAAAACTCAATATTTCACGAACCCCTGTACGAGAGGCGCTTCACAGTCTGGAACGGGAAGGGCTCCTTGAATCCATCCCCCGAGTGGGTTACAAGCTCCGCAGTATGACCCGGAAGGACGTCGCGGAAATCTGTGAAATTCGAATCGTCAATGAGACATTAGCAGCCAAGTGGGCGATCCAGCGCATTACACCCGAGCTCGTTCCTATGTTGGAAGAAAATATTCGAGCTTCGGAAGAAATGGCGCGCAAAGGAAACCCGAGGAAATTCGTGGGCCTCGATGGGAAATTTCATGAGATTATCCAGAGGGCCAGCGGTAGCGAAAGACTTGTTGAACTTTGCATGCTGTTACGCGACAGCATGATGCTCTGCCGTGTTAAAAGTATTTATACATCGGAAACGGTATTGGAGGCGCTTAAAGGGCATTGGGCTATTCTGCATTGCATCAGGCATTGTGCATACGATGAAGTCGGACGCACTATTCGCGAGCACCTGAACTATGCCAAGCAGAACATCCTGAAAGTTGCTTTTCCGGAAGATTAAATCGGCGCTTGAAATGACTCACTCTGCCATGTCGGACTTATTCCGGCATCCAGAATTCATTCGGACTTCGGTTCTCAGCAATGTGATGGATTTTCTCCAAATCGTTGAGGGCTCGTTAATATTTAGATAAAAGCGAAAAAGAAAGTTTTTAAGCGAAATGAAAAAATGACGGCAAATCGGAGGGTGTTATGCCAGGCAAAGTGAGTATCATAGGGGCGGCAGGAACCTTAGGTTCCTGTGCAGCATATGCGGTAGCCACACAAGGCCTCTGCGACGAACTGGTTTTGTTTGATATTAATGAAAACCTGCTCAAATGCCACGTCCTGGACCTTGAGACTGCCGTGACCAGCATCCGAAAAGTAAGGGTCAGGGCTGCCGAGTCGGACAAAGACCTTTCAGGCTCCCATGTGGTAATTATCGCTGCTGGGGCACCCTGGCGATTCATCGAATCCAGGATGGAGCTTCTCAGGGACAGCCTTCCCATCATTAAGGAAGTGGCTCAAAAGGTCAAAGCATATTGCCCGCAGGCCGTGGTCATAACTGCCACCAACCCGGTGGACCCCCTGAATTATGGCATGGTGCTGCTTACAGGCATGGATCGAAAACAATTCATCGGCTATTCCTTCAACGACTCCTTCCGTTTCCGTATGATGGCCGCCCGCCGCCTGAAGGTCGATTCAACATCCGTGGAAGGTTTGACCATTGGAGAGCATGGCTCCCATCAGGTGATGCTCTTTAGTACCCTGCGTGTAAACGGCAATCCCGTTGATCTGCCCGAAGATGAAAAACAAAAAATTCGCGATGAGGTCCCCAAGGCCCTTCAGGCTTATGAAAGCCTCGGGACTGGGCGCACAACCGGATGGACGTCCGCTGTGGGATTGTCGGACATCGTGTCTGCCGTTGTCAATGACTCGGGACGTGTGCTCCCCGCATCGGTCACCTTAAATGGCGAATACGGCTACAGCGGATTGAGTGCTAGCGTACCTGTGAAGCTGGAAAAGGACGGGGTCCGGGAGATTATAGTGCTGCAACTGCCCCCTGAGGAAGAGCAGAGTGTTCGAGAATCGCTGACCTACCTCAAAGAGGTATGTCAATCAGTCGAAGACCTATTGAAACCCTCCAAGAGGTTAGATTGAGGAGTCTCTAACATGAATTCGCTTTGTAGATTGCCACAAACAAACCGGAGTCGCTCATGGAAACTAAAATAATGGTTTTTCCCCATCGATATGTTCAGGGCCCGGATGTCCTCTCCTCGATATCCGAGCACCTTTCCGTATTGGGGATTTCGCATCCTCTGGTTTTAATCGATCCAGCGGTGATTGATGCGTGTCGTAAACCCATCGAGAATGATTTAGGGCAACAGGACATGCAATGTCGATTTCTTTCCTTCAACGGAGACAGCACCTGGGCCGAGGTGGCCCGTGTCAAAGAAGTCTGTATCGATGGGGGGCATGACGCTATTATTTCCTGCGGAGGCGGGAAAACGCTGGATACCGGCCGGGCAGCGGCAGCGGGCAGTGCCATGAACTGCGGCGTCGTACCTCCGGAGTCAATGGGGGATCTGGGGGCCGGGGTGGCCTGCATCCAGATCCCCACAATCGCATCCACGGATGCCTCCACCTCAAGGGCATGCCTGATCTACAACGATAAGGGTGCGTTTGAAACCGTCCTCTTTGTCCCGACCAATCCCGCTATGGTCCTTGTGGATACTCTGGTTATCAGCAAAGCACCCGTGCGAACCTTTGTTGCAGGCATGGGTGATGCCCTGGCAACCTACTTTGAAGCGGATACCTGCGGGCGAACCCGGGCCATGACCGTAGCGGGCGGTTTACAAACCCACGCCGCCCTTGCGCTGGCAAGCTTGGCCTTTGATCTATTGATAACCCATGGGCTCAAGGCCAAACAGGAAAACGAGGCCGGCGTTGTCGGCCCCGCTCTGGAGGCAGTGGTCGAGGCCAACACGCTTCTGAGTGGACTGGGATTCGAAAATGGCGGCCTGTCCGCCGCCCACGCTGTTGCAGAATGTCTCACCCCATTCAAGGACCAGTTCGACGTTCCTCCCATGCATGGAGAGATGGTCTCCTATGGTATAGTTGTCCACCTGCTCCTGGAGGACAAAGACCTAAAAACTTTAAATCAGGTGATCGCTTTTTGCAGGTCTGTGGGCCTGCCCATAACTCTGAAGGATCTGGGCTTAGCGGAGATTTCGGATCAAATATTATGGGATCTGGCTAATGAGACTTCGAAGAGCCCGCTGATCCGGTCCATGCCCGATGCGGGGCAAGCACTGGACGATGATGGCCGTTTTTATGATCCGGACAACATTTTTCATGCCCTGAAGACTGCGGAAACCCGTTGAACTTTTTATTAGACTAGAAGATAGCTATGATTCATGTAATTGCTTCAATTCGTGTGAGACAGGGACAACTCGCTTCGTTCCTGGAAATATTGAAACCGAATGTATCTATTGTCAGAGAAGAGAAGGGTTGTATTGAGTATGTTCTGACAATGGATGTGGATTCCGGTTTACCGCCCCAGGCGTTGGATGAAAATGGGGTCACGGTTATAGAGAAATGGGACAGCCTGGAGGCGCTTCGAGATCATCTCGCAACGCCACATATGGTAGCCTTTCATGAAAAAGTGCAGGACATGGTCGAGGAGGTATCCCTGAAAGTGCTCCGGGAAGTATAGTGTAAAAGACCACCAGGGCCGATAATGGAAATAAACCCCAAGCTGAGCGTTTGGGGAAACCTATCGAGAGAGGTCGGAAAGTTGGGTGATATAAAGTTAACAATCGACGGCAATGAGGTGCTCGGAAGCCCGGGGATGACGATCCTGGAGGCGGCCGGACAGGTTGGAATTGAAATTCCGAGTTTGTGCCACAAAAAAGAGCTCTCACCTATCGGAAGCTGCCGCGTATGTGTTGTGGAAGTAGAAGGCGCTGCCCGGCTTGTTGGATCCTGCCATACCCCAATTTCCGAAGGAATGGTCGTGCGAACCAACACGGAAAGGGTTAAGCGGACTCGTCGGGTAACGGTGGAGCTTTTATTGGCCGGGCACACCGGCCCCTGTGTTACGGACACGGGAGCTTCCGACTGCGAAGTTCACCAACTCGCCGCTTTTGTCGAGGTGGGTCCCCCTTCCTTCCGCGTAAGAAAAGTACGGTTTTATCCTGCCGAGGACTCAAATCCCTATGTCCGGCGAAATCTCTCCCGGTGCATATTGTGCCACCGCTGTACGAGGGCATGCCGGGAGTTGGCAGGGGAAAGCCTCTACAGCATGGCTTATAGAGGCTCTGATTACAAGGTTGTTGTCGGCTACGATGAACCTCTGAACACGGACACTTGCAAGGATTGCGGGCTGTGCATTGAAATGTGCCCTACTACCGCCCTGAATCCCGGGCCGGATTTGATTCGGGGAAGGAAGTTTGAAGGAGCGCAAGAGCAGTTCCCAGGATCCACCCCGGATGAAAACCGTTCGGCCCTGCTGCCGCTTCTCAAAGAGGAACAGACGAAGCAGGGCGTCCTCTCCCGGGCATTCATGCTGGAGACCGCTGAAGCGCTCGGACTGACTCTGAGTGAGGTCTATGGAGTGGCTACATTTTATGCTTTCCTATCCGTAAGACCCCAGGGCAGACACATCATTCGCATTTGCAATAGCTTACCCTGTTTTATTCAAAATGCCCCGGAGATCATTGACGGCGTGCAAAAGGCCATTGGAATCGCACCCGGTGAGACGACATTAGATGGGCGGTTTTCTTTTACTCTAACCAATTGTATCGGGGCCTGTGATCAGGCACCGGCCATGCTGGTGGATGACGATCTCCACGGAAATCTGACTCCGGAGAAGATTGGGGAAATTTTTAGGTCCTATGATTAGAATCCCGGTGTTTCAACTCTCAAAACTTGAGGAAGGCGAATGTCGCCGTTGGGTTCGCATACCAGAAGCGCTGAGAAAAGGGATGAAAGCAACGTTAACATGTCAGCAATTTTTTTCACGCAAAGGAGTCAATTGTGCCTGAAGAAAAAATACTGTTGAAAAATTGCGGAATCATTGATCCTGGCAATATTGAGACTTACCTGAATGAGGGTGGTTTTGAGGCTCTGGCCAAGGCTCGTGAAAACATGACCCCAAAGGCGGTCATCGATGAAATCAAGGCATCCAGGCTTCGAGGAAGAGGAGGGGCAGGGTTCCCCTGTGGCATCAAATGGGAGTTGACCGCCGAAAGTCCGGACTCCGAAAAATATCTGATCTGCAATGCAGACGAAGGCGAGATGGGGACCTTCAAGGATCGTTATATCATTCAAAACGATCCCTTTTCCCTGATCGAAGGAATGGCCATCACCGCCTGGGCCATTGGTGCCAAGAAAGCCTATATTTATCTTCGCGCAGAATACCACTTTCTCCGTTCCGTTCTCGACAATGCGATTCGTCAAGCGGCTGAAAAAGGATTCTTAGAGGGAATTCACTTCGAAATACAGGAAGGCGCTGGTGCATATATCTGCGGCGAAGAGACCGCTATGATGAATTCCATTGAAGGTGTACGGGGTGAATCGCGGTTTCGTCCCCCCTTTCCACCGACCCAGGGCCTATGGGGCCGACCCACCATCATTAACAATGTCGAAACACTCGCCAATATCCCGTGGATCATCCTTAAAGGGGCATCATGGTATAAGGAGCTGGGAACCGAAGAGAGCAAGGGGACCAAACTCTTTTCAGTGAGCGGCGATGTTGAAAACCCAGGGGTCTATGAATTGCTCATGGGCAGCGAGCTAAAAGAGCTGGTCCTTGACCTGGCCGGCGCGAAGGATGTCCAAATGGTCCTGGTTGGAGGTGCCGCGGGCCGGTTCATCCCCGGGGATAAAATGGATACGCCCCTTTGCTATGAGACCGCGCTTGGCTCCGGGGCGGTAATGGTTTTCAATCATACCCATAACATCATCGACATCGTCCACGGTCTGGTCCGTTTCATGGCGGAAGAATCCTGCGGTGAATGCACACCCTGCAGGGAAGGGACCGAGGTAATGATAGAGATTCTGGGCAGATTGGCCAGCGGTGAGGGCCGGAATGGCGATATCGAGATCCTGGAAAGATTGTCTGCGGCCATGATGGATTCGGCTCTCTGCGGACTGGGTCAGAGCTGCCCGGTACCGCTTTTGGACAGCCTGAAGTACTACAGAAGTGATTTCGTGAATAGAATTGGTCAATCCGTCTTCATTGAGCGGATGTAGGCCCCGAGGATCCCACAACCAGGGAGGAATACCGGTGAAACAGGTTCAATACACATGTCCATATTGCGGCATGAATGAAGACGATACCGAAGGGTTGAAGAAACATGTGGTATCCCAACACGGGACAGATCCCCTTCCCCTCTCCCCCAGGGCCATTAGGCTAACCATCAACCAGCAGAATTACGAGCTGAAGGTCGAGCCGGAATGGACACTTTACCAGGTCATCCACGATAAACTGGGATTCATCGGCGCCAAGATGTTCTGCGACAGGGGGACCTGCGGGTCCTGTACCGTGATCATGGAGGGCCGTCCCATTTTATCCTGCATGACATTGGCCATTGAGTGTGACGGAAAGACGATTGAGACGGTGGAAGGAATTGGGGAAAAAGACCATCCCTTGATCGAAAAATATGTCGAACACCACGCCATGCAGTGCGGTTACTGTACCCCGGGATTTGTGGTGACGGCCAAGGCCCTTTTGGACAGAAACCCGGATCCCAGCGAGGCAGAAGTAAAAGAGGCCCTGGCGGGGAATCTGTGCCGATGTGGAACCTATCCGCAACATATTAAAGCAGTCATGGAGACAGCCGAAAAAATGAAGGCGGAGTGATAAGGGACTCGGACGGCTAAAAACGGGTTCGATGTTCAGCACTGAGTCCGATACAGCTTTTTTGAAAACATTGAGTTTTGCACCAAATCGTGATGGAAAAGGACGACAAAATGGCCCGAGAAATAAAGGAAATGCCCATCAACCCCATGGAGTGTGACAAATACCAGCGTGACACTTATAACTATTTGGGCAAACGGGGTGTTCGCCGTATTGACGGCAGGCGAAAGGCAACAGGCAAGGCCGTGTACACCCAGGACATCCAATTGCCCGGGATGCTCTACGCGCGATTCATGACCGCACCCTATCCCAACGCAAAAATCCTGTCCATGGATACCTCCAAGGCAGAGGCATTAACGGGGGTGCGCGTCGTATTCCGGTATGATGATCCCGAATTCGCCGGCCGACGTGTTTTGACGACCTACGGGGGGGAAGAAGATCTTCTGGCGGGATACTCCTATTTTCAGGGGCAGCATATGGGCGTGGTCGTTGCTGCCGACAGTGTGGAAATCGCCAATGCCGCCCTGAGATTGGTGAAAGTGGATTGGGAGGAACGACCCTTTGTCCTGGAGGCGGAAGAGGCACTCAAAGCAGATGCGACTCTGGCCCGGCCCGAATGGGCTGACACCAACCGGAGCGAGAACCCGCCCAGCCCACCGCCGGATCTCTTCAGTTTCGGCGACTCCAAAGCAGGATTTGAGGAGGCAGACCGGATCATCGAATTCAAGGCCCGCCGGCGGTACCACGGAGGGGCGAATGCGGAAATGCTTTGCGGCATTGCCTGGTGGCAGGAGGAATGCCTGGAACTCTGGCTGCATCACCAACACCCCTATGAGCACAAATGGACCATGCACCAGTACTTCGATATCCCTATGAACCGAATTGTGGTGCATGCACCTTACAACGGCGGGATGTATGGGGGATGGAGTTGGATTCCATACAGCCAGGTGGCAACGGGTGTGTCGGCGATTTTATCCCGCCGCACCGGCAGACCGGTCAAATGGCTTTTTAATCGCGAAGAGGATTTCGTCTTCGGCTCCATGGATCCCATGACCACCTATTTTAAGATCGGCTTCAAAGAAACGGGTGCCATTACCGCGGTGAAACATAACACCTATTTTGAAAATACGGGGTTTCCTGCCGAGACCCATTTGCTCGAAAACACCCGAATACCGAATATTGAGGCGCAGAACCTGGTTGCCAGGGTGAATAAGGGACCTGTCACCGCAATTCGATGCGAGCAATTACCCGGTACCTTCGTCATGGGCCATGTATTCAGCCGTGTCTCAGCCGAGTTGGATATGGATCCCACTCAAGTGGCGCTGCTCAATGACGGAGTCGAAGGAGAGGATACGGCCTTTCTCGACCGGTTCAAAAAAGAACATGGATTCCCCCAACGTGACAGTCTCAAGGAATGTATCGATGCGGGCAAGAAAGCCATCGGCTGGGAGGACAAATGGCATCCGCCCGGATCCAGGCAACTGGAAGACGGAAAGATGCACGGGATGGGGTTTATCTGGAGCCATGAGTGGGATGATAACCGCGGTGCCGCAACCTGTGCTGTCATGATTCAGCAGGACGGGTCGGTGAACCTGATCGCATTGCGGGCCGACATCGGCGTCAATGCTGAATCCACCTATTGCGAAGTCCTGGCGGAAGAACTCGGGATGAAATTTGAGGATGTATTTTTCAGGAATCACGATGATGTCTACCTACCCATGATGACCCCGGACGGGTCCTGTAATCTTACCACCAATTCCTATGTGGTGAGGCGGGCCGCAAAGCAGGTCAAGGAACAATTGCTGAAATTGGCCACGACCGAGATCGATGCAATTACGCGTAATTACCCTCCTGCCTTCCCCGGACTCAAACCAGAAGATCTGGATGTGGAGAACAGCGAGATATTTGTCAAGAAGGACCCATCTAATCGAAAAACCGTGGCCGAGGTGGTAAAAGATGTGGATGGTTCCATGAACTGGGGATTGGAGTATGCCGCCATTCAGGGCACCACCCATGCACCGATCTATGCCTGGGCCTATCACCGCCAGGGCGAATACGGTACCGAAGAGGGGCGTCACCGGCTCTGTCGTCAGGCCCATTTTTGCGAAATCGAAGTCGACCCCGAAACCGGGCAAATCGATGTAAAAAAGGTAGTCAATGTCAATGATGTGGGCAAGGCCCTTTCTCCGGAGGCCGTAGAAGGGCAGCAATATGGCGGAACATATATGGGAGTGGGGAGAAACCTGATGGAGGAGTATATCTGGGACCCTGTGACCGGAGTGCTGCTTAACAGCAATCTCGTTGACTATAAGTGGGCCACCATGCTTGACATCGAAGAGGTGGAACCCGTCATCGTCGAAACCGGAATGGGGTATGGCCCCTACGGTACGGTGGGTGTTGGTGAGGATGTTGCGACCATTACGACACATATGATGGAAAGCGCTGTATACAACGCAATCGGCAAATGGGTGGATGATGCACCCATCACCCCGGACAAAATCTTAAAGGCCCTCGGTAAAATTTAGGAGTTTCAGCATGCAGACATATCAGCACTATAATGCGACAAGTATTCAAGAGGCCCAATATTATCTGGAACACTATAGCGGTCGGGCGCGAATCATTGCCGGCGGTACGGATCTTCTGGGCAAAATGAAAGATGAAATCAGCCCCTTATATCCCGATGCCCTCATTAATATAAAATCGATTCCGGGTTTGGATGGTATTACAGAAGATGAAGGCGGATTGGGAATCGGCGCCCTGGTTCGGTTGGAAGATATCGCCCATGATGAACGCATAAGAGGTAATTTCAGTGCCCTGGCCCAGGCGGCTCATAGCACAGCATCGCCTCACCTCAGAGAAATGGGAACAATCGGGGGCAATATTTGTCAGGATATCCGCTGTTGGTACTATCGCAAGCCTAAAAACCGTTTTCCCTGTCTTCGCAAGGGGGGCGGCAGGTGTTATGCTACCGAGGGCGATAACCGCTATCATTCCATCTTCGGCGCCAACATCAAGGAAGGATGCCTGGCCGTACATCCGAGCGATACTGCGCCGGCCCTGATTGCCCTGGATGCCATGGTCCAGACCTCAAAAAGGACAATCCCGATTGAGGATTTCTTTAATGTGGAGGTGGAGCGGACAACGGTATTGGAACCTGATGAAATTGTACTGGAACTCAGGATTCCTAAACAACCGAAGGAAACAAAGAGTGCTTTTATCAAGTTTGCCAAGCGGAAGAGTATCGATTTTCCAATCGTCAATTGTGCGGCCCGGATCACCCTGGCAGGAGATCGGATAGCTGCAGCGCGAATTTGTTTGAATGCGGTCTGGGTTACACCCAAACGGGTGGTCAAAGCGGAGGAAGCATTAGTGGGTAAAACGCTCAATAAAGAAAGCGCCGGAGAAGCCGGCCGGGCCGCGATAGAAGATGCGATGCCCGTCCGGTATAACCGCTATATGGTTCAAGTAGCCAAGGCCCTGGTTGAACGATCGGTACTCGCATGTCGACCTTGTTGAACGGTCGCGTCGTTTGTCGGCTCAATTACGGTTCATCGTTAATTTAAGATAATCATACTTTATAGGGAGGGGGAATATGGCGTTTACATTGAAAGGAATGTTCGGACTCGAAGGTAAGATCGCGATGATCACCGGCGGAAACGGTGGCATCGGATTCGGAATCGCACGGGGCCTCGCCGCGGCGGGCGCAAATATTGTGATCGCTGCCCGCAATCAGACAAAGACGGATAAAGCGGTTGCACAGATTAAGGATGAGTACGGCGTCGAAGCGCTCGGCCTGTCTCTGGACGTGCTCCGGGAGGATCAGATCAATGCGACGATTCGCCAGGCGGTGGAAACCTGCGGTAAGGTGGACATCCTGGTCAACAATGCCGGCATGGGCATCCATAAACTGCCCCAGGAGATGACCACGGCCGAGTGGGATGAGAATATCAATGTGAATCTGCGAAGCACCTTTATCTGTTCCAAAGCCGTCTACCCGGAGATGCAAAAGATCGGTGGGGGCAAGATCATCAATCTCGGATCCATGTTTGCCGTATTCGGCGCTGGGGCCCTACCTGCCTACGCCGCCAGCAAGGGCGGCATCGTCCAGTTGACTAAAAGCCTGGCTGTTGCCTGGGCTTCGGATAATATCCAGGTCAATGCGCTTATGCCGGGTTTTATTAACACGGATCTCTCGGCAGACGGTAAACGGGACATACCCGGTCTGGCGGAAGGTGTGGAAGCTCGCACACCGGCAGGGCGGTGGGGTGAACCGGACGACTGCTCCGCCACCGCGGTTTTTCTGGCGAGTTCAGGCGCGGATTTTGTCACGGGAGTATGCGTTGCTGTAGACGGTGGCTATTCTGTGATGTAGGGACATTTTCATCCTTTCTACAATATTTTCATAAATGAGGCCATACAATGGAAGTGGGTGTCATCGTAAAATACAGTTCTTATCGGAAACAATTGAAGGATAAGGATTTCGGGAGAATCTCCCTGGAAGAGGGGTCGACTGCACGCGAATTCCTGGATCAACTGGATATACCTGAATACTACCTCAACAGGATCGCAATTAATGGGGTAAATCAGAGCATGGATACCATCCTTAAAAATGGGGATGTCATTGTGGTTTGGCCACCCAGAATTGGCGCGGGATGAATCGGTTAATTGAAATTATAAAAAAGGAAAGCAAACAAAAACAAGACGCCGATGGAAAGGACTATCTGTCATTATCGGCCGGCAGTGTAAAGGCGATTGCCGAGGATAACGGCCGGAGTACCCGCGAAGTCGAGATTGAGACCTTGCAGCAGGGCGTGATTCCGGCGAGATACCAGAGAAATATGGGGACCATAGGTATCGATGGGCAAATTAAGCTGCTGAATTCCTCGGTCGCTGTGGTCGGCGCAGGGGGTCTTGGCGGAAGCGTTATCGAACTGCTTGCCAGAGCCGGTGTAGGCCGACTCCACGTGATTGACCGGGACGTTTTTACCGACAGTAATCTGAACCGCCAAATTCTGTGCGACATGAATGATTTGGGTGTGGCCAAAGTCGATGCTGCAGTAAAGCGAGTCGCAGACATTAACCCCTCGGTGGCGCTGATCCCATATGCAGTTGAGGCTGATGAGAGAAGTATCCCGGAAATAATAAAAGGGTGCCAGGTGGTTGTGGATGCACTGGACAATATTCGGTCACGGATGAGCCTGGAGAAAACGTCGAAGGAGATGGGGATCCCTTTCGTTCATGGCGCCATTGCCGGGTGGTTGGGGCAGATCATGACCATCTTTCCCCGGGATGAGGGGCTGGCCTACCTTTATGGCGACGGAACCGATGAAGGTCCCGGCCTAGAAAGGACACTCGGTACTCCCGGGATGACACCTTTTTTAATCGCAAGCCTCCAGGCCGCGGAAGTCATCAAGGTGCTGCTGAACTGGTCGCGCCCCTTAAGAAATAGACTTCTGATAATGGACCTGAAGAAGATGGTCCGCGATGTGATTGATTTTAATGATATTTGAATAGACTGGCTATGATCAACCCGAAAACCGAAGGTGTCGAAATTGACTAACCCCCAAATAAAACCGGTTCTTCGTCTGGAAAAGATCACCAAAAAATTTGGTGGCCTGACCGTCTTATGCGAGGTGGAATTCCAGCTGGAGCAAGGTGAACTGGTGGGCCTCATCGGCCCCAACGGTGCGGGTAAATCCACCTTGTTTAACGTGATCACCTCCCTTTACACTCCCGACCAGGGTGAAGTGTATCTGTGTGGGAAAAAGATTACCGGCATTCCGCCCTACAGATTATGTCATCTCGGGATTGCACGAACCTTTCAGCTCGTCAAGGCATTCCTCAGCATGACGGCCCTTGAAAATGTAATGGTGGGTTCTGTCTACGGCCATAAACACTCCAAAAGGACCGCCATGAACAGGGCCCTTGAGGCCCTTGAGCTTGTGGAGTTGATGGATAAAAAGGATATGATCACAGCCCACCTGACGTTGTCGGATCGTCGTCTTTTGGAGGTTGCCGGGGCCCTGGCCTCAATGCCGGTAGTCACCCTCCTGGACGAACCCATGGCCGGGTTGAATAGCTCCGAGACCCTTAAAATGATCGAGGTCATCGAGCGGGCTAGGAAGGAGCGGGATGTGACGATCCTGTGGGTGGAACATAAGGTGGATGCGATTTTCAATACCTGCGACAGCGTTGTGGTCCTGGATTATGGCGTGAAGATTGCCGACGGAAAGCCAAAGGAAATAGCAAAAAACCCAAAAGTGATCGAGGCCTATCTTGGAAAAACAACTACTTGATGTTCAGGATCTGGAAGTTCAATACGGAGATATCAGAGCACTGCGGGGCATCTCAATGGGTGTGCAGAAAGGGACCATTGTGGCCCTGGTCGGGGCGAACGGAGCCGGTAAGTCTACACTGCTCAAAACCATTTCCGGAATTATTTCGCCCAACAGCGGCCGGATAAGATTTGCAGGAAAGTCCTTAAATAAATTACGGCCCGAGACAATTGTCAATATGGGCATCTCCCACGTTCCCGAAGGGCGACGCCTTTTTGCGGACCTGACCGTGCTGGAAAACCTGGAACTGGGGGCCTATCCCTCCCGATCCAGACCCTTTTTAAATCGATCTCTGGAAGAGGTTTACGACCTGTTTCCTGTTTTGAAGGATCGAACCAACCAAAATGCGGGATCTTTAAGCGGCGGGGAGCAGCAAATGCTGGCAATTGCCCGTGCGATGATGAGCCAACCGGATATTTTGATGCTGGATGAACCGTCCCTTGGACTCAGTCCCATTGTCGTCCATAAAATGTTCGAACTCATCAAGACTCTGAATGGCCGCAAAGTAACCATCCTGCTTGTTGAACAGAATATCCATCTGGCATTGAAAATTTCCCATTACGCTTTTGTGTTAAAGACCGGGAAAATCACGATGGAGGGCAGAGGGGAAGAGCTGTTGTCCGATCCGGAAGTACAAAAGGCCTATATGGGGGCTCTGGGGTAAAGGAATATGCTAGAATATATTACTTTTGATCTTCTTGCTCAGCTGTTGATAAACGGCATTCTTTTCGGGACCAGCTACGGTCTTGCGGCCATAGGACTCAGTTTGATTTTCGGTACCATGCGAATCATCTTCCTTTCCCAGGGCGCGATCATTATCCTCATGGCCTATTTTTGCTATTCACTTTTCGCGTCATTAACCATTGACCCCTATGTGTCCATCCTTATCCTTCTTCCCGGATCATTGCTCCTCGGTGCGGGGATCTACAACCTGCTTTTCCGAAGGGCCACGGCAATGGAGGACAAGAACATCTCTCTATTAATCGCGGTGGGCTTGATGTTTCTTCTGGAAAATCTCATGGCCACCGTTTGGTCGTCCGATCCGGTGGCCATCCGGACTGCCTATACAGCCTTTGGAATCAAATTCATGGGTCTTAGAATTTCCTTCACCCGGTTGATGGGATTTGTCATGGCCGTTTTATCCACGGTTGGGGTCACCCTGTTTCTGAAAAAGACCCTTGTTGGAAAGGCGGTCCGGGCCGCGTCAAAGGATATGGTGGCTGCTACCCTTATGGGTATCACGCCCCACAGGGTCAACGCCGTGGCATTCGCCATCGGAATCGGACTGTCGGCGATCGCGGGGATCGCATTGGCCACGACCTATTCCTTTGATCCCTACTTTGGATTCATTTTCAGCCTGAAGGCGCTGATTGCCCTGGCCCTTGGGGGGATTGGGAGTGTCGTCGGCGCGTTGCTGGGAGGGATTATACTGGGGGTAATTGAAAGTTTAGCCGCATTTTTTATCAGTAGTGGCTGGTCTGACGCCATTTCTTATGGCGTGTTTCTTCTTGTTTTAATGTTTCGGCCCGAAGGACTTTTTGTTCGCTCCGTTAAAAAGGCTTAAGAGATGAAAAAGAAAGATAAGACACACATTGGAATCGTGGTTGCGGTCACGCTGGTGTTGGCACTGGTACCGTTCATATTGGATACGGAAAAATCCTATATCGTCTATTTCCTGTTCCTTAGTTTCTGCTTAATCGTTATGACTCAGGGATGGAACCTCGTCGCCGGGTATACAGGACAGATAAGCCTGGGGCAGCATGCCTTTTTCGGTCTCGGAGCCTATACCACGGCGATTATCTGGTTCTACGATGTGCTTGGTATAAACTGTTATTTCAACCCGATTGTAATGATCCTCAGCGGGTTGGTGGCGTCGGTCATTGCGGTCGCCGTTGGTATTCCGCTTCTTTCCAAGCTCCACGGTGATTATTTCGCTCTGGGAACCCTGGGATTGGGGGAAATCATTAAAGTGTTGTTTATCAAAGGGGGCGATTTCACAAAGGGACCCATCGGCATACTCCTTCCATCCGGAGTCTATACCAGTTTAAAGCCCCATTACTGGACCGCGCTTTTTCTCGCACTTCTGGCGACAGCCGTTGTCTATTACATGTCAAGATCCAAAATCGGACTCGCTCTTGTTGCCATCCGCGAGGATGAGGTGGCAGCGGAAGCGAAGGGAATCAACAGCTTGAAATATAAGGTCTTTGCGTTTGCCGTCAACGCGTTTCTCGTCGGGGTCTGCGGCAGCCTCTATGCTTTTTACTTGTTTCATGTGAACCCGGAGGGGTTCCTGATTTTGAAGTGGGTCCTTTATCCGATTATCATGTGTGTTATGGGGGGAAGTGGGACGATCATTGGCCCTGTCATAGGGGTCTTTTTGATGAACGGTGTTTTTTCTGTTGCTAATGTCTACTTCCCAGCCATCCATCCCATTTTGTCGGGAGTTATTATCATTCTGGTTATGCTTTTCATGCCTAAGGGACTTGTTAGGATAAGGAGATGGTCACTTTAGGGGTTCGGTGTAGTTTCATTAATAATAGTATCAAAAAGAAAGGAGGTATTTACGGCTGGTGGACGGCCATTTAAGATTATGGTTGTTTGGTTGTATAAACTTAAACAATTATTTAGGAGGACAATAAGATGAAATCTAATAATAATGTTAAATGGATGAGTTTGATTGTTTCGATTGTGGCTATCTGCCTGATGCTAAGCAGTCCGGTTAAGGCGGAGACAGACGAGATTGTCATCGGTGCAGTCATTTCCATGACCGGTGGGATGTCCGCTAACGGAAATGAGCAGCTGTGGTCCTATGAACAGGCCATTGCCGATTACAATAAAAAAGGGGGCATATACATCAAGGAGGCGGGTAAGAAGCTCCCCATAAGACTGGTTGTAGCCGACGATGAGAGTGAACCCTCAAAGGCGGCCCAGGCCATGGAGACATTAATCAAAATCAAAAAGACGGAACTGATCCTCTCCACCTCCCATGGTCCTTTAAACATTGCCGCTGCAAATGCTGCCGAGAAATACAAAGTGTTCTATATGATTTCACCTTGCTGGCCGTTCCTGTGGCTTCCGAATAATTATCAGTGGTCTTCCCTTGTTTTTTTTACAGCCCCTAGCGCGGCGGAGCTTCCCTTTAAAATACGGAAATCTTTGCCGGAATCCGAAAAATATCACCGGATCGCACTTTTGCTGGAGGATTCCCCGGACGGCGAGGGCTTTGGGAATGGGTTTAAACACTTCGCCGAACAGTATGGTATGAAATTCACTTTACATGAACCCATGGCTGTCGGCGCTAAGGACTACTCGGCCCAGATACTGAAAATGAAGGCGAAAAAGGTTGATGCGCTTTATCTTTTTGGTTCGCCGGCGGACAGCATCACCATGATTCGCCAGATGAAGGAATTCGGGGTAAGTGTAAAATATCTGCACGGCTGGAAAGGTACCTGGCCATCCGAATTTGCGGCAGCCCTCGGAAAAGATGCCAATTATATCATATGCGACGGTTTCTGGTCGGAAGATTTTCCCTATCCGGGCGCCAAGGAACTCGGTCAAAGATACACAAAGGCATTTAATAAGTACTCCGTCAGTGTAGGATTGACCTATGCCAATGCTCAGATGCTGCTGATGGCGATTGAAAGGGCTCAGTCGGTAGATAAAACGGCTGTCAGGGACACCGTCCGGGGTGGAGAGTTTAAAGGGACTACCATGGGTGATATCAAATTTAATGATAAGGGATTTTCCCAAACGGAAAGTATCGCCGTTCAGTGGTGGGACGCGAAGCATAGGCTGGTCTATCCGCCTGTAGAGGGAGGATGGAAACTCAAGATGGCGCCGCCATGGGATGATCGTTAGGATTGATCGTCCACACGCCAACTCTTTCCAATCTCTGTAAAGAGGGAACCCGGTCAAAAGGGGATTGTGTTATTCTGGGATGTCAGCATGATAGATCCCTCTCCCTTAGTCGGAGTGCATTGGAAATCACGCTCCGCAGGAAGGAAGAGGGATAGGCAGAGAGTGGAAGACGACGGATCGATTTATAAATGTGGTATTTTTTGTTAAACAGTTAAAGAGTTACAATAAAGTACTTTTATTTTCTGATATAAGGCAATGGCGCCTCACCGGATGGAGGCTGAGCCGGTGAGGCCTTTATTGCTCAAGCCGGTCTTTAAGCTTGGGTATCGCAAGCAATTTTGAGTTGGAGGTCATTGCGTAAATTCAGCCGTAATATAAGTATTAAATAAACAGGGATAAGCGTATGATTGAAATCAGTTTTAACGGTCGAGGCGGGCAAGGAGTGGTTATCGCTTCGCAAATATTGGGGACGGCCTTTTTTAAGGCCGGATACTATCCTCAATGCTACTCGGTCTTTGGAGGAGAGCGACGCGGGGCTCCATTGGCAAGTTTTTTGCGTGTCGATAACCAAAAGATTTTATTAAAATGTGAGATAAAGCACCCCAATGAACTTTTGTGTTTTGATGACAGTCTGTTTGATCCGCAGGAAGTAAGAGCCCAATTGTTGCCTGGGGGGAGCATTCTCATCAATACCCGAAAGGGACCCGAGGTCTTTTCAGATTTAGCCCGGGACTTTAAGGTGGGAATCATCGACGGCCTGGCAGTATCCCACAATGTCGGGCTGGGGGGCTTTTTTAACACTATCATGGTGGGAGCCTACGGTGCCTTTACCGGAAATATCGGCCTGGACCCCATCGTTGAGGCCGTCATGGAAATGGCTCCCGTAAAACCCGAACTAAACGCCGATGGTTCGCGGGCTGCTTTCGAAGGCGTAACCATCGTTGAGCCTACAAACCCAACAGGAGGTGCTCATGGCTGATCAACAATGCCCTGCATGCATGGACCCGGAAATTATGATCCCAATTTCCCGGGAGACCACTGAAGCATTCAAGACCGGGACGTGGTCATCCGTGCGGCCCCGTTTTGGCGAAAAAATATCACCCTGCCGCGCGGCCTGTCCAGCCGGTAATAATATCAGCGCAGCTGCACGGGCCGCGGCCGACGGTGATTATGACGGAGCCTTGGCTGCCTTTTTGGAGGAGACCCCACTTCCGGGTTCCTGCGGCCGGGTCTGCTATCACCCCTGTCAATTTTCCTGCCAACGGAGCGAACAAGACGGGTCGGTCAATATACGCGCCTTGGAGCGTGCGGCATCAGAATACGGCAATGCCGCACCCGCAATGCTCAGTGAAGCCGGTAAAGATAAATCCGTGGCCGTAGTAGGTTCCGGTCCTGCGGGACTCTCCTGTGCTTACCACCTGGCACGCATGGGCCATCCGGTCACCGTTTACGAGGCGGCTGATCAGGCCGGCGGATTACTGGCCCGGGGTATCCCCGGTTTTCGTCTACCGGAAGACGTCCTCAAAAAAGACCTGGATCGCATATGGTCCCTGGGAGTTACCCTGAAGACCGGTGTGAGTATAAACAAGGGGCAACTGGGCGAGTTGGCCCTGTCCCATGAGGCTGTATTTTTGAGCCCTGGAGCCGACGAACACCAGGCCTTAGGTGTCCCCGGCGAAGATCTGGACGGGGTCCTGAAGGGCTTGGACTTTTTGCGGGATGAAGAGATGCAGATGCGGTGCAAGGATGCCGACGTTTTCGTGATCGGCGGCGGTAACACCGCGATCGATGCCTCACGAACGGCATTGAGGGCAGGCGCCAAGAGCGTAGCCATATTATATCGCCGGACCAGGGAGCAGATGCCGGCCTTTATAGATGAAGTATTTGACGCCGAAGCTGAAGGCGTTCAGGTTAAATTTTTAGTGGCACCCACCGCCTTTTTAGGTGAGGGTAAGCTCACAACAGTTAAATTAGCCCCACTTGAATTGGGGGAACCCAGCCCGGACGGACGGCTCAAACCGGTCTTCATTGATGGCCCGGAAGTGGAAAAGGCCTGCGACTTGGTCATTGTCGCCGCCGGACAAAAGGCGGCGGAGACCTTTATGACCGATGATTTGCGGTGGAAATACAACCGCATCTGTGTGGATGGCTGGAACCGCACCTCCAATGCCAAGATTTTTGCCGGCGGCGATCTCACGCCGGCCCGTGCATCTGTAGTGGATGCAATTGCCACCGGAAAACGGGCGGCACTTGGCATCCATTTGACCGTTAGCGGCAATTTGGACGATGCTACTCTGAAAGCGGTTACCTTGGGAGGCGGACCGGTTTTTTCCATTACGGCCTGTTTTCAGAGACCTGAAGGATGGCAACCGGGCAAAGTGGCCAGTCCCGATGATTTGACCTTGGAGATGATTCCCCGTCAGAGGCCGCAAAGCCTGCCGGAGGTTGACGCAGCCGAGCGCGTTCGGTCAAATAAGGAAGCATCCCAGGGGCTTTCAATCGAGTCGGCGACCAAAGAAGCGAAACGCTGTCTGGTTTGCGGAACATGTGTCGGCTGCGACCGGTGCCTGATCTTCTGTCCCGAGGGGGCGGTTATCCCGCCCGAGAAAACCGGCGATGAATATCTCTATCGAAACGAATATTGCAAAGGGTGCGGGGTCTGTGCCTCGGTATGCATACGCGGAGTGATGGAAACAGGAGGTGACAAATGAGAAAATTTATAACCGGCAATACCGCTGTGGCGGAAGCCGTGCGTCTGTGCCGTCCCGATGTCATCGCGGCCTATCCCATCACGCCCCAGACGCCCATATACGAAAAACTATCCGATTGGGAAGACAGCGGTCAGATGGGTGGTAAAATGATGCGCGTGGAGAGCGAGCACTCGGCCATGGCAGCCTGTTTAGCGGCATCCCTCACCGGGGTACGTACCTTTACGGCCACCTCCTCCCAGGGCTTGGCCCTGATGCACGAGATGCTTCACTTTGCCTCGGGCCTGCGTACCGGAGTCATAATGGCCGCGGTCAACCGTACCCTGGCAGCGCCTTGGGCTTTCTGGTCGGATCAGACAGACACCCTGTCCCAGCGGGACACGGGCTGGATGCAGGTCTACTGCGAAGATAATCAGGAATCGGCGGATATGATCATCCAGGCATTTAAAATAGCGGAAGAGGTTAAGCTTCCCATGATGGTTGTTTTGGAGGCCAATTTCATCAGCCATTTTATGGAACCGGTGGATATCCCCTCGCCGGAGGAAGTAGATGCCTTTTTACCTCCGGTGTCCCTGCCCCAGCGCTTTGATGTGGATAATCCCGGCTATGTGTGCCCCACAGTGACTCAAAAACAATATGAAGGGTACCGCAAACATACCTCCGACGGCATGGCGCATGCCCTGGGGGTGATCGAACGCGTGGACAAGGAGTTCGAGCAGGCGTTCGGCCGCGGTTATGGTATGGTGGAGACAGTGAACACCGAAGATGCAGATTTGATACTGGTAACCACCGCCACGATAACCTCGACGGCGCGATTGGCTTTGAAGCATCTCCGGGAGGAGGGTCTGAAAATAGGTTTATGCAAATTGCGTATTTTTCGACCCTTCCCGGTGGAGGCCGTAAAGGCCGCTTTGGGAAATGTGCCGAAAATTGCAGTGTTGGAACGAAATATTTCGCAGGGACGCGAAGGCATTTTCTGCTCTGAATTGAAATCTGCGATGATCAACAACGACAATCCGCCCAAGATACAAGGATATATTGCCGGTATCGGCGGGACCAATGTGGACCCGGACGTTATCAAAAAGGTTGTTCATCATGCCCTCGCGACAACAGGCTTTTCGGACGGGCCCATCTGGATGGGAGGTGACGAATGATGAATGAGCTCTATCGACCGACGGAGATTATGAGTCCTGGACAGTTGACCTGCCCCGGTTGCGGTTTGGCTCTGGGAATGCGCCAGGTGATGCGGGCCATGGGCAAACGCTGCGTTGTGGTCGTGGTACCCTCCTGTGTGGCGGTCACCACCGGCCCATATCCCAATTACACCCTGGGTGTGCCGGCCTTTCATTCGGCCTTTGAAATTGCCGCTCCTACGGCTGCAGGGATCCGCAATGCCCTGGTCCAACAGGGCAAGGAAGATATCCCGGTGCTGGCCTTTGCCGGAGACGGGGGGACCTTTGACATCGGCTTGCAATCCCTTTCGGGGTGTGCAGATCGCAATGAAGATATCATATATGTGTGCATGGACAATGAGGCCTATATGAATACCGGGGTCCAGGTGTCTTCAGCCACACCCCAGTTTACCTGGACCGGCACGTCGCCTTCGGGCAACACCCGCCGGAAGAAAAAAATCATGGAAATCATGGCGGCCCACAGGATGCCTTATGCGGCTACGGCCTCGCCGGCCTTTCCGGAGGATTTGACCCGCAAGATCCAAAAGGCCAAGGCCACGCGCGGCACCCGTTTCCTTCATGTCCTGGCACCCTGTAATACCGGATGGAAGATCAAGGAGGATATGGCTGTCAAGACCGCGATGCTTTCTGTGGAAACCAATGTGTTTCCTCTATACGAAATCGAAGACGGTGTGAACTATACGCTGAACTACGAATCCAAGGGCTTGCCCATCGAGAACTATTTGAAGGTCCAGGGACGGTACCGACACTTGAAGCCTGAGCAGATCGAACTCATGCAGGCCGAAGTCGAACGGAATTTGGATGATTTGATGGCGCGTATTGCGCGCAATCCCAAATAGAACAGTTATTTTATTTAGCGCCTCTAATCACTTCGGTATCAGTGCCCCCCTAATATAGGGGGCAATGAGAATCCAGGGGGCTGACTGTCGAGAACAAACTGGTGGTTTAAGGCCGATACAAACACCTTGTATGAAACTTCATTAAAAAAGTATATGCCAGACCGATTATATCGCGGTTGAAAACCGAACCGCTCCCACAATCAATAACGGCACTATGGATATAGAAAGTTTCTTTCTCGATTAGACTGGCCGTTTTTTTGCCAGCGGCTGGGCTGAAACCTGAGAATGTCGAAAGTATTCAAAAAGAGGTGGACCAAATCCAAGGCCGCGGTTGACTTTATAATCGAGGACCAGGGGGATGTAATCCCGTTGGAAGTCAAAACGACTCTCAATAAACCGTCCGTTTCGCGATCGTTTAGAAGTTTTCTTGAAAAATATCAACCACCAAGGGGACTAATCACTTCACAGCAATTGTACGATGACATCAGAGTAAACGACATACCCGTCTCCTTTGTTCCGCACTGGTATTTCGATTTGTGAGTAGACAAAATGGAATTCTTGGGGGACGTTGTTGACTGAGTTGAATAAGCTGAGTAATATTTACAGCGGGATTTTATAACAATGGAGACCTATGGAGCAGAGGCAGGTGCGCTTTGATTCTTCT
>CACVKW010001441.1 GCA_902749685.1 Olavius sp. associated proteobacterium Delta 1 | reverse complement strand
TTCCAATCAGCCTGAGGGAACCTTCGCGCGCCTCCGTTACTCTTTGGGAGGCGACCGCCCCAGTCAAACTACCCACCAGACACTGTCCTTCGCCCGGATAACGGGTCGAAGTTAGAACCCTAAAATAACAAGGGTGGTATTTCAAGGGTAGCTCCACCGATACTGGCGTACCGGCTTCAAAGCCTCCCACCTATCCTACACATACTATTTCAAAATCCAATGTCAAGCTGTAGTAAAGGTGCCGGGGTCTTTCCGTCTTTTCGCGGGTAGACGGCATCTTCACCGCCAATACAATTTCACTGAGTCCCTGGTTGAGACAGTGCGGAAGTCGTTACGCCATTCGTGCAGGTCGGAACTTACC
>CACVKW010001440.1 GCA_902749685.1 Olavius sp. associated proteobacterium Delta 1 | reverse complement strand
TCCAGTATCCAGAAACCAGAATCCAGGATCAGTCAATACTTTCAATGGTCTTCATTGCAGCAGCGAAGTTGGATTTCAAAATTTTATGCAACTATAGGGATAAGAGTGTATATCCATAATGTAACCGAAGCGAAGTTTGCTGTTGAAAATTCAGGTATCAGTTTTTTTGATCCCAATTTAGTGAACCCCAATGGCCCGCTTATGACAATTCGTCTGCGGCCTCCTGCATGAGTTTGGCGATAGCCATCTTTTGGGGGCATTTTTTTTCGGCCGACGAATAGTCGACCCCTGTTAAACCGTCGCGTATCTTTTGCGGTATTTTTTTAAATTCTGCGGATGCATAATGCCGATCCCCATAGCTGCGGCAATACATCAAATAACGCATCACGTCTCCAATCGGAACCTTTTCCTTTATAGCGGATTCGCAAATCTCCGTGCACCCGGTGCAATAGTCCGAATGCGTTTCCCGGGCATATTGCTGCAACAGTTTTCTGCCGGTCGAAGAAAGTTTTGTTCTGTCCATGGCAGCGGCTGTATTGGCCATTAGAATCGACATGTTGGGCATCTGGGAGCAGATGCTGGCGATATTGGGATTTCGCCACACCGCCATCAGCTTGGCCTGAGCATCGGTAAATCCTTTTTGCATAAAGCGTCCGGCCAGGTTCAGTTCGGTATCGGTATCCGTCCGCACGGACCCGCCGCCCTGGGTTTTCATGGCGGTCAAACCGATCCCGGCTTTCACGCAGGCATCCACCGCGCGCTTCATGGCCCCGGTGTGCATCAGGCGGAAATTGTAGGTCATCATAATACCGTCGATCCAGCCAAGTTTTGCTCCCTCCCGCATACATTGCTCCATGTTGCGGTGGGTGCTGAAGCCGAAAAAACGGATTTTCCCGGCTGCTTTGGCTTTCTCGGCCCAGGTTCGGGTGCTTTGATCCAACTCATCGATGCCATAGATGCTGTGAACAAAATAAAGGTCGATATAGTCGGTGTTCATTCTTTTAAGGGAACGATCCAAAAGATCGGTCATGCCATCGGGATCCCGGGCGTCGGATTTTGAGACCAAAAAGACCTTGCTGCGATCCGCAGGATATTTTTTAAAATATTTACCGATACCTTTTTCACTGCCTCTTTGATAGCAGTCCGCCGTATCCCAGTAGGTGACGCCCCAGCGCAGGGCCTGTTTCATCATCAACTGGTTGGAAGCGATGTTGAACATGCCGCCCAGAGAGAGAATGGATACATCAACGCCGGTTTTACCAAAGGGTCGGGTTGGGACCGTTGCCTGGGTTTCGGCGGCTGTTGCAAGCCGGCTTGTCGGCGTCATGAGCGCCCCTAAACCGGCCGTGCCTGTGGCCTTTAAAAAGCGCCTGCGGGACCAATTATTTTCTTTTTCGGACATTTAAAAACCTCCTTCAATATTCCTATGGCAAATTTGAACCGAAACGTGCCATTCTGTGTTATTTACTATCTGAATTTTTTATAGCAAGCTCGGCTTCGGAGAACCGGCAGATATACACGCTTATTCATTGTTGGCAAGAACACGTACAAAATTCAGGTATTCATCTATAACAAATAACGAACACCCCCCCCACCGGTGCCCTATGATAATTCTTGCAAGGCCTCCTGCATGAGTTGGCCGATGGGCATCTTTTGGGGACAGCGCTGTTCGGTTGTGGAAAAATCTGTACTTGCCATCTGCTGTCGAATGTCCGACGGAATTTTACGAAATTGTTTAGCGCCGCCATGAGGGGTATCGTAACTGCGCGCATACATTAGATAGCGCATGACATCACCGATGGGGATATTGCGGCCGACTGCTGATTCACAGATATCGGTACATCCGGCACAGTAGGTCGCTCGCGTCTCTTTCGCATACTGCTGCAATAACGTGTTGTCCAGGGCGGACAGTCCGGTTTTGTCCATGGCTGCGGTCACGTTGGCCATCAATATCGTCATATTGGGCATCTCCGAACAGATACTGGCAATGTTCGGGTTTTGCCAGACGGCCTTGAGTTTGGCCTGGGCAGCGGAAAACCCTTTCTCCATAAAGCGTCCGGCCAGCTTAAGTTCGGTTTCACCGTCGGTCTGCACCTGACCGCCGCCCTGGGTTTTCATGGCAGTTAGGCCAATACCCGCTTTGACGCAGGCATCTACGGCACGTTGCATGCGATCGGTGTGCATCAGCCGATAGTTGTAGGTCATCATGATTCCATCGATCCAGCCGAGTTGAGCGGCCGCCAGCATGCATTCTTCCATATTGCGGTGGGTGCTGAAACCGAATAGGCGGATTTTTCCGGCGGCTTTGGCCTTCTCGGCCCAGGTGCGGATGCTTTGATCCAACTCATCGATGGTGCGGATGCCGTGAACAAAATAAAGATCGATATAATCGGTTCGCATTCGTTCAAGAGACAGATCAAGATCCTCACTCAGCCCCTTTAGGGTCCAGGCATGGGATTTGGTTGCCAGGAAAATTTGTCGGCGATCCCGGGGAAATTTTTCAAGGTATTTGCCGATTCCCTTTTCGCTTCTGCCGCCCATATAGGTGTTGGCAGTATCCCAATAAGTCACGCCCCGCTTGAAGGCCTGCCGCAAAACCAGCATACTCAGGGAGGTGTCCAAACTACCTCCGAAAGAAAGGATGGGAACATCGATCCCGCTGTTGCCAAAAGGCCTGACCGGCATTTTCCCGAATCCTTCGGAAGCAGTTGCCGGCCGGTAAAAAGGCATCATAACCGACCCTGCACCGGCGATGCCGGCGGCTTTTAAAAAATCTCGGCGTGATAGGCTGCACTTTTTGATGGGCATTTCAGGCTCCTAGAATATATTTCATTACCGGTTCGTCTGACCTAGTTTTTTAAAAGCAGGGCATGCTCACGGGCCCTTGATTCGTTGTCGGCAGTAATTCGGATCGCCCTTTTGCCTGGAACCGGGCATTCGTGTTCACAAACACCACAGCCGATGCAGCGCCGGGGATCCACATAAGGCTGCTGCAGCCGTACCAGGATTTCAACGCGGCTTCCCGGCGTCGGCGGCGGTTCAAAGGCGAACTCGTCGGCAACCCTCAATCCCCTTTCCCAGTTGGTGATGATTCTCCGCGGACGGCTTTCTGCTGACGGTGCCACGGCGCAGTAATAATCACCGGTGGCAAATTGATTCGGCTTTAGGTCGACCGTGCCTAACTCGATATAGAAAGGGTCGGCCCTTTCCACCAACAACCTGGTGCCGGTGTTAACCGGGTTGAAAACGGTGCGGGTTGTGATGGCTTTGGGACTTACCGGGCAATTTTCCTGGCAGACGATACAGGGCCTGCCCATGGCCCAAGGCAGGCAGCGGCCCCGGCCGATAAAGGCTGTTCCGATGGTAATCGGGCCCCGCCCGTCATATTTGCCTTTGCCTTGTCGTTCATCCAGGCTGATGGGCCGGATGGCGGCCGTCGGGCATAGATGACCGCAGGCAATACAGTTGTGCTGGCATCCGCTGGTGCCGATGCGGAAATTGAGCACGGGTGTCCACAGCCCTTCAAGTCCGCCCGCCAGACCGGCAGGTTGAATGACATTGGTCGGGCAGATCCGCATACACTGGCCGCACTTGATGCACCGTGAAAGGAATTCATTTTCCGGCAATGCTCCCGGCGGACGTACAACGGCGGGATTCCAGTTGGATCCCAGAGATCCGCTGACCCGCAGCATCGGGATTACGGCGGCACCGGATACCGTTGCCGTCAGAAATTGGCGGCGGGACAGATTGGTCCGCGGGATTTCACCGGTCGCCGAAGGTGCGCTCTGATATGTCATCAAACCGTGACGACAGTCATTGATGCAGTTGACACACAGGATGCACTCGCTGGACCTGATTTCGGAGGTTGGGCTGCAGGCGCCTTCGCAGTTTTTTTCACAAATACGGCAAGCGGCGCAATCATCACTGATTTTGCCGATTCGCCACAGGCTAAAGCGGCTCAATACCGCAAAAAGGGCTCCCGCCGGACAGATGAACCGGCAGTAAAAGCGGGGTATCACGAGATTTAATAATACAGCGGCCAAAAACACCGCCGCGATTAACCAGGTGCCGTCATATAACCGGGCAGCCGCAGAGAGCTTGAGCTCGGTTTGGTCAAAAAGCGGCAGGACAATCAGGTTAAATGAGCGATACACCAGCGCAATCGGGTCCAGCAGCCCGATTTGAAGCGATGCGGCTGAAGTTGGGTTTTCCTTAAAAAGATGACTCGACAAAAACCAGAGAACAACAAATCCGGCAAAAATTACGGCCGTTTTTTTGAGATCTACCCGGCTGTGGCGCACGGCATAGATCCCGCTAAAAGTTAGCCCGATTAAAATCAGAATCCCACAGAACCATAGCTGCGTGGCGGGCAAACGTAAAAAATCGACGGCCAGTTCGAGTGCAGAAATGGTTAATAAGAAGCTCAGAATCCAGTACTTGATCGACTGGGCCGGGTGATAACGGTTATGCTTTATTCTGGCAGCAACCGATCTTTTGCGGTTGGCCACAAAGCCCACAAACTGGTGGATGGCACCGAACGGGCACAGCCAACCGCAGAAAAACCGTCCCAGAACAATGGTCAATACGATTGTGGCAACTCCCCACAGCAGGCCGGCATATAGGGTGCGTGTGCTCAGCAGGGTGGCCAATCCGACCAGCGGATCCAGTTCAATGATCCAGTTTACCGGCCAGCCGCGCAGCTGCCACCACCGGTCGCCGAGCGTGGTGACCAGGCAAAACCACAAAAATATGATGAAGAAAAAAGTCTGGCTGATCCGGCGTGTGGTTGCGATTCTCATGATTTGGGTTCAGAACTATAGGGAAAGGGTTCAAGGTTCAGGGCTTCCTCCTTCGCCTTACGGGCTTCGGGTTACAGAATAAGGTTTCGGGTGTCAGGTTTCAGGTGTCAGTAAAAATCGAACTATAAACACCGATATGGCTGGCATTGAAGGCCAACACCGGTGAAAGAAAGCCTATTTCATGAGCGATTCCGACCCAGCGGGTCGATTTCGGTTGCTGACACCTGACACCCGAAACCCGACACCTCAAACCTTCAAGATATTAACACCGCCACTGTCCCATACGCTCTGCGCTTGGCTCTCTGCCCTCTGCGCATTGCTCTCCGCCCTATATCGACAATTCCACCGGATTCAGCGACAGGTAGTCCGCCGTTCCAAGCCCGGCGATTTCAGCTTTGCCGATGTATGGGAGTTCGCCCGCAGATTTTCCCAGCAACGTTGCCCCGAACGCGTCGGCTGCGACCTGGTCGGTGCTGATGATCATGGTGTCCGTTTGCTTGAGATCCGCCAACGAACCGCCGGTGGGGCCGTTGGT
This sequence comes from Olavius sp. associated proteobacterium Delta 1, assembly GCA_902749685.1. Classification (GTDB taxonomy): domain Bacteria; phylum Desulfobacterota; class Desulfobacteria; order Desulfobacterales; family JAFDCJ01; genus JAFDCJ01. The sequence continues at coordinate 26,910 of CACVKW010001440.1, read as the reverse complement.
CATCATACTTACGGTGCCGTCCAGAATTACGATTGTCGGTCGAACCATCATTGCCAGTTCGGTAATGATGGTGTTTATGTCCTGATGAAATATATTACGCCGGCCACCCAATAGACCATACCAATTCTTCATGGTCAGGGAGGCACCACTGCGATGGTGGTCTTTGACCGGGGCCAGGCCGATGACCTTGGTGATATTTTTTAAGGGGCCTGCCAGGAGCGGCCAGTTTCGAATCAGATTGGCCTGTTTGAGGCTGAACAATTCAAACGCGTCAACATCCGGCAAATATACCCCGGCGCCTGCAGCGCGGGCGGCTGCGTCGATTCCGCTTAACGTAAAACAGCTGCCGGGATTATTGATGGGGTTATCCGTTACCACCACCGATGCTGCCCCGGCTTTATGGCAAAGCCGGGCCATTTCAGATACAATTTCCGGGTGGGTCGTTGCCGAAAGCATGGGGGGCGACGCGAAAGCGGCATTAACCTTTAGTAAAACCCGATCTTTATTTTTAATAAAAGCTTCAATACCGCCCAGGGCTTTTAAGGCCGCCTGCAGCGTGGCGCGGCGATCGCTGCCGCGCACAATAGCCATTCTAGGATTCAAACCCCCAATCGAAAAATCCAGTCCCCCGGTTTCGGGCTGATTATTTGCAGCCTGTGTCGGCCCCCTGAAATCATGAAACCACAGGCCGGCGGCACCCGCAGCAGCAATAGACGCGGCCGCTTTGACCGCACGAGCCAGAAATTGGCGTCGATCCCATCCGGTATTCGCCGATTCAGGAGTCATCGGCTACCCGCTTGATCTGATTGAATAATTGAATTGCCAGTTTTGCGGCATGATCCGGTGTTGTCGCTTCGCGCACGCCGGCCAGAAACGGGCCATAAGAAAAAATAATTTCATAGGTATCCAATATTTCTATCATTTGTGCATTTTCAATCGGCAATTGCTGTGCGAGATGCTGCCCGCCGAAATTCACTAGAAATTTGCCATAGGAGGCGGCTAATTCTTGTGCTTTGCGAGGCGCCTGCCGGCGGGAAAGATAGGCCATTACAGGCTCCTCATTCAAACGATATTCCGCTGTATAAACCTGATCCAATCGCTCATAGCCAAATGCATCCACTGCAATCAACGCAATACTGTCGGCGATAAGATCCTGTTTTGGGAAAAGATCCTGCTCGGCAAGGGTGATGGGTTCGGTTTGGGTGTTGCGAATAAACGTAACGGCCAGGATTTCCAGGGATTGAATCACCTGACTTGAAGCCTGAGAAGCGATTAATTCTATGTAATATTGGCCATGAACCAGAAAGATGGCGTTGGGGGAACGGTAAGCATATTGGGCAAAGCCCAATGATTCGGCGTTTTCACGGCGCTGGGCACTGAATACCGCAAAAGCGTTTTGACCGTTGCCCATGTCATACACAAAAGCTTCTATCCACAGCTCAGAGGCAACCGCATCCCGGTAGCGCTGACTGACCAGACCGGTAAAACCGGCAGATAAATACAGCTCGGCTTTGCCGTTAATTTTATCGGAAAGACTGGCGGCATCGAACATCTCCGGAGCGGTAAGCGGCTTGAGGTCAGGCGGCAATGGGATAAAGGCCTCAATTGAGGAAGGCGGAAAGGATTGCCTGCTTGGGTTAGCGGCCGGTAACAGCTCAGATTTTTGCAATATAGCCGGGTTAAGGCGGGTTTGCTTGATGACGATACCCGTTCCGATGAGGACCAGAATGGATAAAATGACCATGCTCAATACCGTTTGCCGCCGGCCGTTGCTCTTGTTTTCCTGAATCACTTAATCCTCATGCGTATACGGAAATTTTGGCGGAATCTACCCAATCCGGATCCGCCCGGGGTGAAGAATTGACCACTGGGTATTTTATTATTTAAGGCTTTTGTAGGTGCCGATATAGGCGCTACTTGTTTCTTAATGTTCATTTATTGATACAATGTGCTATCATAGAGCAATCCGGATTTTGTGTCAATTGGAAACCTTGACCATTTCGCTATCGGTATTATTGTAAATCATGCGGTTCTAAAACTGCTAGGTAACATTCTTATCAACCTCCTTTTCAGGGTGGTCTTCCCCGACCACCCTGATTCATATACAGGGTCGCGGTTACAACCATGGAAGTCACAGGTTGGATTATATTAGGCAGAAGCATATGCACCTCATCCGATAGTAATTTTCTATGAGCAATCAAAGACAAGCCATCCTTTGCCCCAACTGCCGCAAACTCATCAGTTCATCTGAATCTAAATGTCCCTTCTGCGGAACCGGTAGGCCGGGTTCCTGGTACAAAAACAATGCCTGGACCCGGGGTTTCCGTAATCCAAATCAGGTGATCAATACGATCATCGCCATTAATGTGGCAATGTATATTCTTTCCATTTTATTTAATCCCAGCGCAGCCGGTCTATCGCCGAATCCGCTCACGTTCCTTTCCCCCTCGGGTGCAAGCCTCGAGTGGTTCGGTGCCACCGGGCTTGTTCCAATTCATGATTATCATCGATACTGGACACTGATCTCAGCCAATTATCTTCACGGTGGGATTTTGCATATCTTCTTTAATATGGTCGCCTTGCGTCAGCTGGGGTTTATTGTCAACCGGGAATTCGGTATGTATCGGATGGTTGCCATTTATACCCTGAGCGGTGTTTTCGGATACTGGATTTCCTATTTGTTCGGCGTATTCTGGACCATCGGGGCCTCGGCTTCGGTCTGCGGCCTGGTCGGCGCGATACTTTATTATGGCAAAAGCCGCGGTGGAGTTTACGGCAGAGCGCTCTATAAGCAAATTTCCATGTGGGTGGTATTTCTTTTTATTTTTGGTTTCGTGGTTCCGGGAATTAATAACTGGGGACATGGCGGCGGGATTATAGCCGGGATTGGATTAGGCTTTTTGCTGGGCTATCAGGAGAAAAGAAGGGAAAACTTCTTTCATAAATTGCTGGCCGGTAGCTGCGCGCTGGTTTCGCTTCTGGTGCTTGTCTGGGCCGTTTCCACAGCGGTTTTTTACAAAATGATAGGGTGATACGAAATGCCTAAAGTTCAGATCTCGTAACTTACTCTTAAAATGAGTCAATTTTTTTGGACGCGAGCTATGTCTATTTACGCCAAATTGAGGGATTTAGGAATTGAGGGATTGGGGGATTAAAGGATAAAATCAATAAATTAAAAGATTGAGCGAAGCGTCTCCTTAATTTTAGGCATTTTAGGCAATTTAGATCACTTTAGGCACTCTTATATTATGCTATTTTAGTCCCTAACATAGCCGTGGCTGAAGTAGAGATAAACTTTACCAAGTTAAAGGGGCTACTGCCAAAATTCAAAAAAATGGTGCACCGGTCCATGGCCGTGCCCGATAGTATAATCAGCACCGGCCCGGATGGCGTTCTGGATGTAAGTTTTGGCTTTGCGCACCGCTGCTTCGATATCATCGCCCCGGGCCATGTAGCTGGCGATTGCTGATGACAGGGTGCAGCCGGTGCCGTGATTATTGTTACTTGCAATGCGTTGCGCATCCAGCCTGACAAATCGATCTTCGCCTGTTAGATAAAGCAGGTCCGTGCTGTCGCTGTCTTCCAGATGTCCTCCTTTGATGAGAACGCTGCGACTGCCGTATCCGGCCAATGATTTGGCCGCAGTTTGCATGTCCTCAAGTCCCAGGATGCTGCGATCAATTAACACCTCGGCTTCCGGAATATTCGGGGTCACGACATCGACCAGCGGCATCAAGTATTCCTTGATGGCCAGGATGGCATCGTCCTGTAAAAGTTTATCCCCGCTTTGAGCAACCATTACCGGATCCAGAATTATTTTTTGAGCGCCATATATTTTTAGCTGCTGGGCGATGACCTCGATCAGCTCCGCCGAATAGAGCATGCCGATTTTTACGGCGTCCGCGCCGATATCGCTGAACACAGCTGCTATCTGATCGGCGGCAAACGACGGGGGGACGGCGTGTATTCCGGTGACGCCCCGGGTATTTTGGGCCGTTAAAGCCGTGATAACCGACATACCGTAGCACCCGATGGCCGACATGGTCTTCAGGTCAGCCTGAATGCCGGCACCGCCGCCGCAGTCCGAACCGGCGATGGTCAGGACCTTGTGATATTTTCGTTTGTGATTTGGGCTCTTCATCATGTTTCCTAATAGATTGTTATTAGTTATTTGAGGAGTCGAGGAGTTTCTCAAAGTTTACCCGCTACGTTGATAATCGCCACCGAAACCGCCTGAACTCGACCACAAGGGTTCGTAATGAATGAACAGAAATCAACTTGAATACAAACTATTGTGCCCGATACCGGATTCAGAGTTCAAAAAAGACCATGGTGTCGAAACTGTTCATTCAAAACGATCCCTAGTGGTCTCAAACAGAATCCGTTTTCGGCAGCGATCATCCACTCCGCGACGACTAAGGACTATCAGGTAAACCTACCCAATACGTTTTGTGCGGTTGGAATGACTGTCACTCATCTTTAAAATGGTTCCAGCCGGAAGATGCGATCGGACTGGATGAGCCGTCCGGGAAAATTATATTCATTTCTTTCCCGGCGGTTATTTCACCGATCCTAAACAGGGGGCGCTTAAACTTCTTTTGAAAATCTGCGGCAATTACTTCGGCTTCTGCCGGTGATACCGTGCACAGCAGGGTGTAATCCTCACCACCGGAAAGGGCGTATTCAACCGGATCGAAATTAAATTGCTGACAAAATTCCTTGAGATCCCCGGAAACCGGTATTTTATCCGCATAAAGAACTGCGCCGACCCCACTTTCTTCCGCAATGTGACCGAGGTCTGAACTCAGTCCGTCGCTGGTATCAATGGCTGCCTTTACGGCAGACCGCTGCGCCAAAAACCGTCCCTGCGCAAGCTGGGGAACGGGCAGGAGATGCGCCCTAAGCAGGTTGCGCCATTCAGCTGAGTCGGCCGGGATGTTATTCAGGATCAGGTGCAAACCGGCTTTACTGTCGCCCAGATAACCGGTTGAAAAGATGATATCTCCGGGCCGGGCCGCATCCCGGCACAACATTTCTTCTCTGGCGATCGTTCCGTGTACGACGACATTTATGATTAAATCGACTTTGGATCCGGTCGTATCGCCGCCCAGGATGTTGACCTCAAATTTAGTCGCCAGATCCTTCATGCCATCGTAAATGGCCTCCAGATAATCCAGCGGACAGTCTTCAGGGATGGCAATACTGACAAATGATTCACGGGCGGTCCCCCCCATGGCGGCAATATCACTCAGGTTTACCGCCAGCGATTTATATCCGAGATCGAACCCGCTAATCGCATTTCGTAAAAAGTGTATTCTTTCAACCAGCAAATCGGTTGTGATCAATGATACCCGGGCGGGGTCTGTCGTAAAGGCAGCTGCGTCATCGCCGATCGCTTTAATGATGCTGTCTGGTCGAATTAAACATCCGCGGCTGATCTTTTTGATAAAGCCGAATTCACCGATTCTTTTTAAGGGCATGGTCTGCGGGCCTCATCGATAATCTGCTTAATTTCAGCGGCTGCGGCCGCGGGATCACCGGCGGCTACGATGGCAGATACCACCGCCACTCCGTCACCGCCGTTTTCTATCACCGCTGCTGAATTTTCCCGATTTAATCCGCCGATAGCGACCAGCGGTAATTTTACCGCCTCTCTAATGGCCCGCAATCCTTCCAGGCCCAGGGGCGGCGCGGTATCGGTCTTGGTCGGTGTGGCGTAAATCGGGCTGACGCCTAAATAGTCCGCACCGCCTTTTTCAGCTTCAATGGCGTCTTCGAGCGACTCGGCGGAAATGCCGGTGATCATGGAATCGCCGACAATTTTTTTGGCGATATCCAACGGCATATCGGTTTGACCGAGATGGACACCATCCGCCTCGATGGCCAGTGCCACGTCCACCCGATCATTGATGATCAGCGGCACGCCCCTGGCCTTGAGAAAATCTTTAATGGTAAAGGCCTGCTCGATAAAATCCAGGGTAGAACAGTCTTTTTCGCGCAGCTGAACGCAGGTGACGCCGCCCTGAACTGCCGCCTTGACGATTTCCAGGGTGGAGCGGCCGCCGGCCAGTTCACGATCGGTGACGAGATACAATGAATAATCTATATTTTGTAATTTCATAATGCTTGCCTAAGGGTTACTCTGCTTCAATTTTACACCCCTTCCTCAGTTCATCCGGCGTAATGGTGTAAAGCGCATCCAACATCTGGATCATGAAACTTCCCGGTGCAGATGCCGATTGACCGGCGACTTCACCGGCCAATCCGAAGAACGCCAGGGCGGTGGCAGTCGCACTGACCGGATCACTGTCGACGGCCAGAAAAGCACCGATGGCAGTCGTTGCGGTGCATCCGGTGCCCGTAACATACCCCATCAAGGGGTGACCGTTTGAGACCCGGACCACCCGTTGACCGTCGGTGATTAAATCGACGGGACCGGTAATTGCCAGGGTCGTCTGCAGTTCTTCAGCCAGTATCCTGGCCGTATCGGCCGCTTCATCGACCGAATGAACCGAATCGACGCCTTTGGTTTTAGAGTCTGCATGTCGTAAAGACAGTATTTCCGAAGCATTGCCTCGGATGACACTGATTTTGGTCTGATCAATTATTCGCTTGGCCGATTGGGTACGCAGCGGTGTTGCGCCGGAGCCCACCGGATCCAGAATTATCGGTGTCTGCAATGCTGAAGCTTTTATACCGGCTTTGACCATGGATGCAATCCAGTCATCTGTCAGGGTGCCGATATTGAGAACCAGGGCTCCGGCAAATGAAACCATATCTTCCACTTCGTTTTGGGCATGGGCCATTACCGGTGAGGCTCCCATGGCCAGCAGTGCGTTGGCCGTGTAATTCATAACGACATAGTTGGTGATATTGTGAATCAGCGGTTTTTTTTCACGCAGCAGCGCCAGATTGTCGGCTGCCATTTCAGATAGAGTAGCCATAATGCCTCCTCGCTGTCTTTACAAGTTTAGAAAATCAATTTTGTAGTGCAGGCCCATATTTATCCAAATAAAAAAGCCGTTTCCAACCGGGGAAACGGCTTTATTAGCAATGCAGACTGTATTCATACTCGTTTCCCTACGCTGGCATTAACCAGGTCAGGTTCGGAGGGTGTGTTCTCAGGCTGATCAAGCCACCCCTAACAAATTGACTTCCAAAACTTAAGAGATGGGAAGCGGAATGTCAAGTGAAATCGAAAGGTATTTCTGACGGATAGTTTGACGCCGGGTTAGGTCTTTGATTTCGGGACGGTGGGTGTGGTTTGTTATTGGACGGAAACGAATGTATTATCATCGGAATCAAGAGTTACTTGACTTGACAGCCATCATTTATGATATTTGTATTTTTGCCATAGTTGGGATTACATCTACATATCGGTAGTTTGGGGCAATTTGTGATATTTTATGATATCAAAGGCTTGAAAGGTGTGGTTTTTTCGCAATTTGGCGTTATACTGAGAGAAAATGGCAATCTTTAGATTTCTTCATATTTAAAATTTGGGGGAATGTATGTCAGAATTATTTGATGCAACAGAAATCAACGGTATGGCTCTATCAAATCGGTTTGTGCGATCTGCCACTTGGGAGGGAATGGCGACGGAGGATGGAGCACCTACTGCCCAGCTTATCGACCTCATGGAAAAGCTTGCTGGAGGTGGAGTTGGATTAATCATTTCAAGCGCCACCTATGTTAGACCTGATGGGCAATCCCATCGAAAAATGCTAGGAATTTATAAGGATGAACTAATTGATAAACATAAAAGAATGACCGAAGCAGTTCATAAACAGGATACGAAGATCGTCATGCAGATTCATCACGGCGGATTTTTTGCAAATTCCAAATTAACAGGTCAAATCCCTCTTGCTCCATCTGAGGTTGAGGACTCCGTTAATTGGAAACTTCCAACCGGGCGCAAAATGTCTACAGTCGGAAAAGAGATGAGCCTGGAAATTATCCAAGATATTATTGAAGCCTTTACAAGTGCCGCTAAAAGGGCAAAAGAATCAGGATTCGACGGTATTCAAATCTTTGCTGGCCATGGATATCTACTTAGTCAATTCCTTTCTCCAGCTTTTAATAAAAGAACAGATGCTTATGGAGGGAGTTTGGAAAACCGGGCAAGGATTGTCATGGAAGTGATGGAGAAGGTGAGAATAGAAGTAGGGCGGGACTACCCTATCTTGGTTAAGATCAATTCAGAGGATTTTCTAAATGAAGGGCTTACGCTCGATGAATCCTTAGGAGTCTGTGCTATGCTTTACGAAGGAGGTGTTGATGCTATTGAATTGAGCGGTGGAACCTGGGTTTCAGGAGACCTCAGACCATCCCGGAAGCAGATCAATTCGCCGGATAAAGAGGCTTATTTCAAAGAAGCTGCTAGAGCATTAAAAGAAAAGGTTAATATACCATTAATACTTGTGGGAGGCATTAGATCTTTTCAAATTGCTGATCTTCTAATTGAGGAAGGTGTAGCGGATTATATCTCTATGTGTAGACCTTTAATCCGGGAACCAGGGTTGATTAAGCAATGGAAAGCAGGCAATCTTACGAAGGCTGCATGTATTTCTTGTAATAAATGCCCTGAACCCGGACATGCCGGAGAAGGTATATACTGCCTGGCGGAAAGAAGGCTTAAAGAAAAAACGAAATAAATTGTGGTGAAAGCTACAGATCCCCAACTAACCGCAGATGAGCCTCAATTGCAGATATCATGCTATGGTATCTGTAGTAAATTCGTGCTTTCAAAATTGAAGATATGTAAACTTATCTTGAATATGGAAACCTCCAAAAATCTTTCATCATATGGTCAATCGAAGTTTTATCTTGCCTTCCAATCCTGTCAATTCAAGTATTGATCAGGGCATGCGATAATTTTATATCTCATTGGTATCCGTATAAATTCCTACCGGAAAATCGTTTATTTCATTCTGAACAAAGAGAATAGAACAGAAAAAAATGCGCAGCATATAATAATTAATCCGCGGGACTTTCAAACAAGCAGAAGCTTCAGTTCTCAAGGAACAATTTACAGCCCTAGTGTGCTAATTTTCAGGGCGGACTAATTAATTTCAATGGTTTTAAAGGCTTTTTTCACCTCAACCACCGGGTCATCGTTGTCAATCCACTGGCTGGCGTAATTTAAGCAATTGCAGATGAACGTGGTGTTTTCGTATTTTACCTGTCGTCGATAATGGACATGGCCGCTGATCGAATATTTCACGGCGTACTTTAAGGCCAGTTCACCGTATTGTTGACTGCCTAAAAAGGCATTCAGGTAATGCCACATTTTATCCGGGGGCTGTACGGTAAAATCAATGACCGGCAGCACATGCGTAACCAGAATTATGCTCTTGTGTTTGCAGCTATCCAGCTGTTTTTCAAGCTTGCGATAAAAATACTGATGCATCTCGATGGTCGATTTTCCCCATACGGCTTTAATCTTATCCTGCCACAGCCGGCCATTGATTTCCATACGGTCATATTCAGCGATGGTGTAATCCGGGCTGCCAAAGGAATAATCATACCAGCCAAGATCCCCGATTGCCACCCATTGATCCGTCAACTCGACAGGCCCTCTGACAAGGTTGCCGGTAAACTTCGCCAGGCCGTGATAGGTTTGCCAGGCCGTTTTATCGGGGTGTTTCTCATTCCAGATGTCATGATTGCCCGGAACAAAAAGACAGCGTACTCCTGCCGCCGCTTCAAGTTGATGGAGAAATCGAAGGGTGACCTCGAAGTCATTGGCCACGTCACCGGCGATAATCATGATCGCCACATTATGTTCTTTAATTGCCGCCACAATTCCCTGCAGCAATCGTTGGGGATCGGAACCTTCAAGATCGACATGGATGTCGGATAGGATGCCAATTTTCAAGTTACACTCCTTTCTGCCGGAAGCCAGATGTCAGAAGACAGATAACAGATACCGGATCTATTGAATTCGGAATGCTGAATGCGGAAGTCGGAAACTATTCCAGTTTGAATATTGGATTGCAGCTTTAAATTAGCAGATCATTTTGCTCAGCCTTTTAAAATAGACCGTTCGACCCAGTCATTTGACCCTGAGGCTCTCGAAGGGAGGCTCAAGACGGGCAGAATACATTCCTTCGAAATTCGTTATTCGTTATTCGATATTCTGCGGTTCTCTTTTCCCTGAGCATTACACCCCATAACTATGTTTATCCTTCCGGCATCTGGTATCTGGTATCGAGCATCCTGTATCCAGCACCCAGTCACAACTTCGGATTCAGCTTTTCCGCCAGGGTATCGCCCAGGATATTAAAGCATAGTACCGTCAATGCCAGTGCCAGACCGGGATAAATTGCCATCCAGGGCGCCAATACCAGATAGTTGCGGGCGTCCTTGAGCATCAGCCCCCAGCTGGGATCCGGCGGCTGAGAACCCAGCCCTAAATATGAGAGGGACGCTTCGATGACGATGGTCAGTGCAAATGTAATGGAGCATTGAACGATGACTTTGCCCAGCAGGTTGGGAATGATATGTTTATACACCGTTTTTACGATCGGGCTGCCCAGTGACCGTGACGCTTCGACATAGGCCTCGGTTTTGATGGCCAGGGTTTCCGCCCGAACCAGACGGGCAAAAACAGGGCTGAAAATAATACCAATGGCCAGCATGACCTGCAGCAGGCCGTAGCCCAGAAAAGACACCACGGTGATGGCCAGCAATATTGTCGGAAACGACAGCAGGCTGTCCATCAGCAGCATTAATAAGTTGTCGACCCAACCTTCGGTCAAACCGGCTGCCAACCCGACGATCGAGCCGATAATTACGGCGATTGTGACGGCAACAATACCCACCAGCAGGGCGGACCTGGAGCCGTAAATTATGCGGCTCAGAATGTCTCTGCCAAAATTGTCGGTTCCCAGAAGGTGCTGACCGTCGGGTGATTTAAAACGCTGCTCCAGGTTCTGGACGGTTGGATGGTAAGGTGCCATCAGGGGAGCTGCCGTGGCGGCAACTCCCAGGATCACCAGAAATAAAATCGAAAGATAGGATATGATGTTGCGTTGAGTATGCATAAGCGTTGCATTCCCGAAAGCTACCCCTAAACCGGACAAGGCGGAATTGAAGATTGCAAATTGATTCACCATACAAGGCGGAGTGGATGTCGCTACGCTCCGTCATTTTTAAAATCGAAAGAGTACCTTAAATATTCAATATTCAATCGAAAATATTCAATTCACCGTGGTCCATCTGAAATCAAATGTGTCCAGTTTGGGTGTCATTCTAAAGTCTGAGACATTTTTTCTGACCGCGGTATGGCGGTATGATGACCCCAGGTACATGAACGGGACTTCATTGGCCATAAGTTCCAATACTTCGTCATAAAGCCGCTTTCTATTTTCAAACCCGGACACTTTGCGGGCCTGACCGATCAGTTCGGCGGCGCGGGGATTGATCCATTTGACATAGCGGCTTTTGGTACCATAGCTGCCCAGGGTGCCGTCCGGGTCAAGTTTTCCGGTGTGGTCAATAACGGTCAGGTCGTATTTGCCACCGCGATACACGTCACTGATCCAGGTCGACCAATCCACCAGTTTGATTTTCACGTTCAGTCCGACTTTGGTCAGCATGTCCTGGTACATTTCACCGGCTTTGACATGTATTTCGTAATTCTGCGGCAAAAACAGCTCAAAAACCGTATCCTGCCCGACGCCGGCCTCTGCCAGCAGCTTTTTAGCCTTCTCCGGATTATAGGGATAAAGCGAGGCGAAATCCCTGTAATAGGCATTGCTGTAATCCATGAACGTGCCAATCGGTTTGCCGCCGCCGTAAGCCACATCCAGCACTTTCTGCTTGTCAATGGCATGGTTTAAGGCCTGGCGTACCCGGACATCCTGCAATACGGGGTTGCTGCAATTGATGGACATAACCAGAATCAGCGCTGTCATGGATTTATCGATTTTGACATCCTTGCTGGCCTCCAGGATGGGCAAATCATCCTTGTCAATGAGATAGGCCACATCAATCTGTCCGGATATCAGGCCCTGAACCGAAATGGACCGTTCCGGGATGATGTGCATGATAATCTGATCCAGCTTCGGATGCCCTTTTATCCAGTATTTCTCATTTTTGTCCAGTATGATTCGACTGTCCCGGATCCAATTTTTTAGCACAAACGGTCCGGTTCCGACCGGTTGGTTGCCAAAATCGTGCCCGGCCTCGATCAAGCTCTTGGGCAAAATGGCTCCCCAGCCCGACGCCAGGGTCGCCAGCAAAGGTGAGGAGGGCTCTTTTAACTTGAAGATGACGGTAAAATCGTCGGCAGCTTCAATCGCAGTAATGGAGCGAAATTCTTTTGCTTTGGGCGAGGCGGTGGCTTTGTCCATGACTCTGTCGAAAGTCGCTTTGACATCATGCGCCGTGAATGTATCGCCATTGTGAAAAACAACCCCCTTTTTTAGAAAAAACGTCCAGGTCAGTGCATCCTCGGAAACCTGCCACCGATCTGCCAGGGCCGGCACCAGTTTTCCGCTCATATCCGGTTCCGCCAGCGTGTCATATACTGATTTAATGGTCTGGAAGGTAAGCGTGCCCGAAGTTTTGTGGGGATCCAGGGTATCCGGGTTGCCCGCCAACGCAAAGTTTAATGTTTTGGCTTGCGCCGGGGCAGGGTTGATCATGACTGCGGTCCCCAGCAAGAGCGTCAGTACCAGGCATCCAAAAAAATAGATTGATTTTTTCATGATTTCCTCCTTTTAGATATAGGTTCAAGGGTTCAGGGTTCAGCGCTGTAGCTGGCCGCTGAAGTAGCCAGATTGATCGAAAAAGAGACTCCAGCATAGCGGCGTCTCACCCGAGGATAAAAAAGCGAATATCGAATGTCGAAGGCAGGAATTCTATCGATTATGATGAATTCAAAAGACAGAGCGCAGCGATTCTATCCTTCGAAATTCTGCGGTTCGATATTCTGCTGTTCTGCGGTTCGCTGTTCAACCCTGCCGCTGAAGGCGGACAGGTCTCTGAACCCAGAACCTTTTAACCATCGCCTTTCTTACGCCTTAAAACAGGCGACCCGGTGTCCGGCTGTTATTTCTACTAAAACAGGTTCTTCTTCGCTACATTCTCGATCACCGATGGGGCACTCATCGGCATAGGGACAGCCGGCAAGGGACCTTGCTGCTTTAAGCCCTCCGGAACTTACCGGCCCTGAATCATCATCTTCTTCAATGTCCGTTTGTTTTCCCGGCACCGATGAAAAAAGCTTGCGCGTATAAGGGTGGCAGGGATTTCTCATAATCTGATCGGCTGATGCCAACTCCACCAGCCGTCCCTGATACATTACACCCAGTCGATCACTGAAATAAACCACCAGATTCAAATCATGTGAAATAAACAGATATGTCAGCGCCAGCTCTTTTTTGAGATCCAGCAGAAGGTTGATGATTTGGGCCTGGATCGAGACATCGAGGTTTGAAACCGGTTCATCCAGGACCAGGAAATCAGGCTCCATGCACAATGCCCGCGCGATGACGATTCGCTGTTTTTGACCGCCCGAAAATTCATGGGGAAATCGAGAGCGGTGGGCTGATGCAATTCCTACCAGACCCAGCAGGCGTCTAATGCGCCTGTCGCGCTCTACCGCAGGAAATCCGCGGTTAACCAGTCCTTCTGCCAGACTAGCGTCAATTCGCATTTTAGGGTTCAGGGCACTGTTGGGATCCTGAAAGACAATTTGCATTCTTTTACGGAAAGATCTGAGTTGGCGGGATGATAGGTTATCCAGTGATACTCCGTCAACCCTGATTTCACCGGATGTTGGTGGATCAAGGTACAGGATCGATCTTACCAGCGTGGTTTTACCACAGCCCGATTCTCCCACCAGGCCGAACACCGTATTGCGGTCGATGTTGAAACTGACGCGGTCGACTGCCCGCAGGGCGGGTTTGCGGCGATTCAGCAAGCCCCGTCCGTAAAAGTCCTTTACCAGATTTTTTATCTCTATGAATCGATCCATTTCTTGCCGATCAAAAAACAGGCGGCCGTGTGGCCGTCTCCATAACCGATATCCGGGGGTATCTCAGCACGGCATACATCTTCTGTCAGGGGACAGCGTGGATGAAAACTGCACCCGGCGGGAATATTCTCCGCATCGGGCACGTTTCCCGGAATGGCCCGTAAGCGCCCGCCGCGTTTGGCTGCATCCGGAATCGATAATAAAAGCAATTTGGTATAAGGATGCAAAGGATTTTCAAATAATTGGTTTTTGGTGGCCGACTCGATGATCTTACCGGCATAGATGACCGACACTCTATCCGCAATATCTTTGACGACACCGAGGTCGTGGGAAATGAACAGGATCCCCATGCCGAACCTGTCCTTGAGTTTGAGAAGCAATCTCAAAATCTGCAGCTGGAGTGTTACATCCAGAGCAGTGGTCGGCTCATCGGCAATTAACAAAGCCGGATGACAGGAAATTGCCATGGCAATCATGGCCCGCTGCTTCATTCCGCCGGATAGTTCATGGGGATAACTGCTCAAAACACGCCTGTTTTTACCCAGACCAACCAGACTCAATAGTTCCAGGGCCTTTTCGGTGGCAGCCTTTTTCTTCATTTGAAAGTGCAAAATCAGTGATTCGGTTATCTGTTCGCCGATTTTATAGGCGGGATTAAGATATTTGCCGGGCTCCTGGAAGATCATCCCGATATCTTTGCCCCGCACTTTGCGCCGCTGGTTTTCAGTAAGCTGCAGCAGATCCCGGTTCTGGAAAATAGCTTTACCGCGATTCACCCTGCCGGGCGGAATGGCTAAAAGTCCCATGATGCACATGGACGTCACCGTTTTGCCGGAACCCGACTCGCCAACCAGGGCGTGGGTTTCAGCGGGACGCAGGCTAATATTGAATCCCCGCAAGGCATGGGCCGGGCCCTGCCGCGCTTCGAAACTGACATCCAGATCCTGAATGTCAAGCAGATATTCGTTTTCAGCCACCGCTAATTACTCCGTGATAAAAATAGCCATCGTAATCCCAATCAGCCGAGCTTTGCAGTTAACCATGTAAAAATTAAAACTAAAAGAAAAATATGCGAAGCATAAAGTAATTAAGCCGCCGGCGATTAGGCCTAACAAGCTGCTTCAATTGCCAATAGCGATCTATAGCTCTGAAATCGTTCCTTTTTTCAGGGCGGATTAATTAGCTGATCCTTATTTTGGGATTCAAAACACTGTACAACATATCAACTATAAAATTGATCAGGGAAAAGACAAATGCCACGAAAACAACTCCGCCCTGTATCAACGGAAAGTCTCTCTGATAGACGCCGAACAGAAAAAGCCTTCCCAGGCCTGGTAATGAAAAAACCTGTTCAATGATAATGGCCCCTCCCAGCATATAGCCGAGTTGGATACCACCGATCGTAATGATCGGCAGCAGCGCATTTTTTAGGGCGTGCTTGTAGTAGACCATGCGATTGGTCAGCCCCTTGGATCTGGCGGTTACTACGTATTCCTTGCTGAGTTCTTCCGTCATGGATGCCCTGGTCAGGCGTAGAAGTACGGCCGCCCTTGCAATCCCCAAGGATATCGCCGGCAGGATCAGATGCATAATGGTGCCGGAGCCAAACAGGGGGAAAATTTTGATTTTAACAGAAAACAAAAGAAGCAACAGAATGCCCAGCCAAAAACTCGGCACGGCCATTCCAATCTGGGAAAAAGCCATGCCCAGATAATCCCAAAATGACCATCTCTTAACCGCAGAAATCACGCCCAGGGGAATCGCAATAATAATTGAAATAACAATGCCCATCAGGGCCAGAGACAAAGTCAGCGGGAAGCGCTCTAATACCAGGCGGGTGACCGGTTGACCGGAAATCATGGAATCGCCGAAATCAAAGCGAATAACATCCCAGATCCAGTTGACGTACTGGGATAGCATCGGCTCATCGGTTCCCAGCTTGGCCCGGATGGCATCGATGTCTGATTGCGACGCATCAATGCCTGCAATCACCAGGGCCGGGTCGCCCGGAATTACCCGGATTACAACAAACACGATCGTCGATATCAGTAAAACCGTCAAGATCAAGCGGCCGAATCTTCTGAGAGCGAAAAGTAAAATTTATCATTCCTTTCTAACCGTGAATGAAACCTGTCTCAGGCGAAATCCTTATTAATGATTATTTACTTATAATTTCCAGCACTTGCCGGTTGTCGCCAGTTCGACAGGGCCATTATATTTTTTGCGGGCCTGTTCAACCAGCATGCTGTGATTGCCAAAATGCGGCAAATGCGTCAATACCAAGTGTCGGACGGCGGCGGCAGCTGCGATATGGCCTGTCTCACCGGCAGTCAAATGCCCGGGTATCCGTCCCTGGTATTCATCGTATAGACTCGATTCACAGAGCAGCAAGTCGGCCCCATGAGCGAATTGCACCAGGTCATCAGTGTATCCGGTGTCTGAAATATATACCAAGGCAAGGTCGTTTTCCTCAATCCGCATTGAATAGCACGGATCCGGATGAATATTGCGGCAGAACGTAAATTTTAAGGGACCCAGTTGCAAGTTCGTCCGCTTGTCAAAGGCGTATCCTGTGCTGTATTGTAAATAATTTAAAACATCGAAATTTTTATCTTCAGCGTGTCCGTAAATCTTCAGGGGCTGTTTTCGCTGACCCAGATCCATTAAAATTCTGGATGCATATTGCAAACACCCTAAATCCGCCACATGGTCCGAATGATAATGAGACAGGACGACCGCGTCGATAGTCTGCAGGGCCGTATATTTTTGCAGCTGAGCCAACACGCCTGATCCGCAATCGATGAGAGCAGAGAAACCTTCAGACTCCAATAGATAGCCCGAGGTCGCCTCGCCGGCATTCGGATAAGCCCCCCACCAGCCGATTGTGGTAATTTTCATAGTCAAGACTCGACTCCGGTAATATTCGGAGGTTTTCAATTTCTATATGAAAAAATGGAACAAATTAGAAGGATGAAAGAAGCCACGAATCAACACGAATTTTCACGAAATTGTTTTTGAAAGAACCCCGTTTCTGATTATATTCTTAATTCGTGGTTATTCGTGTCAATTCGTGGCTAACTAATTTATAAAAGGCCATAATCATACAAAATGAATAATCACCTCTAACCAATCCGTTGATCGTGCTGATACTTTAAAGCTGCGCCGTAAGCTGTGGCAAATCCCGGATTAGCCGGATACAGAAACCGGGTTTGATACAGCTTCCCGACCAGGTTCAAAATTTGCCGGATGTAGGGGCTGTGGGCAACCTTGCCGACCATTACGATATTTTCGCGGCAATTTAACTCCCGGGCACAAATTGAGGAAATAATACCAACCGTTTCTCCCACCAGGCGCAAAATACCAGCCGCCAGATCTTCAGTTTTTTTTGACTTGACCGATGCGAAATTGCTTGCCGTCATGTCCGCACCCAAAAAACTGATTTCTTCATATCCCAGATCCGAAATGGTCAGATTAAGGTTTGATGCACTGCCCTGCATGGCCAGTGCGTCTAGTTGCAGCGGATCCTCTATGCCGCATATCAGAGAAGCTAACCCTTTGATGGTGCCGCCGCCGACACCGGAGCCGCCGACATGCTTGGCACTGTTATTAATGAAATGAACAACTGCAGTACCGGTGCCCATACTCACGACAACGCAATTGCTGCTATTCACCAGCGCCGCCCCCCCAAATCCGATGGCGTCAATTTCAGCAATGATGTTGATGCGCTCCTGCATGGCAGCGGGCATACCGGTCGCACAACCCGAGAATACGATATGGTCCGAATGATATTTGGTATTCAAATGCGCATAGGAGGAACTGATGGCTTGCCAACTTCGATTTTCAAGACTGAATGTTTCTTTCAAACGACCGGATTCAACCATCGCAAAATCCGTGAAAGTAGCTCCGCGATCAATACTGATGATTGGCGTATCAGGATTGCTTGCCATATTATTTTTGTTCCTTGAATTCAGGGATTAAGTTAAAAAGATCGGACAAGTGACCGATCACCGGACAATCTTCAATCTCTTCCACGCCCAGTTTCCCAAAGCGATTGATAATCAAAGCCGGCATGCCGACCTTGCGACTGCCAAGGGCATCGTCATAGTAATTGTCTCCGATATAGATGCAGTCCCGGGCCGGTACAGCTGCTTTTTGCAAAGCGATATCAAAGATGCGGGGATCCGGTTTTATGCAGTCCACCTCGCACGAAATAACCAGGTGGTCAAAAAAATCGATCAGTCCGGTTGCGGACAGGATATCCCGCGCCGTGCAATCCCAGTTGGAAATAACGCCCAGCCCAACCGAATTTTGCCTTAGTTCAGCCAGTACTTCTTTTACGCCATCAAACGGCAGCCAGTAGTTATCGATGCTCTTTTTTATTTCATCCCAGCATAAATCCAGTTCACAAACATTCAGACTCAATCCCAAACGGTAGTTCATGATGCCCAGATACGACGGCATGAAGACTTCTCTTGCTTTTAGAAAAAGGCCCGGATATTCCCGCATGAAAAGTTTATCCGTTAAATGAAATTCCCGTTCAATGTCATCCAGCGGAACCTCATGGCCTAATTTCTTTAACGCCTGTTGATAGGTGACTTCGCGCTGCATGTAAAGCAGTGTATAACCAATATCAAACCACACAAACGATACTGTCAAAATTTACCTCCTATTTAACCGAAACCACCGGACAGGGCGCATTCAGGATTACATATTGAGCGGTGGAGCCGAAAAGCAGTTTGCCGACTTTTGATCGCCGACGTACGCCGATAATGATTTCGTCAGCTTTATTTTCTTCGGCCAGTAGAACCAGATCCTCACCGGCTTGAAATCCGCGAACCGATAGAACCGATTCACACGGGATTTGACTGTCCAGCAGCCGGTTCTTTTCATGTTCGATATTATTTTCGGCGATCTCGAAATCTTTGCGCGGCACTTCAGGCCCACCGACCATCGAGTGTGCGATAATAATTTCAGCCTTGAACGTCTTTGCATGTTGTTCGGCCAGAGATACGGCTTCCTTGGAAACATTGGAACCGTCATATCCTACTAGTATTTTCATTGTTACCTCCTTGCCTCAGAAATCCAGGCATAGTTGAATCGTTAACTGGTTGAATAAGTTTATAATAATCGATTTTTAGAGACCAAGATCCTCATTTATCAACACAACCTTGACCCTTCCTTTTGGAAAAGATTTTTCAGTGATGGTCCACGTGTTGCAGATTCGATCCGGACTTTCGCACTCTTGGCAATAGGACGTCTTGGCACAGGGTGTTTTTTTGTCCAGCCGCATCGAGTTGGCCGGGGCGACATAATTTTTAATCCGGTACATGGCTTCATCCAAATCAGCAACGAGTTTGTTGCGACCGACCAGTATGATCACCCATTTGGGGCCGAAGGTCAGGGCACAGATACGGTTGCCGATCATATCCAGGTTCACCAGTTGGCCGGTCTCCGTTATCGCATTTGTGCCGGTGATAAATAGATCGACCAGCAGGGCCTGTCTGCGCCGTTCAAGTATTTGGTCACTGGAACCGCTTTTATCAAAGGTATCCAGCACCTCAATCTCTTTATTATCTTTTAATCGGTCATACAGTCCGGCGGCAGCTAGAAAGGTCATGGACCCGCCCCATGATATGGAATTGGCATTCAATTTGGGTATGATGTCATCCAGTACGATTTTACTGGCCGCTTGACGATCGTCTGCCAGGTAGACCTCGAAGTTATTTGATTCCAGAGCGGTTTTCAGATCAACCAGCCGCAGCTTCCAGTAATTTTCAATCGGTTTGTCCATGCTTGCCTCCCGGGTTTTGTGTGGTGCCAAATTAGATTTGCCAAACTAGAATTGACGGTCTCGTAAAAAGTCCGAAAAGAACCGATTTTCAAATTTCACACTTGATAATTTCTATAAGTTATGAGATCGAAATTTGAGGATTCTGACTTTTTACGAGTCCATCAGAATTGCTTTCTTAATAATTTTAGGATCTGACACAAAACTCTGTATCTAATTCAAGTTCGTTTGAGAATCAACCTTAATAACCACCAACGTCACATCGTCTTCATTTTCCAGCGGATGGCAGAACTCATCGATTTCGTCAAACACCGCCTGCAGGATCTCTATGGCTGATTTCGCGGCATGGGTGCGGATAACCTTGCGGAACCTTTCTTTGCCGAACATTTGTCCCTCGGTGTTTTGGGATTCCCAGATCCCATCGGTGCCGATTAAAATGATTTGACCCGGCGCAAGCTTGCGTTGGGATTCCTGATAGCCTGCCTTCTCAGAGACACCTAACGGCAGTGCGCGTCCGGTGAGTTCTACAAAGCTTCCGCTACGTTGGTCAAACATGACCGCCGGATCATGACCGGCATTGACCCAGCGGATGGTTTTGATTTGACTGTCGATTTCACATAAAAACAGGGTCATAAAACGGCCGGAGTCCTCCACATCCATCGATATCTGGCGATTGACATCGCCTACAATCTGGTTGAGGTTGCCGGCTCTTGAGGCCCGCTGACGGATGAAAGCCCGCGCCGTGGTCATTAACAGGGCCGAGGCAACTCCATGATCTGAAACGTCACCGACCACGATTTTAACCTTTCTTGACCCGTCTTTGCCGGCCGTCAAATAATCAAAGTAATCTCCGCCGGTTTCTTCGCAATAAATACTTTGGCCGGCAATATCCAGGCCTTTGATTTCGGGTGCATGGCGCGGCAGCAGGTGCTGTTGAACCTCCTGGGCGATACCCAGCGATTGGCGAATGCGGTCGCGCTCCTTGAGACCCTCGGTCATCTCATTGATCACGTCTCCCGTATAACCGATTTCATCGTTGCTGGTAACCTGAACTTTTTTGTCGAACCGGCCGTTCCTGACTCCTTGCAAAGTTTGGATGATTTCTCTTAAGGGCAGGGTTAAATTTCGGCTCACGAGCCCGGTCAGAAAGATTCCGATAGCTATGAAAAGCAACGAATTGATAATGATAGCGGAACCGACCAGATCCATAGTGACGAGGGGATCCGTATATTTGCTGGCAATACGTTGGATAAAAAGAATTATCGAAATTAATGGAATCAAATTGCAGGCTACCAGAAGGGCGGCCAGTCGTGTGCGAATCCGGATCCGCAGCGTTCGCGGTATAGCATATAAGCCGCCGTCCGGGAAAAAGTGAGGGGTCATCCTTTTTTGGGAAACATGCTCCAACATGAAAAACGCAACCGTCACGGTGATCAAACCGATACTCAAACCATGTACGATTGATCTTTGAATTACATATGGGCCGGCATCCACGAGCCAGAACATCACCGGGTAGATTATCGTTGACAACATCCACATGCTGAAATCCAAAGTGATCGCGACAAAAGGTTCATTAAGGACTCTTCTACGAGCCGTGCTGGCTAAATTCTGCGATACGGTGGTATTGCTGTATTTCGCTGTTAAATATCGCCTGATCGGCCTTTCGTAAAAATAGGTGGTGATTCCGACAAACAAAAATGCAAATGGCGTAAAGATCGTATCGATAAAGTCGACAACCGGGTTCTGAAAAACGTCGGTCGGTAATGGAGATTCGCCTATATCTATCAGAAATTTAACCAAAAAAACACCGATGAAGTTGGCCAGGCAATTCGCAATCAGCATCTCGTTTTTCAGATGGAGCAGCATTCTTTTTGTCATGATTTGGATCTCCCGTATGGAGAGTAATCTAATTACGGCAGGCCAGGATAGCAAGGGCAATTTCAAACACGCTGGCGCCGCTACATAGAGGTGTACTTGGAAGAAGTGCTGTGATATAGGGATTGAAAATTATAATGAGCACCTTATATTGCATTAGAATGTGTTACCTGAATTTTGCACGAGTCGGAGGCGTTCATATGCAAGATTCAGGTGTTTTTCTTCAGAGGGAATATTAAATGAAATTTAAAAGTGTCGAGCATGTCAAAACCGAGCTGCAGAAGGCCGATTATATCTGCTCTAAGATTATTGCGACGGTTGTCTTCTTAGCCCAGGCTACTCAGA
Source organism: Olavius sp. associated proteobacterium Delta 1 (assembly GCA_902749685.1). GTDB lineage: Bacteria > Desulfobacterota > Desulfobacteria > Desulfobacterales > JAFDCJ01 > JAFDCJ01. The sequence goes on along the minus strand of CACVKW010001440.1, from coordinate 4,918 downwards.
AACCGGTATTGGTGGAAGGACCTGCCGGTGTCGGCAAGACGGAGCTGTCCAAGGCCGTTGCCCGAAGCCTGGATCGCAAACTGATCCGACTGCAATGCTATGAGGGGCTGGATGAAGCCAAAGCCCTTTATGAATGGGAGTATGCCAAACAACTGCTATATACCCAGATGGTGAAAGGAAAAATCGACGATGTCGTTACGGGGGCAACTTCACTGTCGGAGGCCGTCGATCGGATCGCCTGCCAGGAAGATGCTTTTTTCTCGGAACGCTTTCTTCAACCCCGTCCTCTTTTGCAGGCCATCGGCTCTGACCATCCGGTCGTGCTTCTGATAGATGAAGTCGATAAATCCGATCCTGAGTTTGAAGCATTCTTATTGGAGGTCCTAAGTGATTTTCAGGTCTCGATTCCGGAACTGGGGACCCGCAAAGCAACCAATATACCCTTTGTATTTTTAACCTCCAATGATTCCCGGGACATGAGTGATGCACTCAAAAGAAGATGCATCCATCTTTACATTGATTACCCGGAGCGTGACCTGGAGTTGGAAATTGTAAAACTGAAGATCCCCGCTATTAAGGATCATTTGGCCGAACGCCTGGTGGTCGCCATTCGCAAAATTCGGGACCTGGATCTAAAAAAGAAGCCCTGTATCTCAGAGACCCTGGACTGGGCCCAATCCCTGATTGCCTTGCAGGTTGAAGATTTAAAGCCTGAGGTGGTCATCGACACCCTGAATGTTATCTGCAAATACAGAACCGATGTAGTGCAGGTAACAGAGAAGATCGAGAAGATAGTAGAAATGCCTAAAATTCAGATCTCGTAGCTTACTCTTAAAATGAGTCAACTTTTTTGGACACGATCTATGGCCATTTGCGCCGAATTGAGGGATTGGGGGATTAAAGAACAATGCTGCACCACAATTTTAGGCACTTTAGGAATTTTAGCGCATTTTAGGCAATTCTTCTTATGGTCAACCTCATACTCAAATTCGTCGCCATCTCCCGTGCTGCGGGGCTGAGGGTTTCGACTTCCGAAGTCCTCGATTGCCTCAATCAGCTGGAATTGGTCGACATAATAGATGAACCTCAGTTTGGCGCGGTGCTGCGCGCCAATTTCGCTAAAAGCCGTCGGGAGCAATTCCACTTCAACCGCCTGTATGATCTGTTTTTCCATGAACTGCGTCAGGAGTCGAATATTACGCACGCCGACCCGCTTGCCGACCGGATCCAAGATACCCTTCAGGCCTTAAGCCCTGAACAAAATGGAAATGCTGCCCGGCAGGCCGTGCTTGATTTTTTAGGGGGTGATCCCCAGCCGTTTCTCGAACAAATGCAGCAGGGTTTGCTTGAGGGTGACGGAAAAGGCGGCGGCATGGGGTCGAATCTGGGGCCTATGGTTCAGCGCCTCGAAATGATGCTGCAGATTAATGCGCTGGAAGACGCGCTGGCTCAATTTTTAATCGATCAGCGCGATCGCATGCACTGGGAAACTCGCCGGGATCTCAAAGAACTCTTCGATGCCCGACTGGATAGCACCCGTCGACTCCTTACCCGGCAACCCCGGCCTTTTGACGATGACAGTCAGATAACTACCTCCTATCAACAGCACCTGGATCGGTTGGGCGAAGTCCATTTTGCTTCTTTAAGCAAAAAAGAAGTGGAAACGATGCGCGCGGTGATCGAACAACTCGTTCGCAAATTAAAGGATACCGCCAGCCGGCGCTATGCCGTCAAAAACAGGGGCTCGCTGGATGTTAAGAAAACCTTGCGTCGGGCGGCCGCCTATCAGGGTATTCCCCTGGAGCTTTTTTTTCGCAACCGCCCGCCTCGCAAAACCAAAATCGTTACTCTGTGTGATGTCTCAGGTTCTGTCTGGTCAGCGGCCAGATTCATGCTCAATATGCTGTATTCCCTGCAGGAGTGCTTCACCCAGGTTCGCAGTTTCGTTTTTGTAGCCGGCCTGGAAGAAGTGACCAAAATTTTCGAGGACTGTGAGATTAATCAGGCGATTGAAAAAGTACTGAAAGAGGCAAATATCGAATACAATGCCGCCACCGATTATGGTCTGACGTTACGCCAGTTTAATAAGCGCTATATGGATATCCTCAACAAAAAGACCACTTTGATTGTCATCGGCGACGGCCGAACCAACTATGGAAACCCCGAGGATCAGATTCTGGAGGAGATGCGGCAACGGTCGCGCCGTGTTATCTGGCTGAACCCGGAAACTCAATATTTCTGGTACACGGGCGACAGCGAGATGCGCACCTATCAGGCCTGCTGTGACGAAGTGCGACCCTGCCAGAACCTCAACCAGCTGCTGGATTTTATTAAATCGCTGGTATTGTGAACAGCAAGAAGACAGAAGTCAGAGGACAGAAGACAGAGGACAAAAAAATGAATTCGGAAGCGGGAATGCGAAAGTCGGGTGGCTATATTACCTGTTTAAGGCGGGCGTTACAATTGAAATTCATCACCCAGATAGGCCTGGCATACGGCTTCGCTGGCGGCTATTTGATCAGGGGGACCGGATTCGAGAACCTGGCCGTCTACCAATATATACGCATTGTCACAGGCCCCTAAAGTTTCTCTCACATTGTGATCGGAGATGAGGATACCAATACCTCGCCGCTTGAGATGGATGATAATATTTTTAATATCATTGACGGCCAACGGGTCGATGCCGGCAAAGGGCTCATCGAGAAGTATGAAAGAAGGGTTGGTTGCCAGGGCACGCGATATTTCAAGACGGCGTTTTTCGCCGCCTGACAAAACACTTGCCTTCTGTTTCTGCAGGTGTTTTATGCCCAACTCTTCCAGCAGCATATCGGCACGCTCCGCACGTTCGGTCGCATCTATGGGTAGAATTTCCAATATTGCCATCAGATTTTGTTTGACAGTCAGTTTACGGAATATTGAAGTCTCCTGGGGCAGATAGCCGACACCTCTGCGGGCTCTCTGATACATGGGAAAATCGGTAATATTCTCCTCGTCAAGCAGGACCCGGCCGTCATCAGGTCTAACCAATCCGATGCACATATAAAAGGTTGTGGTTTTTCCAGCCCCGTTGGGGCCCAGAAGCCCGACCACTTCGCCGCTTTTGACGTCCAGGCTGACCGAATTGACCACCCGTCTGCCGGAATACGATTTTACCAGATCTTTCAGATACAAGGTTGTCATGTGGTACGTTATTCCTTTAAATTTAAGATAATTACGTATACTACCACAAATATAAGACAAAGCCAATGGCATAATATAGGGGTGATGGTGATGGTTTCAAGGTTGCCGGGAGCGAAATAATTAATATCGCTCTTGTTTTCGCGGCAGGCTAACCTCAAAGTAATTGTGTCTATCATGGATGATCCAAGATTACCTCTCGCAAAGCCACAAGGGTGCCGAGTGTATCGCTATCTTTCCTTGCGTCTTGGCGTCTTGCGTGAGAATTTAAGATTGCCGCCTGAATGGTATGATTTAAAAAGCGATGGTTGCATGAATGACTTAGACCTGGTTTCCCGGTTTCCGGATTGACAGCTTTATCGCATTTTCATATAGTCGGCAGTCTAAGCAAAGGAAACTATGCTGAGTATTGATACCGACCCACAAGAATTTGTCCACCCCAGACTCGGTCGGCAAGTAACGGCGATCGGCGGGCATTATGTTTTCGGCAAAGAGATTCGCCTGCCTTACAATGGCCGGGAGATTCTGTATTTTGTCGGTTATGCCGTTCTGGACTCCACCTGTTGCGGAGTCGGCGGATGCGCCTATGTGCTTGTAGCGGGATACATCCGGCAGTGGAAATATAAAAAGAATCACAACGATGGCCCGGTTTCACTGGTGGAGCCGATTAATGATCAGACAGTTCAGAAGCAAATTCGGAATTTGATTCAAAAAAAGGAGATGGTGTTTCAGGTGACATTCAACTAATAACCCAAACAGATATAGAACCTGAAAAACAGTGAAAGTATTATTTTCCAAGCTTCGAATCGAAAGTTCTTTGGAGGTATGGATGGAAGCACGCAAGATAAACGGAATTGGCTACATGGCTGCAAAATGGCCGCTGGATCCGTCCCAAGCGACCATTGTGTTCATTCATGGTGCGGGAGGGACGGGGGCTTTCTGGCAGGCCCAGGTTGAGGGGCTGGCGGACCGGGCCAATACGATCGCCATCGATCTGCCCGGGCACGGCTCCAGCGACGACGGCGGCAACGATAGAATTGAAGATTATACCCGTGCGGTGACTGATTTAATCAGCGCCATAAACGCCCCGCGGCCAATTCCGTGCGGATTAAGCTTAGGTGGGGCTGTTGCCCAGCAGCTTTTGTTAGATTCCCCGGGCCTATTCAAGGCTGGTATATTTATCAGTACCGGATCAAAGCTCAAGGTTGCGCCGGAAATTCTCGAGACCATCGGGAAAAATATAAACAGCTTTGTGGATATGATGGTTAAATTGGCTACTTCCAAGGTAACCGATCCAGACCGGGTAAAGAGCTTTAAAGATGATACAGCGCGCTGCAAACCTGAGGTTTTGATGCAAGATTTTCGAGCATGCGACAGTTTCGACGTGATGCAGCGGGTGGGGTCAATCACGGTACCCGTTCTCGTGGTGTCAGCTGAAGACGACCAGGTAACGCCACCGAAATACGGTGATTTTCTGGAACATTCGATTGCGAAAGCGAGCCGGGTCCACATCCTGGAAGCCGGACATATCGTGCCGATGGAAAAGCCCGAGGAGGTCAACAACGCTATTATAGAATTTCTGGACCGGGCCGGACTGTAATATACCCTAACATGACATAAATTCTTGTCATCTAGCCTGGCCGTTATGTCTGAGATCGTTGCTTTTTCCGGGCAGATGCTGGATGCTTGATACTCGATGCTGGATGCTTGATACTCGATGCTGGATGCTTGATACTCGATG
>CACVKW010001439.1 GCA_902749685.1 Olavius sp. associated proteobacterium Delta 1 | reverse complement strand
GTGCTCGGTTTATTCGGTCTTAGTTTCAATGAGTTATTGACGGGTGGCAAGCAACGAAGAATGGTACAGGCTCGGAGCGTGCTATGTTATTGGGGGACGCGAGAACTATGGATGAGCGCGGTCTCGATATCGAAAAAACTGAACATCGCGTGCTCGACGGCGAGCGAATCCGCGATGAGAGGGCGGCAAATCGTCGAGGAGCACGCTTTGAAGCTTATGGAAGAGGACAAATCCGAGAAGCCGAGGAACGTCCCTTAATACCCTCGGTTATCCTCTCAATGGAGCGGACACCGCTTGCACGGCTTACGCCCCTTGCTCACGATGAAAGCCCTTCAGGCTTTCCCGCTCCGCGCGGGGTGCCGCTCATCTCGCTGCCCGTTGGGGTCACTGGAGGTGGGTTGACAAAGTGATCGCATTTCGCGACTACCTTATCCGGTAAGCCGGAGTGAATGATGGCGAAATCTAAGGCTATAGTCAAAGTTGACAGGATCCAACAGCGCATTCTGTTGATCCGTGGTGTGAAGGTCATGGTTGATGCAGACCTGGCAGAAGCTTACGGAGTTCCAACACGCCGACTCAATGAGCAAGTCAGGCGAAACAAAGATCGGTTTCCCGATGATTTCATGTTCCAGCTCACGACCGAGGAGAAGGCAGAGGTGGTCGCAAATTGCGACCACCTCGAGAAGCTCAAATTCTCCAAAGCGCTACCTCTCGTATTCACCGAGCATGGGGCCATCATGGCGGCGAGCGTTCTGAACTCACCCAAGGCTGTGGAGGTCAGCGTTTTCGTGGTCCGGGCGTTCGTCCAGCTCCGCGAAACCATCGCCGGTCACAAGGAACTCGCCCGAAAGATAGCCAAGCTTGAGAGAAAACTGGGCGACCATGATGAGCAGATTATGGTTCTGGTCGAGGCGATAAAACAACTTATGGATCCGAAGCCGCCCCCAAAGACCAGGCGGATAGGGTTTCACACTGATTAACCCCAACAATCTCTTCCAGCGGATCGCAAAAAACCGCGCCCGCTGAAGAGCACGTTATGCCAGTTGGAGGTTTGAATCTCTATGCACGAATTCCTAAACAGCAAGTTTGCCCTTTTCCTTATGGGGTCTGTGGCATTACCCGCTATCCTCGCCTTCTGGGAGTACCTCAAGACACGAGCGACACGACGCAATGTAAAGGACAGGCTTGCCCGGTTGGCGATCTGGCGGTACACACTTGTGGAGGACGGTTGTAAGGGGGATCATCCCGGGTTTCTGCATGCCTTCGACGTCCTCCGTGGAGGGATCGAATATCGGCGGCTCGACCCGAGGGAAATAGGAAATAGGGGACGTTCCTCGGATTTACGGTTTACAAAATTGGATTTATTTGTTACATGCTGGACATGCCTCGAAAAGCCCGCATAGACCTGTGCGGCGTAGC
>CACVKW010001438.1 GCA_902749685.1 Olavius sp. associated proteobacterium Delta 1 | reverse complement strand
TGTAGTAGACCGTTCCTTGGTCGTTATCATCGTAAATATCAAACAGACGGGTGATGTTCTTGGGATTAACCCCGGCCTGCATCTCAGCGCCGGCCGCATGGCTCCAGTAATTTGACCGTGCATTGACACTGGACCCATTTCCGTTATGCAGATCGTAAGCGCCCCCGTTGCCGTGCAAAATGTTAAAATGCACTTTTGAGCCATTGGCACCCGCCAGGTAAAGACCCTCACCGGAATTGTAGAGGATTTCGTTATAAAAAATATCTGCCGCCGCCGTTGCCCGGCAGAAAATACCCCGACCTGCATTGTCGATAACCGTATTCAAGGTAATCACCGGTGTCATCCTC
>CACVKW010001437.1 GCA_902749685.1 Olavius sp. associated proteobacterium Delta 1 | reverse complement strand
TACAACCTGATTTCTAAATCACTAATTTCCCGTTTATAACTGCCTGTTTTTATTAAAGGCAGTATTTGATTTTCAAATTATTTTGGACAGCAATGATATT
>CACVKW010001436.1 GCA_902749685.1 Olavius sp. associated proteobacterium Delta 1 | reverse complement strand
TGGATGTTGAAGTCCGATTTATGGTTTGCGGTTCCAATCGATTTAATTGGATATCGAGATTTAGTCGTATCTACCCGTTTTCAGCTTAACTCAACGTTAT
>CACVKW010001435.1 GCA_902749685.1 Olavius sp. associated proteobacterium Delta 1 | reverse complement strand
GGTACAACCTGATTTCTAAATCACTAATTTCCCGTTTATAACTGCCTGTTTTTATTAAAGGCAGTATTTGATTTTCAAATTATTTTGGACAGCAATGAGC
>CACVKW010001434.1 GCA_902749685.1 Olavius sp. associated proteobacterium Delta 1 | reverse complement strand
GTTAGATATCCAGCATCGAGTATCAAGCATCCAGCATCTGCCCGGAAAAAGCAACGATCTCAGACATAACGGCCAGGCTAGATGACAAGAATTTATGCAATG
>CACVKW010001433.1 GCA_902749685.1 Olavius sp. associated proteobacterium Delta 1 | reverse complement strand
ATGCTGGATATCTAACAGGACACGATCGGTGAATTTCAACGACATCCAGGATCCAGAAACCAGAATCCAGGATCAGTCAATACTTTCAATGGTCTTCATTGCAGCAGCGAAGTTGGAT
>CACVKW010001432.1 GCA_902749685.1 Olavius sp. associated proteobacterium Delta 1 | reverse complement strand
CCCCTTCTTTACTTACCTTGAAAATAATTACTGTGAAAATCGCCGTCAACCCGTTAATTCACCTGACTTCGCTTCGCTACGCAGGTGATCAACTTGTTATCCATTTGAGCAAGAATATGGCAGAGCTTAAATACTTGAACGAGTTATTATCGGCAGCAGCGGGAATTTTAGACTCTGCAGCTGCAGAGATTCGGGATATTCCATTAAATCCCACAAAAGAAAACATTTCCACGATTGGAAAAGCTTTAACCTTAATTATCGATATACAATTACAAATCTACCAGATTGATCCAAAATTAAAACCTGAGTATTTAAAGCGGTCTTCCCCATATCCGGCGGAAATTAATAGACGATATGGGGACATTGTTATTAAGGACGCAGACCTTTGCGATTTAAAAATGTATCAGGAGGCAATTTCTTTATACGAGGGCTTTATTTCCGAAAATCCACCAGAGTTCTTTACAAACATGGCGAGAAATAGAATTTCCAAAATCAAAAAGGACTACAGTGTATAAGCAGGCGGATGAACCAGACGGGAAAAACAATGCGGTTTTACGAAAATGCCGTGCTAGCTTGAAAATCATGTGGCCCGCTGGTTATCCGCAGACGTTGGCGCAAGGAAATTTGGTAAATTGAAGTTTGATCATAGCAATTTGGAACGTGATGGATTCATTCAATTCAAAGGGAGCCTCGTAGGCAAGGACGCCCTAAGTATCGCTAGTAACTTAGGGGATATCGCCCATGTACCAGGGGCGCAAGTGGTGCAGACGCTTGTTCCTTCAGAAACCGCACTGAAAGAAGCAAGTAGTTATAGTGGCAACTACGGTATGGGGGAATTTCCTTTTCATACAGACTTGGCGCATTGGTTCAAACCGCCCAGATTCTTACTATTACGATGCGTTACTCCATCCACGTTAGTAACTACAAGTATTTTGCTGTCAGCCCCGTTATTTTCAAAAGAAAACAAAAGTGATTTAAGAAGATCGTTATTCCGTCCCAGGCGAAGATTAGATGGCCGATTGAGCCCCCTGCGGTTGTTCGAAAAAGATTTTTATCGGTGGGACACCTTGTTTCTTCGGCCACTCAGCAATATGGCAAAGTCGTTACAAAAAAGAATTGAACAACGAATTGCAGAATCAATCCCGCATAATGTTGTGCTTGCACAAACGGGGGATTGTGTTCTGATCGATAATTGGAATACGTTTCACGCACGATCTGCCGTTCCTCCCGAAGCGTTAAGCAGAAAGATAGAGCGTATTTACCTACTATAGGTTAAAAGGATGACACATGGAAAAGACAAGCCATGAATGGTCAAGAGAATCGCTTTTTGCAAAGGCCCAGCTATATGCAGAAGCAATGTTGGATCATCAGGACACTAATTGGCAATTTGGGTTGTGGTCTGCTTTCGTTCTAGAGATGCTAATAAGAGCAGCTATTGCTGATACTTCTCCTGCCTTGTTAGCAGATAGCAAGGATTGGAACGATATCCTCTATGCCCTAGGAAAACCGTCGAAAAAGGCAAAATTTGTTGCTAAATCTGCATCGATAACGGACTTGATACAAAGAATCGAAGACCTGTCCGATGGGTTTACAAGGGAACACTCGAATTTTTGTGCAAGTCATGTCGCAAGACGAAATAGTGAAATACATTCCGGAAGTATGCCTTTCGAGAACATGGGGACATCTTCTTGGCTGCCAATGTTCTATACAGTCTGTGAAATTTTAACCTCCGAAATAGGCGAATCTCTAGAATCGTTATTCGGCGACGAAACAGCCGAGCGAGCAAAAGAAGAAATTGCGGCATTGAAGGACGATACCGCCAAGTCTGTCAGAGGAACCATCTCAGCTCATAGGGCCGTATGGAGCGAAAAAACCGACGATGAGAGAGAACAAGCTCGTAAACAGGCTGCTACAGTGGCGCTGCGACACTATGGGCATCGAGTCACCTGTCCTGCATGTGAGAGTACCGCTCTTCTGCAAGGTAAGGCCGCTGGAGAGGCGCGACGTGAAGTCGATGATGAAAGGCATTGTGGAAAGACAAGTGATGCAGCCAGAATCATTTAGCTGCGTTGCTTGCGGCTTGAAAATAGCCGGTTACTCAAAGCTGTTGGCTTCTGGCCTTGGTGATACGTATATATCAACCTCGCACTATGATGCTCTCGAATATTTTGAAGTTGATCTGGACGAACATATTCGGAGCATGATGGAGGATGATAATAACGAGTACTAAAGCGCTAACGAAGGCATGAAGATGGACGGGCTATATCGTGCGGTTTTGAAGAGCCTTGGATGATTGCAGTTGGGAATCTTTCTACGTTTTCCAGGGCTGCAAGCGCCCGCCACTTATGCCCAGCGTTGTGCGAGAGAAGAATGGGAAGACAGATCCAAAACCATGTTAGGAGAAGCCAAAACCGGACGCCGATGATCCGGGCAAGAAGGCATGAGTATACGAACCCACAGCAAGAACGAGGAGGCAGCTTACGGTGCCAGCTAGAACCAAGTTCAATTCACGAAACTTGATGGAGCGGGCCATTGAGGTCATGCGCCAGTCTGTGCCTGAGCCTCGGACTGATGGTAAAGTCGATCCGAAAGTGGGCGCGGTGTTGTACAAGCCCGACGGCACGATTGAGACCGCTTGCCGAGGAGAGCTCCGGCACGGCGATCATGCGGAGTTCACGCTTCTCGAACGGAAGAACCGGGGCAACAACCTGGATGGTTCGATTTTATTCGCGACGCTGGAGCCCTGCGCGAAGGGCGCGCGGAAGCATCCGAAACTGTCTTGCGCGGAGCACATCTTCCTGGCGCGCATCAGGGAAGTTTGGGTCGGAATTCAGGATCCTGACCCGACCGTTGCGCGCAAGGGCATCGGGTACTTGATACGCCAGGGCGTAACTGTACACATGTTTGACCGTGACCTTCAGGAGATCATCGAGAAGGAGAACAAAGAGTTCCTCGAGCAGGCAACGGAACGGGCCGCTGAGATTGAAGAGGAACCGGGGAAAGTCGCTCTTTCTCCCCTGGAAAACAGGCTGCCTACGGCAGAACTTGGGGACTTCTCTGATGACGCTCTGAAATCGTACCGTCAGAGAGCAAAGATCGCGGATGCCGTCGGTTCTGATGCATTCAATCGGCGTCTTCTCCGGCAAGGCCTTCTGAAGGAAGAAGGTGGCGTTCTGGTTCCGACGGGATTCGGATTCCTTCTGTTCGGTAGAGAGCCGCGGACGGCTATGCGGCAAGCGGGTTTGCTTGGTCTTATTCATTACCCCAGTGGTCAACCGGAGCGCCGCGAGTTCGATGAGCCGGCAGTAATGATCCCCGACCAAGTTGAGAAATGGCTCAAGGATAAGCTTCCCAATGTATTTGACCGGGACCAAGTGCACCGGCAGGAACGCCCACTCTGCCATTCGAGATGGTTCGCGAGGCAGTGGCTAACGCACTCATACATCGCGACTACAGTATTGACGGTGCTAAGTGCCAGATCGTGGTGACCGAGGACACTATCGCGGTTCAGAGCGCCGGCGAATCACCGTCGCCGATCACCTTGAAGCAGCTTCAAGACTTCAGCGCTCCTATGCTGAGCCGGAACCCAGAGCTCCACTTCGTGTTCGCGCGTATGGGCATGGCGGAAGAACAGGGCCTCGGTCTGGCTTTGCTTCGCGATCGGGCAAAGGAACTCGGTCTACCCCGGCCACGATACGCTTGGGACGAGCCATATCTTGTTCTTACGCTGTACCGGTCAGCGGAGGGCGCGACAAAGGCTCTTGGCGAGGACACTCTCAAGGCCCTGAGCAAGTCGGAGCGGAAGGGCTGGCAGTGGCTTGCCGCCCGCGGCAAGGCAAAATCTGGCGAATATGCCGAGGCCATGGGCGTTGAGGCAAGAACTGCGCGGCGTCACTTGGGGCATTTTGAGAAGCTTGGGCTTGTGAGAAAGACCGGCTCCGGCCCTTCCCAGCGGTACGAGGCGACATAGTGCATAGGCGGACATTGCCCCGGACAGAATGTCCGGATAGGCGTCGCCGTGGTGGGGCGAAGCGGCTATGCGGACATCTATCCGGACAGAATGTCCGGGTAAGAACCGAAGAAGAGGTGAACAGAAGCTCGTCACTGCCGAGGACGTGCTCCCGCTCGTCGCGAACATAGCGGGCAAGCCGCAGGAGTACTTTGTTTGCCCAACCAAGCCTTGCACCGGATGGGCTACGCTACGCTCCGGCCACCGGTGAAGGCCGGCGTTAGGCGTGCCATAAAATAAACTAGTTAGGCTAACAAAAAACTGTCAGCAAGGAGGATTAGAGTGCTTGAAAAGTATAGGATTAAGTTTCCAAAGAAAAAGGCAAATGACCTTGAACAAAATGAAGAATTTTGCTTTTTAGTAGATTCTGATGCTCAAGAAAGAAAAATACTTTTCCATGAATATGGAGAAATTTACAAAATACAAGGATTGTATGAACAATTATTCTATGAACGCCTGAAATGTAATTCTCCAGCAAAGGTGGCAGAAGCGCTAAAATATTCAGTGTCTCAAGTTCATGAACATTTTTCGGAACTTCGAGTATTAGATTTAGGAGCGGGCAATGGAATGATGGGTGAAAAATTGAGAAAACATGGGGTTTCAAGGCTCGTTGGAGTTGATATTATACCTGAAGCAAAAGAGGCGGCAGATCGCGACAGGCCAATGGTTTATGACGCTTATTATATAGAAGATTTTTGTAATTTACCTATGCAACAAAAGGAAGACATACAAGAATGGTCATTTAATTGTCTTACTACTGTCGCAGCACTAGGGTTCGGAGACATTCCAGCAAGGGCTTTTATAGAGGCATTTAATATTCTTCAAAGCAAGGGTTGGATAGCCTTCAATATTAAAGAAACTTTTCTTGATAAAAGTGATGAGAGTGGATTTTCTGTTGCCATTAGAGAACTGATCTTATCAGAATATCTTGATATATATTATCTTGAACGATACCAGCACAGGCTTTCAATGGAGGGCCAACCTTTATACTATTTTGCTATAGCGGGACGAAAAAATGCTGATATTCCACAGGATTTCTTAAAATCAATAGACCTATAATCGCCTAACAAATCACTGCACTGGAGCTTTACTCTGCTACGCTTCGTAAAAACCAGTGAGTTCAGTCGTTAAGTGAAGGCTAGGGACGCATCTTAATTATTAATTATTCTTAATATACAGTTAATAATAAAAACGTGACCATCGGTTGTCTTTTCGGCTAATGTTTATGTCCACCTCTCACGACGTTGACAGGATTCACACATAGGGGACTTCCTGAAGCTCCCCCAGTTTGACGGACACTGACCAGTAGCGTTATGTGCCTAATAATCATTAACTATCTCCGGAAAAGAGCCATGTTACGATGTCGAAAATCTCTTACTATTCTAATTTTCTTGTCTATTCTTGTATCTACCATATCCTCCTATGCTGAAGAAGAAATTGAAGATTTAATTGATATATTCGAATCGAAAAGCAAAATTATCGCTATTATCGAGGGGGAAAAGACAGTTTCCTTTGAACTTCGTCCAAAAGAGAAGGTGCTTTGGAGTGGCTCAAACGGTTTTTTAGGTGCGTTTTTAACCAATCTACATTTTTTCGCAATATCCACTTCATCGCCTGTTTGGCATTCATTGCCGCTGAAGTTAGACGAATCAGAAAAAGGGGTCGTGGCCTTATCGCCGTATATCGCTTTACTGGTAACCGGAGTTCGGGCTATAAGCTTTGATGCAGCGACCAATCGATTTGTTGAAGTTCAACTCCCAATTCACGATGAGCTAATTGTAGCGGAAGCTGAAAAATATGTTGCTGTGGTGATAACATCCAGCCGTGCATTCGGTTTGGCAACAAAAACTTCGGCTTTTACTGAAATTTTCCTCCGAGTTCAAGAAACCATAGAGGCGATAAAAATAACATCAAGTAAAGCAACAGTTCGCACCTCTGATCGTTTGCTAACCTTCGAAGCCAAAGGTTCGACATGGAATGAACACAGACTTTACTAATTATTTAGCTGACACATAACCAACCGCTGAACCTAGCCGGAACAACGATGCGGTTTTACGTAAAGGCCAGCGCAGGCTTGAATGTTCGAAGGCCGGTAGGTTAGCTCAAAACGTTCGCAAACAGAAACAATGAGCAACGAACTGAATACAATACTCTTTCCCCGTTTCGGATCTTCCGTCCCCTTGGATGCGAGGAACCTCATCGACCTACAGCCAAAGATGGAATACTTCGAGTTCCTCTTGGAAGAGCTGCTGTCCATGGGGGTTGGTGCAATCGCTTTGGAGGCGACCGCTCCTCTTGCAGAAAGGCGGTCTCGGCTTCCCAAGGCAATACAGAATAGAATCATCGTGGTTGACAGGAATGCCAATAGCTTCGAAAGAGCCCAAGCGTTTTTCAAGCCGATCTCCCAGGGGCAAATATGGGACATTGTTGACTGAGAGGACTAATTGTGCTATGTAAGTTGGAAATACCATAGCAGGAGGGATGCGATGCCGCGTCGAGCGCGATTGGATGCCCCCGGGACCCTGCATCATGTCATGGTGCGGGGAATCGAAAGGCGGCGGATTGTCAACGATGTTGCCGACCGTAAAAATTTCGTAAAGCGCCTCGGGGAGCTTTGTGTCGATACTAAAACCCCTATTTATGCTTGGGCGATTATGACCAATCATGCGCACATTCTTTTGCGCAGCTCTGAAATGGGTCTTTCCGGT
>CACVKW010001431.1 GCA_902749685.1 Olavius sp. associated proteobacterium Delta 1 | reverse complement strand
GTACAACCTGATTTCTAAATCACTAATTTCCCGTTTATAACTGCCTGTTTTTATTAAAGGCAGTATTTGATTTTCAAATTATTTTGGACAGCAATGACCTGAAGTGAGCGTTTTAATTTCTAAAAAAAGATTCAAAAAGTGCGGACGTTATTCAGTACATGGTGATTCAAAAACGTTGATACGCAAATTTTGCTCCAACCGGGTATACAGAATCACTTTTCGGAACTAAGGGCTGCAGTCTGTCTTATTGCTGCAAACCATAAATCAAATATCATTGCAATAATTAATTATTATGTATAGATTGAATACGAAAAATGGCTAATCGGAAGGAAATCTGTCTATGCTCTGTTTGATGATTCCGGTAATTTGCAGGAAATCCAGTCCGTGGGCAGAGATGTCACCGATTAGAAGGGGTCTGTCCAGTAAAGAGATCGCAAACCTTCTTAACATTTCACTTTTTACGGTAGGCCGGCATCGTCACAATATAAGAAAAAAATAGACAGAATACCTCAATTTTAGGCATTTTCCATTTTAGGCAATTTAGGCATTTCATCCGGTGGTTACAACCTCTCTCTATTCGAAAATGACTGCGCTAATTCAGAATGGTTCACCACGTAAACATCCCGCCTAAGACAACTCTGCCATAATTTCACCATCCACACCGAAGATGTAGGAAATTAACGCCGCTCGGATCCACATGCCGCAACGCTCCTGGCGCCAGTAGGCCGCCCGCGGATCCTTGTCGATTCTAATGTCAATCTCATAGCGCCGTGGCAGCGGATGCAGGATAGCGCAGTGGGTTTGAATCACGGACAGATGGTTGGTTTTAAGATGAAACTGGGGAAAGGTTTCGGTGTCGCTGGTCGGATCCGAGGCGTACTCATTCTGGATGCGGGTCATGTAGATGGCGTCAACTTCGGGCATGATGCTCTCGAAGTCTTCGGTTTCATTAAAGGGGATCCTGTGTTTATTTAAAAACTCCTTAATATCGTCTTTCATTTTAAAAACTTCCGGTGCGACATAGACCAGCTCAACATCTTGATAATTTTTCATCAGATAGCTTAAAGAGCGCACGGTGCGGCCGCGCTTTAAATCGCCGACCATGGCAATCTTCTTGCCGTCCAGTCCCCCGATGGTTCTAAATTCTCGCTCCAGCGTGTAAATATCCAGCAGCGCCTGGGTGGGGTGCTGATCGGGCCCGGAGCCGCCGTTTAATACCGGTACCGGGTGATCGGTTTGATTCAGAACCCAGGCAGTTTTTTCGGCGAAGCCCGCTTCCGGATGTCTCGAAATAATCAGGTCAACGTAACTGGCAAAGGTGCGAATGGTATCTTCCGGCGACTCACCTTTAACCTCGGAGCTGGTTGAGGTACCCCGAATTTCGGATGTGGTTAACCCCAGAATGTGACAGGCATTTTGAAATGACAGAAAAGTCCGGGTTGACGGCTGAACAAAGTAAAGCATGGCCCGTTTGTGGGGCAACAGGTGGCGGAGTTTACTCTGTCCCACTTTGGTTTTGGCCAGCAATCTGATCGAATCGGCCAGGCTGCAAAGATAATCCAAAAACGGCCGGTCAAACTGCTGGGCATATATGATGTCATATATGCGATTCTTTCGGATGAAATTTTCCACTTTTTCATCGACGGGTTTGTTGAAAAATTCTTCCCATCCTTCGAATTCCTGCTGGGTTTGTTCGGCGTACTTTTCCATTTTTTTCTCCTGGTAGTTTTTTGGGTTGGGGGTACCTAATTTTTTAACTCTTCTTTGTCGCATTGTCAGAGCAAGATATTTTATCCGTATTTTAAAAAGTTGTAAGTTTTACTGATAAAATAATCTAAAATTTGAAATGAACTAAAATGAGCTAAAATTGTGGTATTCTGTCAATTTCAACCGAAAACTATGACAAAATATTTATTGTGTGTCAAGCACTGAATAACCACATTATGTTGTGGTTTTAGTGCATATAAACGGGGTACCGTTAATGTAATTTTTAATCCAGTTAAATCAGAATGTTCTAAAATTATTAAAAATTCCAATACTCAAGCACCAAATTACAAATAAATTTCGATTAATAAGTTCATTGCTTTTATTAATCGTGGATCTCTGTAAGTATGCGGTTTCTCCTTGCTTGCATGGAATTTTTCTGTCATATTTCAGGCTTTTAAATCTAAGCGGTGTCAACAAAGGAATTTTAAATGCCGGTCGATAAACTAAAAGAAACCATTCTTGATAAAATTGGTGCAGCCACTGAAAAAGCATACGGTCAACTGCCGGAACAACTGGAAGTCGGATTTCCGCCGAATACCGAAATGGGTCACTTTGCCGTCGGGTGTTTTGCCCTGGCCAAACAGTTTCGCAAGTCTCCGGCTGAAATTGCCGGAAATATCGTTGATCACCTCCAGGCCGACGACGTCATTGCAGAAGTCAGTGCCGCCGGCCCCTATATCAACCTGAAAATCGCCGGCAACATCCTGTTTGGCGATGTCTGTAATCAGATTATCAGCCGGGATACAGCTTACGGTTCATCCGACATGGGCCGGGGCCGCCGCGCAATGGTGGAGTACCTCGCACCCAACACCAACAAACCGCTGCACCTGGGGCATCTGCGCAACGGTGCCCTGGGCATGGCTGTTGCCAACATGTACCAGGCCACCGGGCACTGGGTGGTCAAAGCCAACCTGGTCAATGACCGGGGGGTTCATATCTGCAAAAGCATGCTGGCCTGGCAACGGTGGGGAAAAGGAACGACCCCGGATTCGGAAGGAATAAAGGGCGACCACTTTGTCGGCAAATTTTACGTGCGCTACGCCCGGGAAGCCGAAAAGGATGAAAATCTCGAAAACGAGATCCAGCAAATGCTGCAAAAATGGGAAGCCGGCGACCCTGAGACCATTGATCTCTGGAAGAAAATGAACGGCTGGGTCTATGATGGTTTTGCGGCTACCTATCGACGCTTCGGCCTTTTATTTGACGTTTTCTACTATGAGTCCGACACTTACAAACTCGGAAAGGACATTATCCAGCAGGGTCTGGAAAAAAAAGCGCTTGCCCTTGATCAGAACGGCAACACCGTCTTCTTCTTACCCGAAGAAGAATTTGGCCGTGACAAAGACGGCGAGCTAAAAAGGGTCACGGTGCTGCGCTCCGATGAGACCGCTCTTTACATTACCCAGGATATCGGCACTGCAATTCTAAAGATAACCGATCACAACCTGGATTATTCAATCTACGTCGTCGGCAGCGAACAGGAATATCATTTTAAATGCCTGTTCGCGATGCTGGATGCCCTGGGGTATGAGTGGGCGAAAAACTGCTATCATTTGTCCTACGGCATGGTCTATTTGCCGGAAGGCAAAATGAAGTCCCGCGAGGGCAATATCGTCGATGCCGACGATCTCATCAGCGAGATGATTAAACTGGCACGAGACGAAATCCGCCAGCGCGATCCCGATGGTAAGCTATCGGAAGAAGAAGTAAAAATCAGAGCGCAAAAAATCGGTGTCGGTGCCGTAAAATTCTATCTGCTGCGGGTGCGCCCCAACCAGAGCATCAATTTCGATCCCGCAGAATCCATATCATTTGACGGGTTTACCGGCCCCTACTGTCAGTATGCTTACGCCAGGATCAGCGGCATTCAGGAAAAAGCCAAAAGCGCTGCAATTGCGCTTCAGAACCCGGACTTTTCATTGCTGGGCAATGCGGAAGAAGTACAGCTGCTCCAGAAGTTGATTGAGTTTCCCGCCGAAGTTCAAAGTGCCGTCCAGGATCTCAATCCTTCAAATGTCGCCGGGCATATATTTAATACTGCCAGGGCCTTTAACCAGTTTTACAATAAACATCAGGTGTTGCAGGCGGACAGTGAACAGCTGATGAGTGCCAGGCTGGAGCTCATTAAAGCAACCGCCGTGGTGTTGAAAATGGGGCTGAGATTGTTGGGGGTTGAAGTATTGGAAAACATGTAGACGTTGAGTAAAAAACTCAACACGTTACCCCAACGTTGCAAAAGCCGGAGGGCTTCAGAGGCAAGGCGTCTGAGGGTGAAGTCGTAGTTCTTTACTTCGAACCCTCAGCAACGCAGGATCTGAAACTCTCCGGCTTTCCCCCTGGGTAAACAACATGGCAAAAAACGATCCCATCCTTCGAATTCACCGATGGGGATATCCAAGAATTAGTCGTATTTCTATGATATTAGAAATAATTTCAGATAATTATCTACCCTTTGCCATGTTGTTTATTCAACTAAGGGGGTTAGTTGTTCGTTGTTGGCGGCTTGTTGCATTCCCAAACGTCGCAGATAGATGAATACTGAAAGTTGATGACTGTTACTCGTCCTCGTCGTCGTGCTCGTTCTCGTAATCGAAAAATAAGATGGTGCAGCGCAGGGCAAACGGATCGAGGACGAGCACGAGTACGCCCACGAGGACGACGGCAATGAAGATATACCGGGCTATGAATTTCGAAAACCAAAATTACTGGCTTTAATAATGAACGCACGAATCCTAATTAAAATCGGCGGCCGGGCATTTGAGGGAGAACAGGGGTTTAAAGAGCTGGCTGGGGCAATCAAGTCCAGTCATGGACTGGAACTTATCATTGTTCATGGCGGCGGCGCTGAAATTTCCCAGGCGCTTAACGATGCTAAGCGCGAAACTAAATTTATTGACGGCATCCGGCTAACCCGGGCCGAAGATATAAGAATTGTCGAAGATGTTCTTTCCGGGACCGTCAATCGACGGATTGCTTCCTGGTTGAGCGGCAACGGCGTTGAGTGCCGGCAAATGTCGGGAAAAACAGAAAACCTGTTTCTGGTTGAGCCCCTAACCCGCGGCGGCCTGAATTGGGGCTATGTCGGTAAGATCAAGCAGGTTAATGCCGCAATCGTTCTGCAGAATTTAAAGGAAAATCGAGTGCCGGTCATATCGCCTGTTTCCGGTGATAAGATGGGTGAAAGCTACAACGTTAATGCCGACAGCGCTGCGGCGGCTCTTGCGGCCGCTGCGGGTTGCACTGATTTGGTATTCATCACGGATGTCCCGGGTGTCATGGTCCATGAGGAGATCAGACCGTCACTCACGGTCAATGAGGCACAATCTCTGATGGCCGACGGCCTCATCAAAGGCGGCATGGTGGCTAAAATGGAATCTGCTTTTGAAGCCCTGAACAAAAAGGTGCCCCGGGTTCATATTATTCAGTGGCAGGGAGCAGACACGTTGAAAAATATAGTCAACCGGCAATCTGCCTTCGGAACTGTCATTCTATCGTAGCTGTAGGAATACCCTGATTAATCCGACCTGAAATATAGCACCTCCGGGGTG
Organism: Olavius sp. associated proteobacterium Delta 1; assembly: GCA_902749685.1. Classification (GTDB taxonomy): domain Bacteria; phylum Desulfobacterota; class Desulfobacteria; order Desulfobacterales; family JAFDCJ01; genus JAFDCJ01. The sequence goes on along the minus strand of CACVKW010001431.1, from coordinate 18,003 downwards.
GTCGATAGTTTTTTGAATATTGAATATTTAGGGGATTCTTTCGATTTTAAAAATGACCGAGCAAAGCGACATCCACTCCGCCTCCGGCGGATCAATTATCAATCTTCAATATTCAATTCCGGCTTGTCCGGGTTAGGAGGAACCCCATGAGATTTAAGGACAAAGCGGTTGTTGTAACCGGTGGCGCCACCGGTATCGGCCGGGCGATGTGTTTGCGGTTTGCCCGTGAAGGTGCGGCTGTGGTCATTAACTACAGTAAATCAAAGACAGATGCCGACGAAGTGGTCAGTGAAATCGAAGGCGCCGGCGGCCGGGCCCTGGCTGTTCAAGCTGATGTTTCCATTGACCGGCAAGCCCGCAATTTAATTTCTAAGTCTGTGGACCATTTTGGTCGCCTGGATCTTTTGATCAATAATGCCGGCTGGACCCGTTTCATTCCACACCATGACTTGGAAAGCTTGAGTGATGAGGTACTGGAAAACACGTGGGCCGTCATTGTTAAAGGCTCGATCTACTGCATCCGGGCAGCGGTTCCGCAGTTAAAAGCAGCCGGCGATGCCTCGATTATCAATACCACTTCCATTGCTGCCTATTCGGCCCGCGGCAGCTCCTTGATTTATGTCGCCGCTAAATCCGCTTTGGCCGGCATTACCAAAGCCCTGGCCCGGGCTCTGGCGCCGGAAATCAGGGTCAATGCCATCGCTCCGGGATTTGTCGACACCGGATTTGTCAACTGGACGCCGGAAGTCCTTGAGGAGCTGCAAAAACCCACCCGTCTCGGACGCAAGATAGTCCCTGAGGAAATAGCTGATGCGGCCCTTTATCTGGCGGCCGATGCAAAGTCAACCACCGGGCAGACGATTCTGGTGGATGCCGGCGACGCGGCATTGGGATAGTCTCAATTGACTCTCCCTGATAGAGAAAAGAATCCTGACCAAAATGCGGTCACTAGGTTTTTACTGGTCGGGCAATCAAAGGTTCCGCTAGACGAACAAAACGTTTTGGAAGGTGGCTTTGGTACGGGCGCTTATCTTGACAATATTAGGCATCATGTCCAAATGATGAACGGAGTTGAAGGATCGGATGAAGGGTACCAACAGACGCTACAAAAAGTAAACTACGCGACAAATGTCCGGCTTCAAAGAGGAGATATTCTAACAAAGATACTATGAAGATCCCTCTATTGCCCTCAAACCGGAATTTAGAAAGGGTGATTCTACCTATTCATTTTTATCCGAAGTTGAGCTTGAGGAGTCAAATCGTCCCTTAAGGAAAGCGATTGAAGAAGGTTCTGTTTACGAAGTTATGAATCGAGCAACTGCACGAGCTGCAGAAATTGGAGAAGCCGTAATCGTATCCGCCCGTAAAATTTAATACATATTGAAAGTGCGATTGTCATGCCCATTCTAACTACCACTATCGGAGCTTATCCTAAGCCCGAGTACGTACCGATACCAGACTGGTTCCAGGAAGAAAGCACCGTTTCTAATGATCCTACCAAAGCCCTTGACAATTGTAACGAATGTCATGGCCCACAAGCCGAAAAATTGCTGGAAAGAGCTACCCGCGAGGTGGTCTTGGAGCAAGTGCGACTGGGCATCGACGTACCCAGCGACGGAGAGGTTCGCCGTGAAAACTACATCCATTACCACTGCAGGAATTTGGAGGGAATCGATTTTACCTGCCTAACCCGGAAAGCCATGCGAGACGGACAATGGATGGTAGCTGTTCCCACCATCACCGGTCCTATAAAAGCCAGAGCCGGATTTCTTGTCCGCGATTGGCGAGTGGCTCAAGCTGTAACTGAAAAGCCGGTGAAAATTACCCTGCCGGGGCCTTTGACTATCATCGATTCAACCTACAATTCTTTTTACGAAGATGAGCGCCAACTTGCCGCCAATTTGGCCACAGCCATAAATAATGAAGTTCGCAAATTAGCAGATGCCGGCTGCCGCTGGATCCAGATCGATGAACCGTTATTTGCCCGGGAACCGGATAAGGCTTTGGCTTTTGGTATTGAAAATATAGAACGCTGCTTTTACGGCATACAGGCTAAAGTGAATCGGACAATTCACATTTGCTGTGGCTATCCGGACCGACTCGACAGTAACCAATACCAAAAAGCCCCGTCGCAAAACTACTTCCGTCTTGCACCAGCTTTGGACGAGGCGGCTTTAGATGTGATTTCAATCGAAGATGCGCACCGACCCAATGATCTGTCTTTGCTTGAGAAATTTAAACACCAAACCATCATTATTGGGGTGCTCGGCATAGCAAGATCCCGCATCGAATCTGTCGAAGAGATAGCCTCTCGATTACGAAAGGCCATAGATCACATCGATAAAGAACGTTTGATGGCCGCACCGGACTGTGGTTTGGGCATTCTCAGTCGCCAGCAAGTTAAAGCTAAACTTGCAAATATGGTTAAGGCGGCACAGCTTGTATAAGGCTCATTTCTTTGTGTATCAATCAATAGATCGAAGAGTTTCAGATTTTGTATTGTGCGATGAATTCCCCAATTTTGCGGGATTAAGGTTCTCAAGCCATTTTAGCGCTTCCAAATCGCCTGACGAACGAAACCTGTCTCTCAAATAAATGCTGTCATAAAAGCCGGCTATCTATACGTAGCTCTCACTTTTTGCATAGATCATCAGGTAATCTATTATAAATTGGCTTTCAAAAAAGTTCGGATCCTCTATTTTTCACCTTTTAACGACACATAAACGTATTAGGACAAGCAAAACGAAATAGGCATTAAATCACTTAAAATTATGAGTTAATAATGATATTCTACCTTTATCGAGTGATAACATTTTCCCCCCATGATCATCTGGATCCCCGTTAGAAGAAGGAGGTGTTAATTAGGCAAAATGAAAAAAAATAAAGGCAAACCAAACAGTTTTCAGAAACTGCGCCGGCAGGCAGAAAAACGGCTGCTTGAAATAGATGCTGATCTAACAAACATACCTTTAAAGGATACAAGTGAGCTGATCCATGAGTTGGAGGTGCATCAGATTGAATTGGAAATGCAAAACGAGGAGTTGCGACAAACCCAGGTCGACCTGGAAGCAGCTCGGGATAAGTATACAGATTTATATGATTTTGCGCCTGTTGGCTACTTTAGCATAAATGATAAGGGGTTGATTTTGGATGCGAACCTTAATGGTGCAAAGATGCTGGGTATGGAAAGAGGAAAACTGACAGGTAGACTCTTCTCTCAGTTTATTCCCAAGGATGATCAGGATGTTTTTTACTTGCACAGACAAAAACTTTACAAAACGAAAACGAAGCAATTCTGTGAACTGAAAATAACAAAAAAAGATGGAACTGAATTTTATGCCCAGCTAGAAAGCTGCCCCGTCAAAGACGAGGCCGGAAACTGTAGCGTGTTGCGATTTTCACTTAGCGATATCACAGAGCGCAAACAATCAGAGCTGGCACTCATTGCAAGCAAACTTGAGATGGAGTCCATAGTCAAAACAGTGCCGGACATCATCTATCGATTAGACCCGCATGGTAGCCTGACTTTTGTGAGTGATTCCGTGAAACGATACGGATACCAGCCAGAAGAACTTATCGGCACAAACGTCATGAATATCGTTTATCCCGCAGACAGGACAAAGACAATTCACAGAATCAAGGAGAGGCGCACAGGAGATAGGAGCACAAAATCCTTTGAGACAAAACTTATAACCAAGAATCAAACGCCGGTCTCTTTCGAGGTTTTCATAATCTCGGCCGAAGGACTATATTCACCTGCAAAGTTTGGGCTGGGTAACTTTTTGGGAACCCAGGGCATCGCCAGGGATATAACCGCGCGTAAACAGGCTGAAGAAGAGCGCGAAAAACTAATCACCAAATTGCATGATGCTCTTGACAATATTAAAACTCTGAAAGGGTTGCTGCCCATCTGTGCTAATTGTAAGAATATTCGAGATGATAAAGGGTATTGGAATCAAATCGAGACCTACATCAGGGACCATTCCGAGGCAAAATTCAGTCACAGCATTTGTCCTCTCTGTGCCGAAAAATTATATGGTCATTTGGAATAGGCGAATAATTGAAGATATTCATCCGGATGTGGACGGCAGTTCAGCGGGTCGAAGCCCGCCCTCGGACGCAGGCGGTTGTTAGCTGATTCCCGGCGGGCTATTGCATCGGCAATTCCGATTGTTGCAGGGCCTCCAATTGCTCCAGTTTCAGGTTCGCTTCGGCCAGCTCTTTGCGGGTGTCCAGCAGCTGCTGCTGCAACTGGGCCTCCTCCTGAGCACCCTGCTCGAAGATGGCCTGTTCGGCCTGCAAGACACTGAGACTTTCCTCCAGCTGAGACACCCTGGCGGCGGTCTCCTGCAATGCACTGTAGTCCTGCTGCAGCGTCTGCAACTCTGTCTGCAGGATTTCTACCTGCTCGTTGGCTTGTGCCAGCTCGTCGTGGGCCGCGGCCAGCCGCTGCTCGGCATCGGTCATTTCCCCTTTGAGATCCCCGAGCGCTTTACTTTTTCCCCTGAGATCGGCATGCTCCTCAATCAGCTTGGTCTGCTCGGTACGCAGATTAACGGCAAGATCGTGCTCCTGGGCAAGCCGATTCTGCATGTCGCTCAACTCCTGGCGACAGGCCGCAAGATCGAGTGTGGCGGATTCCCCTGGCTGGAGTTGTTGCGTTAATTTGGCGTTGTCATCCTGCAGGGCCCTGAGTTCCGCCTGCATTTGACGGACCTGCTGCTCAGCCTGCTCCGCGCGGCCCTTTTCGTCCTGCAGGTCCCGTTGCAGATCCTGTGACGGCGCCGCCGCATCGCGCGCCGGCTGCATGGCAGCCGGCTGATCCTGCGGCGGCTGATCCGACGCTTTGCAGGCCATTAGACCAAAGACGCAAAAGGCGCCGCTCACCAGGAATAATATAGTCTTCGATACACGCATTCTAATTAAAATTGAATAAATTACTCCAACACCCCATGAACGGTTATGACTTCTGTTCGCCTGACGGTTAGTTGATAAAACCCACCAGTTCGTAAGGTTTGGGATCATTGGGATCCGTGTAGACGACGCTGATATCCGGGTTTTCCATGAAACCTGTGAGGATTTCCCCCAATACGTCCCGGTAGTCCACCGTGTGCTTCAGCCACCGGCCCCGTTCGAGATCGTCGAGCCCGGGCCAGTCGCCGTGTATGCCGCCTTTCACTCTTCCGCCGCCGCCGGCCACAAACCAGCTCGCGGCGTGTCCATGGTCTGTTCCGAAGCTGCCGTTCTCCTTCGAGGTCCGGCCGAACTCCGTCATGGTGAGTATCATCACATTGGCCATGCGACTGCTGCCCAGATCCGTATACAGCGCCGCAATCCCACCGGCAAAATCCTGAAATCGCCGCGCCTGCCTCCCCGTGGGCGCGCCGGCCCCCTGATTGGAATGGGTGTCCCAGCCGCCGATGTTCACCGTGGCCATTTCCAGGCCGACATCGGCTTTGATCAACTGGGCGATCTGCTTGAGTTGGCGCCCGTAAGTGGTGTTCGGGTAGTCGGCGCCATTTTCCGTCTCGTAGCTTCCCGTGTCGATTGATTTGGCGACCGCCAGGTTGTTGATCACCGTTCCGCCGGACTCCTGCAGCAACTGCCGATAGGCCGCGTCGGGATCCAGCGGCTGGCCGTAGACCGGCGCCAGTCGATTCAGCAGCGCCGTCTCCAGCGCATCGCTCAGACCGAGGTCGAATCGGGCCAGATCACCGAAGGATGACACGCTCATCGGACCGCGCAGCGCCTGGGCCACCGAACTTCCGAAGCTCACAGCCCGCAGCTGCCCCGCTTGAAAGAATGTGGCCAAATGGCGATTCAACCAGCCATCCAGGTTGTCCTTATTGGCCCGGTCCGCCATCGAGGCCGCGCTTTCGATGAAGTGCTGACCGTCGAAGTGCGAGCGGCTGGCAGCGGGATAGTGCACCGTCGGTAGAACGGCCAAATCTCCCGCATCCCAGATTCTCATGAGAGGGCTCAGACTGGGGTGCAGTCCGAAAAAGCCGTTCAGATCGATGGCCGGCAGTTCCGATTCCGGAGGACTTGAATCCGGTGGGTAAATGCGAATGGTCGGGCGAAGGTTTTCGTACTCCCCGTCGCCGTAGGGAACCACCGTATTCAAGCCGTCACACCCGCCGCGCTGAAAGATGACGACCAGGGTCTTGCCGACCGCCGCGTGGGCAATACGAAACATGGGACGGAACGGATTATCCAGCATGAAGGCCGCGGTCGCGGCACCGGCCCCCACAAGCGTGCGTAAAAATTTGCGTCTGTTCATGATGAGACTCCTCGAATGTTTATTCCAATGTTAAAAACCTGGTCCTCGGATTCTTTCCTTCTCATCTATCGGACACCGGGTCGAACTACTGCATATTATACTGCGGGTAGCTCAGCACCGTCCCCATCAGCTGACGCAGCTTCTGATCGGCATCCGGAGCGGCGATGTCGAAGCTGCCGCCGTTGTTGAGCACCCCTAAAGCCATCGTCCGATCCAGATCCGAGACGTCGTTGTCGAACATCAGATCGAACAGGAAGCCAACGATTCCCTCGGCCGTCTCATACTTATACCATTTAAAGAAATCAACCGGGTCGATGTGCGTCTGGGTATCGACCATCGGGTTGAAGGCGATGGCGTTGACAAACTTGATGCGCTCCAGCAACAGGTTGGAGTTGATCCAATCCGGGCCGAGTTCCGACCAGCCGGTAGGAACCGGATTTTCGAAAAGATCCATTCCCATGGGCCGCAGACGGTTGGCAAGGTCGCCGCCGTTGCCGCCGGCCTCCAAATTGCGCACCAATCCCACCACCAGCTCCAGCGGGGTTTTGATCTTGCCGCGAAAATTGGCGGCAAACTCGGGTGACGTCAAAATTGACTGCACCACCTGCGCCATTTGGTCGGCATCCGCCTCGGTGGCCTGGAAGGTGTCGGCACAGCGGTCCACCAGGCTGGCGGGCGCCTGATCGTCGACAAACAGGGTCGACAGCTTGGTGCAGATGAACTCGGCCGTGGAGCGATGCGCCACGACGATATCCAGCAGCTCTTCACCCTGGGCGAGGCCGCCGGTCAGGATCGTCACCCCCAGAATTTCCTGGGGGTCGAAATTGTGCTCGGCCACGTTGAAGAAAAATGCGCCGGTTTGCTCATGCCAGCCGGTCAATATCTCGGCTGCCCCCTCTACGTCGTCCTGGGAGTAGCCGCCGTCGACGCCCATGGTATGCAGTTCCAGCAGTTCGCGGGCGTAGTTTTCATTGGCATCCGCGTTGCGGTTGCTGATGTTGTCCAGGTAGTAAATCATGGCGGGACTCCTGGCGCTGATCCCCACCAGGACCCGGAACCTGCCCAGGGCGTTGGCCCTGAAGGCTTGGTTCTCGGCCAGCTCGAAGCCCACCTGGTTGCCGGGCTTGTCGACATCGGTATTGAAGTGATTGTCCCAGAACTGGGTCATGACCTCATTGAGCTGGCGTTCGCTGTAGATCATGTTAAGCAGCGCGAAGAGTTTCAGCTCCGCCTTGGTCGCCGGCGTGAACCCCGCCATCATGTCCGCCAAGGCCGAGTCATCGATGACGGCCGGATCGAGCTGCTGATTAAGGAAAGCCGTGGCGCCGCCCATTTCCTCGACTTCCTGCAGCAATGTCGGCGTGGCCCCGAATGTGATGCGGTTGACCATGTGCCGCGCCAGATAATCCACTTCCACGACAAATAGATGCAGGGTTTCCTCCGCAATGTAATCCAGCTGATCGGTGGCCGTCAGGGTGACTATCACCGGATCCGTTTCCCCGGCTGTAATCTGGTTGGCCAGTACCGCCAGCGTCCAGTTGCCGCTGTCGGCCGCCACTTCCAGGGCCCGGTCCACGGTGAGGCCTTTGTCGGGGTCCTCCAAAGTGACCGTCAGGCTCTTGATTCCGGTGTCGTCCGTCACATAGCCGGACAGCAGGAACCCGGTTTCCGGCACCTCATCGTTTTCGAATTCCGTGGTAATCTCAATTTTAGGCGGCATGGTATCCTCGACGATGAAGACATCCCGGGCGGCCGTGGCCTCGTTGGCGCCCCGGTCGACCGCCCGCGCGATCAGGGTCACCCATTGGTTCAGCGTGACCATGTCGGAAGTGACCTGGGCGGTCCAGGTCTGCAGGGTCGCGTTGTAGGTGGCGGCAATCACGGTTGCACCGACCACCGGGTCGTTGACCGTCAATTCGACCCGCTCGAGTTGCTTGTCATCACCGGCAACACCACTCACCGTAAACCCTTTGCTGCTGACCTGCTGCCCTTCCCCTGGTTCGATAATGGACACCGTCGGCGGCGTCAGGTCGAGTGAGCAGTCTCCTTCATGATAGACCTGGAAGATGACCTGGCCTTTGTCGGTTACCAGCGGGCTGTAGCAGGTACGGCCGTCATCGAATACATTGGGGACCTTGAAGACGTAGATTTTGCTCTCATCCTGTCCCGCCAGGTGAAAGTACAGCTGACCGTCATGCCCGCTATAGCCGTAGCCGACCCATTTAAGTTCACCATTGGGCAGCTTTTCATAGACGTAAACTTTCTTGCCGGCCAATGCCAGATCGTTGTCGGCATCGATCAGGGACACCGAAACCGTTCCCACGAGAAACTCGAAGACTCCCGTGGCAGAGACGGCCGCACTGTAGACATCCCCCGTGCCGAAGGGCTGACGCGCTTTGAACACATAAGGCTGGCCCTTGCTGATGCGATCCAGGTCAAAAAGAACCCGGCCCTGATCGTCGGTATCCCCCCGGCGGCGCCACTTCAGCTTGCCGTCGGGGAGCAATTCGTAAACATCGATCCGTTTGTCGGGGATGGCGGATTTCAGCAGTGCGTTTTTGAGCACCACCGTGACCGGTTCACCCAGGACAAAATTATGCGCACCGCTGGTGCTTATCGGGTCGCTGAGTTTCCAATAGCCGTCGATCAAGCTCTTGGCTTTGGCCAGGTAGACGCCGCCGCCCGGGCCCTGATCGAGGTCCTGCACATGGAAGCGGACGACACCGGAGGGGTCGGTGTAACCGTAGCGGAAGCACTTCAAGGCACCATCATTGAGTTTGCGCTTCAAATAAACCCGGTTTTCCGGCAGCGGCTGGTTGTCCACGGCGTTGATCAGGGTGATTTGCAGATTGCCCACTTGGAAGACAAACTCGCCGACCTCATTGATTTTCGTACTGTAGGCATCCCCGGTGCCGAACGGATTGCGCGCCCGCAAACGGTAAATACGACCCTGGCTCAGTTCGTCCAAATCCAGCAGCAGGTTGCCCTGGTCATCCGTATAGCCGCGCTGGTGCCAGCGCAGCTTGCCGTCCGGCAGCACCTGGTAGGCGGTGATCTCCTTATTCGCCAATGCGGCGCTTTCCTTCAGTGCATCGCGCAGCTTGACCGCCAGCACCCTGTCGACCTTAAAACGCAGTGGGAGTGCCTAATGACAGCCTTTGTTAGAAGACGCAACCGATCCGAGGATAATCCGGATACCCTGCCGCTGTTTCGCATGGCGGAAGTCGTTGTTAATTACGACGAAGACCGCCGGCAGATACCGCTGATCTATCATCCCGGCCAGTCACGGCCGGAGTAAAGAATCCGGCACCGTAGAATAAAGTGATGAGTTCTGAGGACTGAGCATATGGCTGTTTCCATCGCCCGAATTCTCTTTAGCTCAGTCCCCAGTCCTCGTTACTCGGTCCGGTTGCTCGATTATGCTCAACCTGCATGTCTGAGGCAATCTCAACAATCGCCCGTCTTAGGCAAATCATATTGAGTGGTGCGCAATTTCTATTGACATTCTAGTAAACCCTATTAATTTGTTTACTGGCGCCGTGGAGCGCCTCCCCCCCGACTGATCGGAGATTGAACGGTAACAGAATTATATCTAAGATTCGGAGGTGTATACGTAATGTTAAGTATCTGCATATTTTGCGGTTCCAGTGCGGGCAGGAATTCAACTTACATAGGAGCAGCGGCTAAACTCGGTCGGCTTTTGGCTGAAAAAAATCTAAATCTGGTATACGGCGGCGGCAACATCGGTTTAATGGGTGAGATTGCACAAGGCGTTATAAACCACGGGGGTAAAGCAATTGGGGTCATTCCGCAATTCCTGGTGGAAAAAGAACTGGTTTACCATAAGCTGACGGAGGTCCACGTTGTCGACTCGATGCATGAACGCAAGGCGAAAATGGCCGAGTTGGCGGATGCCTTTATCGCCTTGCCGGGCGGATTCGGTACCCTGGAGGAAACCGTTGAAGTGTTAACCTGGGCCCAACTGGGCCTTCATCGCAAACCCATCGGGTTGCTGAATATAGAGGGTTACTATAATTATTTGAATGATTTTTTTGACCATATGGTTGCCGAAGGTTTTCTCCTGCGTGAATATAAAGATATGCTGCTGATCCAAGAAGACCCTGCCGCGATGCTGGAAATTTTAACCACATTTGAGCTGCCGAACGTTGACAAATGGGGAAATCTTAATTAATCCGCCCTGGAAAATAACATATATTAAGCAACTGTAAAACTTGACTTTTCGTTAATTTCTCGGACTACCATTCCGTATTCATAGCCCTTAGTGCGCTTTTTTATCAGAAATGGGTGCTATACCACATTCCTGATAGAGCCCCCTTGCTAGCGGACAAATAAGATCTTACATTTGAAAATAAACTACGCCGATACCACCCCAAACTGTGGATCAACCAAAAAGAAACCATGAAAGGGGAACTTGGAACCCCCTGAAACCTTGAGGAGTAAAACCATGCCTGTCTACGAATATAACTGTGAAAAATGCAACTATAAATTTGATCGCCTGGTAGGAACCTATAATTCAATAGTAAATTGTCCGATCTGCCAGGGTAAAGTGAAAAAACTGATGTCGAGTTTTTCGGTGGGGGCTTCGAACGACTTTAGCGGCGGCATCCCGGCGGCTGCGGGACCTAAGATGTGCACCAATTGCGGCCCATCACCCGCCACTTACAATAAAAATTAGGGCCATCTCCAAAAGAGTGGGGGAAATTGTTCTTCGATGAAATATATTGGAGATCAGCCGGTAGCTTGAGCCGCCGAGTCTTTAACCTGGCGCGACTCGATTAATTTTAGCGCCTTTTGGGCTTCGACGGCCATCGGTGATTTGCCTTTGGTCAAATTAACCAGAAATTCGCTGGATTTCGCGGTTCCAATTTTGCCAAGCGTAACTATGGCGGCCAGAAGGACGGCTGATTGATCTGCCTTGGAGTTTTTCATTTTCAGGCGATTCATGAATCCTTTGCCTGATTCAGTCGTTTTTTGGGCCGCCCTGAGCACGCCGTCCTCGAGCGGTTTAACAGCCGGGAAATTTTTGAAAGTACCTAATGCCTGAATAATTTGAGCAATCTTACGGTCATGGATGGCGACCTTGTCTTCATCTTCAGGTGGATCGGCTGTAATGATGCGGAAAACTTCAACGATGGTTTCCTTGGAAAGCTGGCTCAGATTCGTCAAGGCGCTGATAGCACGCCATCGCAGCTTATCATTCGAGTTGCTCAAGGCTCGGACGATCAGGGGCTCCAGGCCTGCGGCATTGAAAATTATTAGCGTGTGCAAGGATTCTTCCTGCACCTGGGGATCTGAATGTTTGACAAATTTTCTGGCGATTTCAGTATCTTTTTTCGCTATCCCCACTTCCCGCAGAATTGCCAGAGCGTTCTTCAGCGTACCGGCCAACTGATCTTTATATTCAAGGACCTTTAAACTCCATTTCCGTGCGACCTCACCCATACTTACAATGGTCTCCAACGCGTCTGTTCGGACATCTGGATCATCGCTACTGTTCAGGATCAGATTCAGAATATCCACCCCTTTGCTTCCAAGGCGGCGCACGATCTGATCAATCTCCAACCGCGAGGTCGTCTTGGTGCTCAAATAGGCGCTGACGAGCATGTCGGTAACATCTTTGAATACAAAATAGAACGGATTCGGTGGGAGATTATTTTTAGGTGAATAAATATCGGTTTCGGTTTGGACTTTGTTAACCGCCAATGTTAGTTTAAACGCAACATTCCAATGCTCCTGCTCAAGTATAACCGATATCACCCGGCGCATGCATTTTAGCATGACTATAGCATCACCCGGCTTTTGCCGCTCCAATACCCAAGCAATGTACACCTGGGAACGCGACATAACGTCGCGCACCAGTTTCATTGTGTTGACCATGTATTGAACATCAGGCGGAAGCTCATTAAAAGCCAGCACGTGGCTGTCATGTAGCTCCTCCAGAAAGCTTTGCACGCCCTTTATCTCCAGTTGCATCATCTTGCGCGACATGGTTTTAATAATGCGTTTGACGCTCTCATGGCGCCGCTGGAGCACCGCGCTCGAGGGATCCTTGTCTTTTAGTTCTTTCAGGTTTTTAAGTTCTTCAAATACGAATTGTGCGGTTTGTAAAAGCAATGGCTCAGGTATGCCCGTAATGATGACGTCTTCGATCTCTTCGGCCGTTATGTCTTCAAGATGCTCGGCGATAATGTAACAGTTAATGAGGAGTTCTTTAAGATATTGACCGTATTTCAAGGGGCGGATGATATCACGGATTATTTTAATTTTAAGACCTAAAATTGCCTCATCCGATTTTGCCTTGAACATGGGCAGGACCTTCAGGTCCTTGGTAAGACGCATTATGGCCATTTCAACCCGCCAGGGCAGGTTTTTCTCCAGGACAATCATATCGTCCATGAAAACTGTTGAAATTTCCGAAATGCCGTGTTCCACCAGGGCCTGCGTCAACAACTCGCCCATTTTCTTATTTTCAGCACGATCGGCCTTGGGATCGCTCATGATATCAATGTAGCTTTCGAAATGGGCAGCGGTCATCTGTTTTTTTATGGCAAAACTCATCAGCCCCTTGCGGTCAAAAAAATCCCGCAGCTTGGGCACAAACAGCTCTGCCTTGCCTGCCCCGACCATAGTCCGCACGCTGACCGGTTCATCCAGAATACCGGTAATAAGAATATCCGATTTCTTGCGGATTTCTAAATTGGTGAGCATGATTTCCTGCGAATCACCCAGGCATTTCTGAAACTGCTCATACAGACCTTGTTTAGATTCCAGAGCACCCGGGTGTTCAGGAGAGTAATAGCCGGATCGCAGCATGGCCTTTGTCAGATCCATAATGAAATTTGCGGCCGGCTGGATTTTTTCTCGCTCTTGTGGGCTAAGGTTCTTTTTAGCTTGAGTCGGCGGTTCAACGATCACCTGTGGCTCGACCTCCTCAACGACAATTTCCTCCTGCGCCACTGCTTCACGAACCCATTCAAAAGTCAGACTGGGATTGTCTCCGTCGGGGGCATCCCCGTCCTCTGCTGAAGTATTTTCTTCAATGGTGTCTCCGATTATGCTATCGGCGTCTTCAAGGGTATCGTAGAGAGCCAACAAGAATTGGTATTTTTCATCAACAAGCAACCGTTTATCCAGTTTTTGAAAAAAATCCGTCAGATCTTCGTCAAATTGGATCAGCATTCCCGGCGGTTTCTCCACCTGCTCGGCCGCCTTTTGATTCCTGAATTTCACCACCGTTCCGTTGAGTTGAAATGCATAGTCGACTCTGGGAACGGATATATTGAGGGTCAAATGCGCTTTTTGCTGAATGGGATTCTCAGTGCGCACGAACAGGACACCTTGTTTGAGTTGAAGGTAATCTTGAAAAAATTTCTCAGCGGAACGATAATTGATATCGAATGGTTTCATAAGCGCACTTACCAATCGGCCCTATTAAAAAAACTATCTGCACGCGGGCTCTGATCTTTACTTTTAATGGGTAATTTTTTTCGACTTTTCCAATCAATTTATATTATCGGTAATTGTTGGCCAAACTTAATAAAAGTTTTTTCATTTAGACAACGAAACGGCCTGCCGGGGGTTGCACATCTAAGTTTTGTGGGAACAAATTTTGGCGGGCAGGAATTGATATTTGAAATGGTGTCAAACGGATTCTATAAATAATGTTATGAATTTAGTTAGTTATAATACCTGAATTTTGGATGCAAATGACCATTAGAGATGTCTGAGGACAAGTTACCGCAATTGACTTGCCGCGCTGTGTGGCTCTGAAATTCAGGTATCTATATTTATCAAAATGTTTTTTGGCATATATTCTCCATAAGATTTCCATCGGATCCAATTGCAGTGTGTTGAAATATATTGAAGGGATCCGGCAGTCACGTATTATCAGTTCTCAAAGGACAACCTACAACCCTGGATGTGCTTTTCTTCGGGGCGCAATAATTAGGGTAATGCAGCAACCGCCTCGATCTCAATCAACCATTCCTCCCGTGCCAATTGATCAATTACAACAAGGGTGTTGATCGGATAGCGGCCGTCGCGATATATGTCTGCAAAAATTTCCGCACGTTTTTCGTAAAATGCGCTCAGATCCTGGGATCTTGTCAGATAAGTCGTAAATTTGACGACGCTATCAAAACCAGCATCGGCATTTGCGAGAATGTTGCCAAGATTCTTAAACACCTGGTCCATTTGAGCATTAAAATCACCGGAACCGATAAGTTGATTATTCTCGTCAATCGCCACCTGCCCGGCAATATACAGCATTCTGCCTGCACTTACGGAGATGGCATGGTTATACAGCCCTTGCGGTTTCGTTACCCCCTGGGTTTCCAATATTTGAAGTTTCATTTTGTCCTCCTTGGCTCTTATTTTAAGTTTTGTTACCTGTGTACCCGGTTTGTCATAATTAGCAGGATCCAGTGACCATTTGACAGAGGTCAGATTGATAGATGACAGAGGTCAGAGGTCAGAAAACAGTAGTCAGATGCCAGGTGATTGAATTCAGAAGTATTGTGTCTTGAATCCCGCATAATTTCGCTAAGCGCTTTGCTTGAGGTAAAATCAGGACTAAGGATTGTAATTGCCGGAATTTGGAAGGTGAAATGGATCGATTGCGGATTTCCGACTTCGATTCGACTGAGCTCGTCACAGGCCGCATTCCCAATTCCGAATTCGACTTACCTTCTGCCATCTACCCTTTTTTGCCCTGCGCCGTGAGCCTTGAGCCGTTTGCCGGTTTGTGCATCCAGTTCCCAGCATCCAATATCGAGCATCCAGCATCCAGTATCCAGCATCCAACCCTCAACTTTCTATCAAAATTTCTTGGACCGTATCCGGATTCTCAGGTTCGTGCACGCATGTATTAAACGCTACCAGGACATTCGGTTGACCACCGATATTTTTTATTGCGTGGGGCACACCGGGAGGAATGGTAAACCGATATACCTCTTGCACAGGAACCTCAATATCTTGCACCTCATCATTTTCCCTGAACCGCACCAATGCCGGACCCATTACGGCTATTATCTCGGTGCCCTTCAGATGGCAATGGTTGCCGCGAATGACCCCGGGTTTGCTGATCACAGTATGTGTATTGCGCTGTGCTGCAATCATCTCCATTTCAAGCGGTTCAAAGACAACCCCTCTGGCATCGGTGTGCACCCTCAATGTATCTATTTCAAACGGCATAATTTGCATTCCTTATCATTTAATTATTGATTTCTTCCAGCTTCCGCTTTTATTTTATCTAAGCCCTAGGCTATAAAATTCCACAATTCGAAATCGGATAATTCCCACTTCCGCATTCCGACTTCCCCCTCCCCCCTTCCTACCTTCACACCTTCGCTTTATTTCCGCCTTCCAATTTCCGCATTCCGCATTCCCACTTCCAAAGTCTGTCTTCAACGATTGACATCGTCCCGATCTCTATATAATATCCTCCCAGGAAAAGTAAGCCCAAAATTCTACTCTTTCTGGAGATATCGTCCATTGGAAAAACAATTTATTTCGCTTTTAAGCCGGCTTGTTGGGATAAATTCAATCAATTCAACCCTTTCAATGGGTCCCGGTGAGGGCGAACTTGCAGAATTAATCCTGAACTATCTGCGGGAGCTGAACCTAGCGGCAGAAATTCAGACCATCGCACCCGGCAGAGCCAACGTTCTCGCCGTACTACCAGGAAGCAGCCGCGAACGCTCAATTTTGCTAAACAGTCACCTGGATACCGTCGGTGTGGAAGGCATGATTCATCCCTTCACATTGAGACAGGAAGGCGATAAGCTCTACGGCCGCGGAACTTACGATATGAAAGGCAGTGTTGCCATAATGCTCCTGCTGGCCGAATATTTTGTCAAATATCCACCTCCTGCGGATATACTGCTCACCTTTGTGGCCGATGAGGAAGATCTGAGCACGGGAATGGAGTATCTGGTGAACCATTGGCTTAAAGATATCACACCGCGACCGTCCGGAGCAATATTTTTGGAACCAACCGAAGAGGAAATCGGGGTCAGCCATAAAGGATTCAACTGGTATGAGCTCGAGGTATTTGGCAAGACCGCCCACGGCAGTCGGCCTGAACAGGGAATCGATGCCATCCTGCCTTTGCGGTCTGTTCTGGATGAGCTTAGTAGGATCCAGGCCGAACTGCTCATCCGCGAACCCGACCCGTTGCTGGGTCATGGCAGTCTGCACAGCAGCATTATTGAAGGCGGCACCGAACTCAGTGTCATACCCGGTCAATCACGTCTAAAGTGGGAAAGACGCACGCTCCCGGGGGAATCGCAGCAAAATTTAGATCTGGAACTGAAACGGATGGTTCAGGCTGCTGAAAACCACCCGGGCGACCATGAAGTCAGAGCGCGTGAACTTTTTGTGAGGCTGCCGCACAAAGTACCGGATGAGGCCCGGGTGCTAGAACATTTACAAAAGGCATCACCCCAATCCCAAAAAGTCGGCCTGTCTTTCTGGGCGGATTCTGCGTTAGGTGCTCAAGCCGGTATCCCGTCCGTGCTTTTCGGCCCCATCGGCCACGGCGCCCATGCGGTGGATGAATGGGTGAGCTTGAAAAGCCTGATACGGGTTTATGAGGTTCTGAAGCGGCTGGTTGAGTCCAGTTAAGCAAGGCGCACGGCTCAAGGCTGACGGCGTAAGGCTGATGATGTTAATCATTTTAAAATCTAATCTGTCTTAGGCTGTCCCTGTGTTCCGACCGGATCGCAGCTGCCTGTGAAGCCAGATGACAGTTGTCAGAATCCGGAAGTCGGAATGCGGAAGTCGGGATAAATGAGAAGGTGGTAAATCCTGAATTCAGAATGCGAAATTCGGAAGTTGGAAAATTTGCATAGGACCTCTTTCATCCAACTTTTGCCTTATGCCTTATACCCTAAACCTCCACCCTCTACCTTCTGCAATTTCCGTTTTGCCGTGAGCCCTGTGCCGTGAGCCTTTCACCTTACACCTTATACCTACCGCCCTTTTCGTTTTGCCGTGCGCCGTGAGCCTTAAGCCGTGAGCCTGACTTATGCTTTAGATTTCCTGATTACCTTCGCCAGCCGCCCGGCGCCTTCTTCCAGCTCCGGTACATCATAGTAAGCAAAACTCAACCGCGCATAGTTTTTCAACCCGTTTTGACCGGAAAATTTTATTCCCGGTAGAAAACCGGTATTGTGCTGCCGGGCGGCCGCCAGCAGTTGGACCGTATCGATGGTGCCTGCAAATTCCAGCCAGATGAAAAATCCTCCGTCAGGTTCGACAAAACGCACCGAATTCGGCAGCAGTTCCCGCAATGCGTTAGTCAGAGCAACTTTGCGTTTGCTGTAAACGGCTTTCAAATTTGTCAGCTGTTTTTCCAGCAGTCCAAGTTCGATCACGCTGCGCATCACGCCCGAGGTAAAGGGATTCAGCCCGCCGCCGCTGTCTACCAGACCACAGCCGCAAAGGCGGGTCATCAGCTTCGCTCCCGCGTGAATCCATCCTAAACGCAGGCCCGGCGCCATGATCTTGGAAAACGACCCCAGCGAAATAACCGGACTGTTTTCAATATGACTGGCCAGGGGCAGCGGCGGAGCGGCAGTATAGGCCAGCAAATGATAAACTTCATCTTACATTTCGTATGTTTAAAATATTTTAATTTTCATTCAAGCAATATTTGTAAAAATATCAGTTAGGTACCTTCAAACAACCACCATTGGTCATGT
>CACVKW010001430.1 GCA_902749685.1 Olavius sp. associated proteobacterium Delta 1 | reverse complement strand
TATCAAGGCGCTTTTGAATTCAAATTTGAAAACCAATATGAACAAAAATTTGAAAAATTATTGCTTTGCTGTCATAATAATTAACTGGTTGAAGCAGCTTTTAATGGCAATTATTAACACTTTTCACCATAGCTTGGAAGACCGAGGCAGGCTAAATATAACATACCGTTGAAGCAGAAAACTGGATGTTGAAGTCCGATTTATGGTTTGCGGTTCCAATCGATTTAATTGGATATCGAGATTTAGTCGTATCTACCCGTTTTCAGCTTAACTCAACGTTA
>CACVKW010001429.1 GCA_902749685.1 Olavius sp. associated proteobacterium Delta 1 | reverse complement strand
ATCGGGGCGACTCCTGTCCTCAATAATAGGTGAAGGTGATTGGTCATAAACGCCCACGCAAAACAGGCAGTTTTACTGTCTGACAGGATACCGCCAAGCCGATTCAAAAAATCATCACGGTCACAATCATCGAAAAATATCTTTCTTCGATTAATCCCCCTGACAATGATATGGTGCAGCGCTCCAGGGGCGTACGTCTTCGCTGAAGCTACGCCGCACAGGTCTATGCGGGCTTTTCGAGGCATGTCCAGCATGTATCAAATAAATCCAATTTTGTAAACCGTAAATCCGAGGAACGTCCCCTAT
>CACVKW010001428.1 GCA_902749685.1 Olavius sp. associated proteobacterium Delta 1 | reverse complement strand
TGAAGACCATTGACAGTATTGACTGATCCTGGATTCTGGTTTCTGGATCCTGGATGTCGTTGAAATTCACCGATAGTGTCCTGTTAGATATCCAGCATCGAGTATCAAGCATC
>CACVKW010001427.1 GCA_902749685.1 Olavius sp. associated proteobacterium Delta 1 | reverse complement strand
TCATCTAGCCTGGCCGTTATGCCTGAGATCGTTGCTTTTTCCGGGCTGATGCTGGATGCTTGATACTCGATGCTGGATATCTCTCAGGACACTATCGGTGAATTTCAACGACATCCAAGCGGAAGATACCCTTCGCGCTATGCACCATGCCCTCTGCGCTCCGCCACCCGCCCGCCAAATCCGAAATCCACTATCCGCAATCCCTTTCAGTCTCCCATCTCAGCCATATAGTCATCATACATGGTTTCCAGGGCAAGTTTGTGTTTAGCTTCCTCCTGGCAGAGCACCTTAAACAGGGTTCGGCTCTCCTCTGAATCAGCTTTTTCTAAAAAGTCGTTATAAAGTTGCAGTGCTTTTTCTTCCCGCTTCATTGCCAGCATGAGAATATCGCTGTATCCCATGCCGCGGCTATACTCTGAATCCACCACATAGTCGCTGCGTTTAATATCGCTTATCCATTTAAACTGATAGTCTTCCATACTGGCCGCAAGACCGCCTGCCTTAAAATCCTGCAACAGTTGCTGATGCTTTCGTTCTTCCTGGGCAAATTCTTCAAACATCCTGCCGGCTCCGGAAAATGCTTCTTCCTGACTGATATGGGTGTAAAACTCTGCCGCCTCCAATTCTTTTTCAATGGCAAAGTCTAAAATGGCCGCTAAATTTTCGAACTCCATCGTTTACTCCTTTCTTTTGCTTAATCCGGACAAGCCGGAATAAATTGCCACAAAGACACAAAGAGAATCCTTTGGTTAATAATTACCTTTGTGTCTTCGTGTCTTTGTGGCTAAAAATATTCTTCATAAAATACAAAACATTCAAAATTAGGCATCTAATCAAGCGAATGCCGAGGTCGAACATCCGCTGCAATTCACGTATTTGTTTTCGACGCTAGTATCAGCATTATTCTGGATTTTCAACTATTGGTTTGCAGGTGTTGTAAAATCCGACTCAGATGTAGAAAAACACCACAGTTGTTTAACTGTTTAAAATTATTATTTTTAATCTACTTTATGGTTGTTGAAGATAGTACTTGGTCCAATAGGTGGTGGATATTGCAACGGGTCTAGTCGAATGCACGGGGCAGCAACCGGTAGGGTGATGGTGATAAATTGTACTATGATTGCAGATAGTTGATAAAATTTGACCTAAAGATAATAAACATGGCACGCCATTTGCTCTATGTCGTGATAAACAGTAAACGTTAACTCAACAAAGGAGTGAGAGAAATGGCTGACAAGAAGCAAGAAGATCGAAGAAGTCGCGTCGGAATGGGATCAACTTATCGCAAAGGCAATGCTCAGGATCTGGCTTCACAACAGGAAATCGGATCGGTTATGGGGGGGCAGGTCTGGATGGTTAAGCCTGATAAGAAAGCCAAAGCTGCAAATCCCTGCCTCTGGATGCAAGCCGGTGTCGTAAAATTTAAAAATTGTGATAACTACTATGATTGCACCACCTGCAAATACGATAATGCCATGGGGCAAAAAGCGGCCAAAGGCAAGCAGGTGACCTGGCAGGCGGCCATGAAGTTGCGGCCGGATATGGACAGGGTGTGCCGTCACAGCCTGACCAACCGGATTGAAAAACGGACCTGCGCCTATGACTACGAATGCGCCACCTGTGATTTTGATCAGTTTTTTGAAGATGTCTGGACCCCCAAGAGCAAAAGTCTGCCCTTCGAGGTTCAGCAGGTAAAAGGCTTTGACGTACCGATGGGTTATTATTTTCACGACGGGCATGCCTGGGCGCGCATCGAAAGCGGCGGCTATATCCGGGTCGGGCTAGATGACTTTGCACTAAAAGTACTGGGCGAGGCGGATGCCCTTGATCTGCCCCTGATGGGCAAAGAATTGGATCACGGAAAAATTGGCTGGGGACTGAAGCGCCGGGACAATCTTGCCGATGTTCTTTCGCCGATTGACGGCGTAATCGTTGAGGTGAATTCTGAAATCAGGAAAAAGCCGGATATGGCCAATCGTGAACCCTATGGTGGTGGATGGCTTTTTATGGTGCGTACCCCTGATGTCAAGGCGACCATGGGAAAGCTCATGACCGATCAGAGTAGTTTGGCCTGGATGAATCAGGAAGTCGGCAATCTGGAAAACATGATCGAAGATGTTGCCGGTCCCCTGGCGGCTGACGGTGGTTATCTGGCAAGCGATATTTACGGTAATCTGCCCGATATCGGTTGGAACAATCTGACCAAGACGTTTTTGAAGACATAAAATCCTACAGGGATTCGCATGGAGCAGAGTGCAAAGAGATCGGATCACGAACAATTACTATATGCCCTCAGCCCCAAGCCCTATGCAATGCATAACAATACCTGAAGGGGAGTACCATGGATTCATCACGCTTGAAAAATTCTAATTCCGAAAGTCAACATTCCTGCATTTGGCAGCAGGCCGGCGTGGTTCGACGCAAGGACTGTGAGATCGACTATCATTGTGAGGCCTGCCAGTTTGACCGGGCCTTGCGGCGTGTGGCAAGTGAAAACAGGCGCTTCCTGCACCAGGGTCAGGGTAAAACACCCACCGCCAAGAGCGGCAAGATCATCTTCTGGAAAGACCGCTTAAGAGAGCTGCCACCCTGGAAACAACCTTGTTTGCACCACATGAAAGGCCGCATTGAGTTTCGCGCCTGCACCCATGACTACCAGTGCGGTAATTGCGAATTCGATCAATATTTCAGTGACCAATACACGGTGCATGCCGTGGTTCAGCCAGTTGATGTCCTTGATATAAAAGGTTTTAAACTACCCCATGGCTATTATCTGCACCGCGGTCATACCTGGGTGAAAATTGAGGAAGGATCAACAGTCAGAATCGGGCTCGATGATTTTGCTTTACGCCTGCTGGGACCGCTGGATCGAATTGAAGCCCCGTTGATGGGAAAAACGGTGGAGCAGGACCGTGGTGATATTCTGCTGAACCGAAAATCCAACACCGCCCGCATACAATCTCCGATCAGCGGCGTGGTCACTGACATTAATTCGGACCTGAGGGAGCAGGGAAACCTTGCCAATCAGGACCCATACACGCAAGGTTGGGTGATGCGGCTGCATTCCAATAATCTTCGCTTTGACCTGAAAAAATTGATGATCGGCGACCAGGCCAGTGAATATATGGATCAAGAAATCGGTCGACTCTACCAGGTCATCGAAGAAGAGGCCGGCCCTCTGGCAGCCGACGGCGGTTACCTGGGTGATGATATTTACGGCAATCTCCCCGGTGCCAACTGGCAAAAGCTGACCCGGCTGTTCTTGCATACATAAGTTTCTATTTTATTCCACAACCATCTCTCTTGCTTTAAAAGGGATTCCGGCACCTGGCGGAATCCCTTTTTTTTGCTTGATCCGGTGGCTTGCCGGACCGCAAAACTGAAATAGCTCTTTCATTACCCCGTCGCGGCATTTATTGATTTTCTGTTTTTTCTGTTCTTAAATCGATTTTTATGATACAATGATTTTAACGCTCAAAAAAGAAAAAGGGTGTGGCTGAATAAGGCCCGCATACAAGTGGTTCTTATTTCGCCGTTTTCAACCATATTTTGGAAATAGAGTAAAATATCAATGTATTATAGATTGCAAAGGATGAGGAGGTCATCCGGCAAGCTATGCCATAAATACTCTGGAAATAGTGTAAAATAGCAATGTATTATAGATTGCAAGGGATGAGGGGGTCATCCGGCAAGCTATGTCATAAATACAATTGTTCACAAACCCCAGATGGCATTACGATAAAAAGGAGAGACCATGAAACCCGCAATTTTCCGTCGACACCCGCCACTTAGTTTCATAGCGCTGGTTTTCGTCCTGGTGTCCATTTTGGTTGCCAAAGGAGAATTATCGGCGGCACCCATAACAGACCTTTCCGCTACCGGTCTCGATGCGAACGGAGATGTGCAGAGCGACGGTGGAGTGGACGCGAATTATCGGCTGACGTGGCCTAGTTCGGCAGCAGTATATAAAATGCCCACAGCCGCAGTGCCTACTAATTGGTATACACCAACGAATGATTCTGCTTGGATAGGCCTCAGCTCTGATGGATCAACGGAGAGTGCTGGGACTTACAACTATAGGCTGGATTTCGACCTGGCGGGATTTAATCCAGAGACAGCTGAAATCAGTGGCTCTTGGGCGTCAGACAACGACTCCAAAATATATCTCAACGGTATTTATACCGGCGATTACGCAAGCCATGATTGGTTCGATCGCCTGACAACTTTTACGATAAGTGGGGGTTTTCAGACGGGCATAAATACACTTACGTTTAGCGTCACGAATCGATCTACCAGTTCTACCGGTCTGTTAGTGGCGAATTTAGCGGGAGAAGCCGCCCTAGTGCCGATCCCCCGGGCGATTTGGCTGCTTGGCTCAGCACTGATAGGCCTTGTCGCGATCAAGGGCAGGTTGCGCGCCTGAGCCGAACCGGTGAAAATGGTTGATAGCCCGATTAAACTGCACAATCCTTCCCGAACGTTTTGGAATCTCCCCCGCCAACGTTTTGGAATCTCCCCCGAATATTGTACAATTTAAGGTAATTCCCATTACGATGAATTTTTACTTGACTTTTAACTTACGCTTCTAGTATTGGGATACTGATTATGTGCTGCTTCACATGTGGGTTCGGTTGTGTTTTAACGCTTGCTTCTGTAGTTCCCTGCTCTCTGCTTGGCAATATTCCATATGAATCGATCGGCTAAATCAGTATCGATTTTTCCTCAATAAAATAAAATGGGAGAATTCGAGATGGGCGGTACGAACGGTCTGGTGCCATTCATCGATAACGGTGGTCAACGCGCCTTTGTCGAACGGCGTAAAGATTCAAAGATTCTTTATTTGTGGGACAGAAGGTCACATGCAGATCGCCGCAAGATTATCGACCGCCGGGAGGCCCTAAATCAAAAGCGGTACAACCGCCCGGAGCGTCGAGTTGTTTTTCAAACGTGATTCCTCTGAATCGGGATGAAAACCGAAGACACACCCTTCACCCTTGAGGCCTGGATCTGAGGCATCCCTCCAAAGGCGGGTCTACGACCTTGACTTTCGCTGATTTAGGGTTTTCCCACCATCATGAGGAATGAAACCGGCGTATGCCGCACCCTATCCGCTGGGGGCGGCCGGGCGAATCCGGTGTATTGCCGGGCCCGGGGCTTACTTCACCTTAATTGCCACCATGGTCGCATCGTCCTGGAGTTCATCGGAATTAACGAAGCTTTGCAGCTTTGAATTAATGTGGCCGATGAGCATCTCACTTGATTCATGCGCGCTTTCCGTGATCACCATTTTCAATCCGGCCACTTCAAACATGAGATTTTCGGAATTGGTGGCCTCCGTAACTCCGTCGGAGTAAAGCAGCAGCAAATCGCCCTGTTGCAAATAAATCTTCTGCTCTTCCAGCCGTTCAGCAAACTGAATATTTTCAAACATGCCGATGCTCATGCCGTTTGGCTTTAATTCTGTAATGGTGCGCGTGTCCGCGCAATAATAAAGGGGCCAATTGTGACCGGCGCGAGCGATCGTGACCGATTTTTCCGCTAAATCAAAAAATGCGATCACTGCCGTGATAAAATCGCCATCGCGCATTCGTTTACAGATAAGTTCGTTGACGCTTTGAAAGATGGCGGCAGGGGAAATACTCGTTTGCGAAAAAGATTGAAACATGCTCTGGGTGTATGCGGCATATAAAGCGGCGGAGACGCCTTTGTCCGCAACGTCACCGACAATGCTGATTATCCGGTCTTTGGTGGGCTGAACGATGTCAAAAAAGTCACCGCCAACCATTTTTGCCGGTTTGGAATAGGTGGCAATTGAAAGCTGATGCGATTCGGGAATATTTACCGGTTGCAGGCTCAATTGAATTTCTCTGGCAATCTCTAATTCATCGCGGGTTGTCAATTTGTCGACAAGTTCCACGACCAGCAGTAAGTTCAAAATTACAAATGATATCAGGATATAAAACAGATCGACCTTAAACAATCCAACCAGAAAACCTGCGATTCCCAGGCCATAGAACAAGCGGCGGGCCGGGGTCAGCTGCATCATGAAAGAGATGAATATTTCTTTAGCGACAAAAAATACCGTCTTCACCGTCAGACGCTTTGCGGGATGATCGGGAAGTCTGGTCTTGCCCTTTAAATACGTATACGCACCCACAGCATCTTTCTTTAACAGCAGTTCTATCTCCCGGTGGTTTAATCCGCGGGTGTATAGATAGAAAAATTCCTGGATTTTTTTTATTTTACGGTTCAAGGCGTTAGCGAGTCGCATGGAATTTACCTTTCATGTATTAATGGTTCATCGGTTCCCCCCGCCGCCTTCCAGGCTTCCGACTCCGCTCTTCGAGCTACGACCGGACAAGACGGAGGGCAGGCTGCGGTCAGGGTTCAGAAGATTTAGACCAGCCGCTGGCCGCTGAAGCGCCAGCTTAATCGAAGATGAAATCCCCTCTAACTCTCCTTTAGAAAAGGGGAGGACGACAGATATCTCTGGAACCTGAAAAAAGCTTTAAGATTTTTATAGATGGGGTTTTGCAACCACTTCTAAGGAATTAACTGCGATATTGCAAGATCAAAAACATATGCACTCCGAACGGATTGTTTAATTTAGAGCCCTGCCAACTCAATTTTCGCTGTACCCTAAACCCCTCTGCTAAATTGATGCTTCAAAATTAGTTTGGCGAAAAAAACTAGACATTCTAGCTTATTCAACCACTATATGGCTATTTACGCCATTTAACATAATTTTATCTATCTGTTAACTGGCAATAATTTCAACTGCTTGGGCTATAATGCAGGATTGGCATGGTACGTGCTCCAATAGCTGCTAAAATGCAATAAAAGGAGGAAGTACGATGGGTATATTTACACGATTTACAGATATTGTCGGTTCTAACATCAACTCCATGCTCGATCGGGCGGAAGATCCGGAAAAGCTGATTAAACTGATGATCCAGGAAATGGAAGACACGCTGATCGAACTTAAAAGTGCCTGTGCCGGAGTGATGGCTGAGAGTAAAAAAATTGAGCGCCAGTTGCTGACACTCGACCAACGCGTCGATTATTGGGAAGGTAAAGCGAATCTGGCCGTTAACAAGGGGCGTGACGACCTGGCCAGAGAGGCGTTGCTTGAGAAACGCCGCTATTGCCGGAGAACAGAATCGCTTACCAATGAATTAACCGAGCACGAGGCCCTGCTGGAGCAGTACAAGGAAGACATCCGGCAGCTTGAAGAAAAATTGAAAAACGCGCGGGAAAAAGAACGCATGCTGGTGCAGCGCCACATTCATGCCGCCCGTAAAAAACGGGCCCAGGAAGAAATGCGGCGTATGGACAGTGCCGATGCAATCTTTAAATTTGAGGAACTCGAACACCGCATCGAGCACATGGAAGCCGAAGCCGACCTGGTAAACTTCGGCCGCAAACCGACATTGGAAGATGAACTGGAAAGACTTTCGCTGGATGAAGAAATTGAAAGCGAGTTAAAAGCAATAAAGGCCTCTTCCATTGACAAAATGGAAGAACGCGTCGAAGCGTTGGAAACGATCATTGACGATACACAAAGAGAGGGAGCCAACCATGAGCAGAAATAGCAGAATGTCCCGCCGCGGCCTCTACCGCTCACGCAATGGTGTCTTATTGGGGGTGTGCCGGGGAGTAGCCGATTATTTTGATTTTTCGGTATTTTGGATCCGAGCAACAGCCGTTATCCTGTTCATATGTACCGGTTTCTGGCCGATTGTCGGCGTCTACCTCCTGGCCGCGCTTTTGATGAAATTCGACCCGGCCAAATCTGTCGGAAGCGAATCGAAGCAAGGGGCAGGCGACCGGCATCGTTGCACCAGAAATGACACGGCCGAGCGCCTGAGACGGAAATGGAAACTTATGGAAAAGCGTATCCGCAGAATGGAAGACAAAGTCACTTCGCGGGAATTTGACTGGAACAGCCGGTTTCACGGCAATTAATCCGCCTGGAAAATGGGCACTTGCCTGGTTGAAGATTAATCTTCGTAAACTGAATTTTCATTTTAATTTCAATTGCCGGCGCATTAATTATCATATGCTGCGCATAATTGCTTCATTTGTGTTATGCCTTAAGTTAGGAGGTGAAAACATGCAGATCCACAATTTTTATTCGGATCCGGTTCCTTCGGTCCGCAACCCGCTTGATAGCATTGTGCTGAGCCCTCATACTATTCGGGCGCATCATATCAGCTTGACAGACATGGATGAAGATTCCAGTGACTATCAATCACTTCTTCCGTCCATTCGCAGCTGCGAATTTCATGGTCAGGACACCGGCCTGGCGGCCAATTCTTTACCGAGATATATTTGGGATAGGTGTCGGCACCTTATCCGGATTTGCCGTACTTAATTATCCCTCACCACGCTTTTAATATATTTGTGGAGTGAGAGAATATCTGGAGGTCCTATGGGAGCATCATACTGGAAACTTATCGGAGAGAAAATCGCCAAGGGAGCGGGTGATAAAACCCTAAGGCGGCTTGGCGCCGGTGGTAAAGTGCTGGGACGGGCCGGGACGGTGGTTGGCATCGGTTTTCTGGCTTATGAATTTTTAAAAAATTACAAAGACAATATTGAAAAAGAGCCTGCCTACCGGGAAATGATGATCCTGCAGGCCGAGCTGGAAAAATGGACCAGTGCCATATCCTGTCTCGGCCGGGAACCAGTCGAGGAGAAGGATTACGGTTCTTTTGATGAAGGTGGTGCCATCAACGCCCTTTACCGGAAAAAAACATATCAAGGTCCGGGGACCAAAGACCCAGACCCCAAAGAGGCCTATGCCCTGATTGGAAGATCCATGATTTACATCCGCCAGACAGAAAACCTGGCGGGGGATGGTCGATTCGAGAAGAAAAAGAAAGGACTTGTTTCGCAATTGAGAAAATTGCAGCTGCAAATCAGTAAAGTTGATGATTATCGGCCGATTCAAAAGAAACTTGGCCAAATTGTGGATGAGATCAGACCCATTGCAAACGGATACGCCTCCCGGGTTTATGACTGCAGCCGGGAAATACAGAAGACGATGGGCTCAAATGCGGCCTGGGCTGCGATCTCGATGACCACGCTGGGCCTGGTGAAAAAGCCGCTTTCTCGACGGGCTTGACCGTTTTCGCCAGTGAATACCGCCCATTGTAGCTCTATTGCAACCAATGCTGCTTGAAATCCACCGGATAAACCCGGATCGGACAGATCCTGTCAGAAATAATTTTATATTGACAAAAATCCAGATTAAGATTAAAAGTGGGTTAAGCTTAAATATTTTGCTGATAATCATGAACCTATCCTTAAAATATGGTCTTGGCATTTACGTCTAATGACACATAATTTGCCTTGGAGGGGCTTGAGAATTCTCTGACTGAAAAGGCAGGGGTCGGAATTGACTCTGCCTTTTTTATTTTCATTGATCGCTATCGTTTAAACCATGCGGATTGTTCTCTTTGAAGCTTGGTATTCAGTTCTATTAATTTTAGATCGTCTACTTCAGGCTTCGTAAACTTGACGTTCATCCACTTTACTACATAAGTAGCTGTTTCTTCGCCATGTCCCGGTTTAAAAGGCATTGCTAAGAAAAGCTTCGCCGACAAAAGGAAGATAAAATGCTTCAAAGATACGACATATCGATAGATAGCGACACAAATCGACTTTCAATTAAAGAATTTGCCGTAATTGGTCGAAAACCACGAAAAAGTGAATATTACGATTTCACCCTGGAAACTTTTTCGCTGATTCATGAGGTCTCGTACGATGTCGATAAAATTCGTGCTGCTGTTCAAGAGGGGGCGGTGGCCTTAATTTCAGAAATTCGATCCGACGCTTTTTTCCCGATTGGATCCTGTGCGGAAGTTATCGCTGAAGGCGTGAGCGGTTTATTCAATGGCAACCCGGAACCAGTTTCGGAAGTGTTTTTTGACGATCGAACCCTGCTTTCCACTAATATTGAAAAATAGGGCCCTAGCTGAACTTGAAGAGACAGGGCATTCTTCGATTTAAGAGGGGTGCCCTTTCGTTTTATTTGAAGTCGTACCCGACCCACTCGTATCCGTTATTACAAATTATTGAGCCCGGCAAAAATCCTGGCTAATTCCTTTTCTGAAAATCACTATCAAGAATAACGGCCTGTGAGGTGACAATATGGCGAAATCACATTATTCATTTAAAAAGCGGAAGAAAGAATTAGCAAGGAAGCTCAAGCAGGAGGAAAAAAGACAACGCAAAATTGATAAAAATTCAGAAAAGCCGGCAGAGGCTTCAGATGAGTCGCAGGATGAGGACAATAACCCGCTGGCCTAGCAACGCGGATTTTTTTTACCGAATCCGATAGGGGGAATGATGTATCATGTTTTACTGCGATCAGTTCGGGGCACTTTATCCCTGATTTTGTATGGATTGAACACGGTGTTTTGGTGCGTACCCTTGTTTGTGCTGGTGGCTGCTAAGGCGGCGGTTCCTTTGGAATCCTGGATGCGAAAATGCAGTCGGATGCTAAATGCCATTGCCGAAAACTGGATTTGGGTCAACAACCAAAACCAGAAACTGATCGGAAATACTCGTACGGATGTTCAAGGTCTGGAGACTCTCAAGCAATCTGAATGGTATCTGGTTCTCGCCAATCACCAATCCTGGGTGGATATTCTGGTACTTCAGAGGATATTTCACCGCAAAATTCCTTTTTTGAAATTTTTCATTAAAAAAGAACTCTTATGGTTTCCGATTCTTGGTCAAGCCTGGTGGGCGATGGATTTTCCGTTTGTTAAAAGATATACGAAAAGCTATCTCCGAAAAAAGCCCCACCTAAAAGGCAAAGATCTTGAAATAACGCGCGAAGCCTGTAAAAAGTTTAAAAAAATACCGGTCTCAATTATGAATTTTGTGGAAGGCACCCGTTTTACAAATGCAAAGCATCGCAGACAGCAATCGCCATATGCTCATCTGCTTAGACCAAAGGCCGGCGGCATTGCTTTCGTGCTTGACGCCATGGGTAAACAAATTCACCGGGTGCTGGACGTCACCATTGTGTATCCCGACGGCGTATCAAGCTTTTGGGCACTTCTGTCTGGTGAAATCCGCAAAATTAATGTTCACGTGCGATCACTGCCGGTGAGCCCTGAACTGCTCGGTGATTATGCCAATGATGGGCACTTTAGGGCAGGGCTGCAGCGTTGGCTGAACAATATATGGGCAGAGAAAAATCGAAATATCGAAGAGATGATGGCTTCATGAGTGAGGACCTTTTAGCCTGAAATTTGCACGAGCCCTCCACGGCGGACAGGTCGGCGGCGTTCATATTCTGACATTCTCATGTGAGATCAGGTTTTAACCTTTTTGCTGTATCCGCTTTATCTCATCGTCCAGCATAACTTTGCAATAGCGGCAAAGCTCATCGGATTTGCGGTCGACATCTTCTTCATTGCGGCAGTAATGCATGATGCAGGTCTTTTCCGGGCAGTGGCGCAGATTAAACGTATGGCCCAGCTCGTGGATGGCCTCTTTGACGATTCGACCAATGTACTTCGGGGAAATATTCATGCCCGAGCGGCCCTCGTTTAAGCGAAATGTTGAAACAACGCAGGCGGTTCCCCCCAGCTGGGCCTCACCATAAACGTGAGTTAAAATAGGGATGAACAGATCAACCTGGGCAATAGCTATCACCCTGATGGCCCGGGCCGGGGTAACTGCGGCCAACTGTCCCAGAATCATGGTCGAGTGATGTTGATTGCGGTTTTGATCCAGGGCAAAAGAGAGATCCAGCAGAACGGAAGCGACCGCGGTGGAGAAGCCAAATACCCGCTGGATTTCGCCGCCAATTGCTTCAATCAGTTCGGTGTTTAAGTCTCCCACAGGAGAAATCAGGATGATATGTTCGGATTGGGAAGTCAAGCTGCCTTTTGGTACGGGTTCATAGGTTCAAGGGTTCCGGGTTCAAAGGTTCAGCGTCAAGAGGTTTCGGGTTAAAAGAATCAGGGTACAATGGTTGTTGAAATTATTGAATCGGCTATGGTCCTGCTACTCTGAACCTTGAACCCGGAACGGGGAACCCCTGAACGACTATTCCTTTTGGAGCTCATAGCGGTTAATCTTGCTGTACAGCGTCGAACGATCAATCCCCAGAATTTTGGCACTGCGGGCGATATTCCAGCCATTGTCCGTCAATATTTGTCGGATGTGGTTTTTTTCTACTTCTTTGAGTGAATTGTTTTGCGGGGCATGGAAAGGCCCATAGCATAAAATAGGCAAATCTTCAGGAAGCATTTGGCGCTCTTTGCCCACCACCACTGCCCGTTCGATGGCATTTTCAAGCTCGCGCACGTTTCCCGGCCAGTCGTAGAGCATGAGCTCGTCCATCGCTTCCCGGCTGATTTTGTCGATAGTTTTATTGGTTTCCTGCACAAAGCGATGCAGGAAGTGCTCGGCCAGCAGCGGAATGTCTTCTTTGCGACGACTGAGTGAGGGCATGATGATGGAAATTACATTAAGCCGGTAGAAAAGATCTTCGCGAAAAAAGCCTTCTTTGATCGCCTTTTCCAGATTGCGGTTGGTGGCCGCGATCACCCTGAAATCCGCTTCCATAGGCTGGGTGCCGCCAACCCGGTAAAATACCCGATCTTCCAGCACCCGCAGCAGGTCGATCTGCATGCGCATACTGATTTCACCGACTTCGTCCAGAAAGAGTGTTCCGCCGTGGGCCAGTTCCAGGCGTCCTTTTTTGGTTTCTTTGGCATCTGTAAAAGCCCCTTTCTGATGGCCGAACAGTTCGGTTTCCATGAGATGCTCGGGGATAGCACCGCAATTTACGGTGACGAACGGGCCGTTGCAGCGAGGACTGTTGGTGTGAATGGCCTTGGCGGTCAGCCCTTTGCCGGTTCCGGTTTGGCCCGTAACCAGGACCGTAGATTCCATGGGTGCCACATCACAAATGAGATCGAAGATTTCCTGCATGGGCTTTGATTGGCCGATCATACTCTCAAAACGCGTGCGTTCCTTAACCTCTTCCCGCAGAAACTGCATTTCACGGGCCTGATCCTGGTATCGAATTATTTTTTCAATCAATACCCCCAGCTCATTGGGATCAAAGGGCTTGAGCATATAATCATAGGCACCGTCTTTCATGGCTTCAATGGCGGTGGGAATGGAACCGTAAGCCGTGATCATGACGACGGCCACATCCGGATCATTTTCTTTCACGTGCCGCAGGACATCCAGGCCGCTGATGCCTTCCATTTTTATATCAACCAGTAAAATATCGAATCGGGTTTCTTTTAGCTTTTCCAGCGCATCTTCGCCGCTGGGCGCTGTATGAACAGCATGGCCATCCCGTTCCAGCCAGCCGGCCAGCGACTCCCGCATGATCAATTCATCATCAACGATCAGGATCTTGGTACTGCTCATTTATTCCTCCTGCCTGGGTGCAACCGGGAACCTGTAAGGAATTATAATCTTAATAACTGTAGCTACAAATATTTTGTTCTGACACGGAATAAATTCCAAACTTCAAATCCCAAATAACAAATAAATTCCAAAGACCAAAATTCAAACACAAAAACGACCTAAAGTATAAAATGAGTATAAAGATGCTTGTTTTATACTAGAGGGAATTCTACCGAGGCCGTTTATATCAAAATAGCTTCAATGTCCACCAAACCGAAACCAGTTTGGTATTTTGGATATTGTTATTTGAGATTTATTTGTAATTTGGTGCTTGTGATTTGTAATTTATGTGATTTCCGATATACGACGAGTTCCCACCCCTGATTCCCATCCTAAGTTGATACGGATTTCAACGGTAATTTTAGCTGAAACGTCGTTCCCCGTTCCACTTTAGATTTGACATAGATGGAACCGTCATGTTCCTGGATAATGCCGTAAGCAACCGAAAGGCCCAATCCCACACCTTTGCCTTTTTTCTTGGTGGTGAAAAAAGGCTCAAACAGTTTGGGGATATCTTCTTCGGGGATGCCGGGTCCGGTGTCCTTGAAGTTGATCTGCAATTTATCTTCACGCAGCAAATGTTTGGTTTCAATGGTTAACCTGCCGCCGCCGGACTCCATGGCTTCAGCCGCGTTGGAGACCAGGTTCATAAATACCTGCTGGAGCTGGTCTTCCGAACCGAGCAGATCCGGCAGGTTGGGATCCAGTTTTGTTGCCACTTTGACACCACCAATTTTAAGCAGATTCGAATTTAAAAACAGCGTTTTTTCGATGAGTTGGTTTACGCTCAAACGCTTTGGTTCCATCTTGGACTGACGCGCAAATGCCAGCAAGTTGGATACGATGCGGCTGGTTCGCCGGGTTTCGTTTTCCATGAGATCCAGATATTGCGTAAACTGGTCGATTTCTTTTTGTTTCACCACTTCTTCGGATACAATGCGTTTCATCAGCATAATCAGGTTCAGTATTCCGGCAATCGGGTTGTTGATTTCATGAACCACCGAAGCCGAAAGTTTTCCCAGGGACGACATTTTATCCTGGTGCAGCAGCTTTTCGTGGGTTTCTTTTAATTGACGTGTCCGGTCTTCAACCATCTGTTCAAGACGACGGGTGAGCTCCTCCTCTTCTTTTTTGTGCTGGGTGATATCACGGCTGATGTGAATGAACTTGGATATCTTGCCGTCTTTTTCCCAGATCGGGTAATTGTTCACCTCATAATATCTTTTTTGACCGTCGGGCATCAGCCTGGTCTGGATTTTACGGACCTGGCGCTTGTTGCGCACCACCTCCTTGAGAGGACAATCGGTTTCCCCGCCGTTACAGGGATGATCAATTTTATGATAGACTTGGTAACATTTTTTGCCGATCACGTCTTCGCGGGCATAGCGCATCTTGCTCAGAAAAGATTCATTGGCATCGATAATCTCCAGGTCCGGTGTGATTACCAGGATAAAATCCTGAATCCCGTTGACAATCGTCTCCATCTCATCCGTTCGTTCCCGCAGTTTGTGCTCTTCCTGGCCAATTGCTTCCCAGAAAATTCGAAAGACCTGATAAGAAAGAATCCGGATGCGCCGGGGGCGGGTGCGCAAAATGTCATCAAAGATCTCCTGTTTGGGAGTCAGGATGATGATCAGGTTGATGTTATATCGTCGATCGTATAGTTGGTGGCAATCCTGGAAGGTCAGCAGACCATACTCGTCGGCCAGAACCATGCCCGGACTGTTGGAATCGGGATCCGCCACGGCCAGAATCGGCGCATACATTTCTTCCTGCTCGTAAACCGCAGTCGTTTTTTCAAGAATTTCCCGGCAGAAGTCGCCGCCCCCAACCAAAGCAATATTTATGATCGACGGATCTTTTGGGACCATAGTTGCGGCACCTCCTTGAAATGATAAATGAATAATGAATATTGACAAATGATGGAAATCGCTTCGCTCCGTCTTTATATAAAAGTTTTAAAATGGACAGGATTCCTTTAATTAGTCATTAGTCAATATTCATTATTCATTTCTATAAGGTGTTGGAAAATTAAACAGTATGACTCGCGACATGCCCGTTCAGTATCGAAGTGTTGGAAAACGAAACATTAGCATGGGAAAAAATTAGTTTCAAGGCTCATATTGAGCTATTTCTATTAAAATTTCCTGAACTGTGGTGTTGAATTTTTATACCCAAAATTATGGTTGACAAATTTTCTCAAAACGAATAAATTCGCTTCTTCGCGCGTGCCCGGCTTGAATTCAGGGTGGCTGATCGATGGGAAAACCTTAAATTTCAGGGATTCTTGAAATCCTCAATTTATCCGATTAAAATACTATGGTTTTTCCTTGACATCATTATTACTCCCTTTTATAGTTACATTGTAGCTATAATGTGGTTGCGGTAGACCCAATAAATTTTACTAAGGAGCTTTACAACATGACCGAAAAAGTCAATGGATCTGTTCTGGTTCTCGGAGGCGGAATCGCCGGAATGCAGGCTTCGCTTGATCTAGCCAACTCCGGTTATTTAGTTCATCTGGTGGAAAAGTCATCTGCCATCGGTGGTATGATGTCCCAGCTGGACAAGACCTTTCCAACCAATGACTGTGCCATGTGAATTATCTCGCCCAAACTGGTCGAGGTCGGCCGGCACCTGAACATCGAGCTCTTAACTGAGAGCGAACTGTTGGAACTTGAAGGTGAACCTGGAAATTTCAAGGCCCGGGTTCGGAAACAACCCCGCTACATTGACCTTGACAAATGCACCAGCTGTGGTGAGTGCACCAAGGTCTGCCCTGTCGATCTTCCGGATGAATACCAGGAAGGTCTCGCTCCTAAAAAAGCAACTTATAAACAATATGCCCAGGCCATCCCCGGCGCATTTGCCATTGATAAAGGCGACAAAGCACCCTGCCGTCTGGCATGTCCGGGTGGCTTAAACGTTCAGGGTTATGTGAATATGGTCAAGACGGGCCGCTACAAGGAAGCTCTGGAAATCATCATGGAAGATCTTCCGCTGCCCGGGGTGCTGGGAAGAATTTGCCCGCACGGTTGTGAGGACGCCTGCCGCCGTTGTGATGTGGATCAACCGGTCGCCATCCGGGACTTGAAACGTCTGGCTGCCGATAAATTTGACTGCCGGGAAATAGAGATCGAATGTCCGGTTCCCCGGGAAGAAAAAGTCGCGATCATCGGATCCGGCCCGGCGGGACTTTCCTGCGCCTATCACCTGGCCCGCAAGGGAATATTGTCCACCATATACGAATCTTTGCCCGAAGCCGGCGGTATGCTGCGAGTCGGCATTCCGGCGCATCGACTGCCCCGCGAAGTGCTTGACCAGGAAATCGAGGTCATTACCAACCTGGGTGTGGAGCTAAAAACCGGCACGGCTCTAGGCCCGGATTTGTCGGTCGAGGACCTGTTGAATGACGGTTACAAAGCGGTTTATCTGGCCCTTGGAGCCCACAAGGGCATCGAATTGGGCATTCCCGGTGAAAGATCCAATGGCGTGCGCCAGGGCGTCGAGTTCCTGAGAGAAGTCAATCTGACCGGCAAAGCCGAGGTCGGCAAAAAACTGGCCATCATCGGCGGCGGAAATGTGGCCATCGATGTGGCCCGCGCGGCCGTTCGTTTGGGAGCCGGTGAGGTCAGCATCATTTATCGCCGCACCCGCAGCGAGATGCCGGCCTGGGAAGAGGAAATCCAGGCGGCCGAAGATGAAGGCACGCAGATTACCTATCTGTCCGCTCCGCAGGAAGTGCTGACGCGCGATGGCAAGGTAATAGGATTGCGCTGTATCCGGATGGAGTTAAGTGAGCCGGATTCATCGGGCCGTAAGCGGCCGATACCAGTTCCCGGTAGTGAATATGATCTAGCGATCGATCAACTGATTCCGGCCATCGGACAGCGACCGGATCTTTCCGCCATCGAAAATGTTAGCGGCCTGACGTTTTCACGCTGGGGAACCACCGACGTCGATTCGGTGACGTTTGCCACCGAGCGTGAGGGCGTTTTTGCCGGCGGTGACCTGCAAACCGGCCCCTGGGTGGCGATTGGTGCCATCGGTGCCGGCAAGGAGGCCGCCGAATCCATCCTGCGCTATGTGGAAGATCGTGACATGGCCGAAGGGCGCGAACCCATCGTATATGACGATCCCTGTTACCGGCCGGTTCCCGATGATGAGCCCCAGATGCCGCGCGCCCGGATGCCGGAGCTGCCGGTTGAAAAACGCCAGGGCAATTTTAGCGAAGTCGAACTGGGCTATGAAGAAACCGCCGGGCAGCAGGAAGCGGCCCGCTGCTTAAATTGTGGTTATTGTTGTGAATGTTACCAGTGTGTGGATGCCTGTCTGGCCAATGCCATTGATCACAGCCAGCAGGAAGAAATCCTTGAGCTTGATGTCGGATCCGTAATTTTGTGCCCCGGCAGTGAACCCTATGACCCCAGCCACCTGGAAAACGTATACCACTACAAAACCAGCCCCAATGTCGTCACCAGTCTGGAGTTTGAAAGGCTGTTGAGTGCCTCGGGTCCCACCATGGGGCACCTCAAGCGGCCTTCGGATGACCGGGAGCCCGCCAAAATAGCCTGGCTGCAGTGTGTCGGTTCCAGGGATAACAATCAATGCGGCAATGGCTATTGCTCATCGGTCTGCTGCATGTACGCCTGCAAGGACTCCATGATTGCCAAAGAACATGCTGAAGGTGATCTGGACTGCGTCGTGTTTAATATGGATATTCGAACCTTTGGCAAGGATTACGAAAAATATTACAACCGCGCCAAAGATGCCGGCATCCGCTTCGTCAAATCCCGCATTCATTCGCTGGATGAAGTGGGCGAATCCGGTAATCTGAGTCTACGCTATATGGATGACAGCGGTCAGCTTCAGATTGAAGAGTTTGACATGGTGGTGCTCTCGGTGGGTCTCCAGGTCCCGCAATCCACGGTTGCCATGGCCGGCAAACTCGGAGTAGAGCTGGATCAGTCCAATTTTGCGGTAACCCACCCATTTGCGCCGGTAGAGACAGCCCGGGCCGGAGTTTATGCCTGCGGGGTATTCCAGGAACCCAAAGACATCCCCAGTTCGATCATTGAAGCCAGTGCCGCCGCGTGTGCCGCCGGCTCGCGACTGGCTGTCGCCCGCGACACACTAACGCGCAGCGTCGAGGTTCCGGAGCAAATCGATGTGACCGGCGAGGAGCCCAGAGTCGGCGTATTTGTCTGCAACTGCGGCATCAATATCTCCAGTGTGGTGGATGTGGCGGGGGTGGAAGAATATGCCAAGAGTTTGCCCAATGTGGTTTATTCTACTCAGAATCTATTCACCTGTTCGCAGGATTCACAGAATCAGATGAAGGAAATTATCAAAGAGCAGAAATTAAACCGCGTGGTGGTGGCTGCCTGCAGTCCCAAAACCCATGAGCCGATTTTCCAGGACACCATGGAATCCTGCGGCTTGAACAAATACCTGTTTGAAATGGCCAACATCCGCAACCAGGACTCCTGGGTCCACTCCGATTCCAACGAGGAAGCATCCGGCAAGGCCAAGGACCTGGTGCGCATGTCGGTGGCCCGCGCCGGAACGCTCCATCCCCTGGAAGAAAAGAAGATTCCGGTTATCCAGCGGGGCCTGGTGATCGGCGGCGGTGTGGCGGGTATGAATGCCGCCCTGGGATTGGCCGATCAGGGCTACGAGGTGGTCCTGGTGGAAAAAGAAGCCGAGTTGGGCGGTCTGGCCACGCGGCTGACGGCCACCATCGAAGGCGCCAAAGTTGAACCCTACCTGGCTGAACTGGTTTCGAAGGTATCCGGCCACGCCAAAATTCAGACGCTGACCAATGCCTTGATCGTCGGGTTCGCCGGGTTTAAAGGTAATTTTACCACCGAAATCCTGGTGGGTCCGGAAATGCTTCAGCGCAAAATTGATCACGGAGTAGTTATCCTGGCCACGGGCGCCCACGAATATCAACCCAAAGAAGATGAATATCAATACGGCCGGAATGACCGGGTAATGACCCAGCTGGAACTGGCCGCCCAGATGGAAAATGACGAGATCGGTGATCCCCAGACCGCGGTCATGATTCAGTGTGTCGGGTCCCGCAACGAGGAAAATCCAAACTGCTCCAGGATCTGTTGCCAGACGGCCGTCAAAAATGCACTGCATTTAAAAGAGATCAATCCCGACATGAACGTATATGTACTTTACCGGGATATCCGTACCTACGGTCTGCTGGAGGACTATTACACGGAGGCTCGTAAAAAAGGTGTGTTCTTCTTCCGGTACGATGCCGAAGATCCGCCGGTGGTGGACTCCTCCGCCGACGGCGTGGAAGTCACTTTCAGCGATCACATTCTCAATCGCAAAGTGAAAACCTCGGCTGATCTTGTGGTGCTCAGCGCCGGAATGCAGGCTGAAGACACCGAGGAGCTTTCTTCGATAGTCAAGCTGGCCCGCACCCCGGAAGGCTATTTCATGGAGGCCCATGTCAAATTGCGACCGGTGGATATGGCCACCGAGGGCATTTTCGTGTGCGGCACGGCCCACAGTCCCAAGCTGCTGTCGGAAACGATTGCCCAGGCCTACGCTGCATCTGCCCGGGCCATTACATTCCTGTCCCAGGCCAATCTGACGCTGTCGGCGGTTACCGCCACGGTGGAGGCCGATAAATGTGCCAGCTGTCTCATTTGTGTACGCTCCTGTCCCTACGAAGTGCCCAAAATCAATGAAGACGGTGTCAGTGAAATCGATGAGGCCCTGTGCCACGGCTGCGGCATCTGCTGCGCCGAGTGTCCGGCCAAAGCCATTCAGCTGAACTGGTACGAAGATGACCAGATCCTGTGCAAGGTGGAGGCGCTGCTGGAAGGAGTCCTTTAGAAGTCGGAATGTGGATTGCGGAAGCGGCAATGCGGAAGTCGGAATGAAAGGGTAGAGCGCCTGGTGCATAGCGTTAGAGGATGGGAGCGATATTGAGATCTGAATAAGGAATTCTTTCGACTTTTGATAAGGACGGAGCGAAGCGACATCCATAAATATTCAATTTGCAATCTTCAATTTTCAATTCCGGCTTGTCCGGTTAGGCATTTTATTTTATGAGGGGAAACTATGAGCGAAAATTTTGAGCCGATCATTATTGCATTTTGCTGCAATTTCTGAGGCTACACGGCAGCGGACCTGGCAGGTTCGATGCGATTGCAGTACCCGACGAACATCAAAATCGTTCGCGTTCCATGCAGCGGAAAGGTTGAT
Organism: Olavius sp. associated proteobacterium Delta 1; assembly: GCA_902749685.1. Lineage (GTDB taxonomy): Bacteria > Desulfobacterota > Desulfobacteria > Desulfobacterales > JAFDCJ01 > JAFDCJ01. Next base: position 24,504 of record CACVKW010001427.1, on the reverse strand, counting down.
GTTATTCACATTTTGCGTGCTTTGGAAAAAGGCGCAGACGGTGCATGCGTAATTGGATGTCTGGAAGGCGAGTGCCATTTTAACACCGGCAATCTGATGGCCCGCAGACGGGTCGAGCAGGCCCGGAAGATTCTGGATACCATCGGTGTCGGCGGCGAGCGGGCGAAGATGTTTAATCTGTCATCCAGTGAAGGTCCGCGCTTTGCCCAGTACGCCACGGATTTTACCGCTGAAATAAAAGAGCTCGGTCCCAACCCGCTCAAATCGGCCAAAAATAAGGCGGCATAATTTTAGTTGAATAGTTGATTAGTTTAATGGTTGATTAGTTTAAAGGAAACTTTCGTTTTTTAATCTCATCACAGATTTGATAGTTTATATAGCCACTCTCAACTAATCAACCAATCAACCAATAAACTTTTTAACCAAACTATAGAGAGGTCTGTTCAATGATAGTTGCAGATAGAAAACCGGTTGAGGAGATTATCGAGTACCTCAAAGATCACAAAAACATCCTGGTACTGGGTTGCAATGAATGCGTTACGGTCTGTGAAGCAGGGGGCAAGAAAGAAGTTCAGGTTCTGGCGTCAGCGTTGCGGATGAATGCACAGAACCAGGGAAATGAGGTCAAGATCGATGAAGTTACCCTGGAGCGCCAGTGTGATCAGGAATACGTTGAGGAGATTCGTGACATCATCGATCAATATGATGCCGTACTTTCCCTTGCTTGTGGTGTCGGCGTTCAGTTTACGGCTGAACAGTATCCTTCCACCATGATATATCCGGGGGTCAACACCTGTTTTATGGGCGCCACCGAAAAACGGGGACTCTGGACGGAGCGCTGCCAGGGCTGCGGACAGTGTATCCTGGCGACGACGGGCAGTATCTGTCCGGTTGCGCGCTGTGCCAAGCGTCTGTTTAACGGCCCCTGCGGCGGCTCGACCGCCGGCAAATGCGAAATCAATGCCGAGGTCGATTGTGCCTGGCAGTTGATCGTCGATCGAATGAATGCCTTGGATAAACTCGACCAATATGAAACCCTTTGTCCCATCAAAGACTGGTCAACCGACAGGGCCGGCGGCCCCAGAAAAGTAGTCAGGGAGGATGTGCAGCAATGAGCGTAAATACAGCGAGCAAACTCGAAAAGATTTTAAGCGAAGGTCATTATGCCGTAACTTCTGAGTGCGGACCACCGCGGGGTAGCAAACCCGAGCCCATCCTTGAGAAAGCGGAGCTGATCAAAGACCATGTGGATGTCATCAATATTACCGACAATCAAACATCCATGACCCGCTTGTGCAGCCTGGCTGCCTGTATTCGGCTGAAGCTCAACGGGTTGGAGCCGGTGCTGCAGATGGTGACCCGGGACCGCAACCGCATTGCCTTGCAAAGTGACATCCTGGGGGCGGCGTCATTTGATATCAACAACATCCTGTGTCTTTCAGGTGACCATCAGAGCTTTGGCGATAATCCCAATGGGCAGAATGTGCATGACATTGATTCCATGCAGCTGATTCAAATGGTCAGACTGATGCGGGATGAGGCTAAATTCCTGGGTGGTGATGATCTGGATCGACCGGTTAAGATGTTTGTGGGGGCGGCGGCCAATCCCTTTGCCGACCCATTTGAGATTCGGGTTCCGCGCCTGGCCAAAAAGATCGCCGCCGGTGTGGAATTTATCCAGACCCAGTGCATCTACAATCTCGATAAATTCGAAGAATGGATGAAAGGGGTGCGGGAGCGCGGCCTGCACGAAAAATGCTACATCCTGGCCGGACTGACGCCCATGAAAAGTGTCGGCATGGCCAAGTATATGCAAAAAAGAGTGCCCGGCATGGATGTGCCCGATGAGGTCATCAAGCGTCTGCAGGGCGTCGAAAAGGGCAAACAGGCCGCGGAAGGGATTAAGATCTGCATCGAGTCCATCGAGCGTCTCAAAGAGTGCGAAGGGGTCAAAGGATTTCACATCATGGCCATTGAATGGGAAGAGAAAGTGCCGGAGATCGTCGAAGCCGCCGGACTTTATCCCCGACCCAGCGTGAATTAAGTGAAAAAGGAAGTTATTTGTTATTCTTTATTAGATAATCGAATTAGTATATAATTCTGTAGTTTTAAATCCCCGTCCATCCAACCTGTGGACGGGGATTTTTTATGAGATGAACTTAGCTGTCAACCCGGCCGCGTCCAGGGATGGGCAGTTATTTTGATATAAGAGACTTTGAAAAAGCGAATATCGAAAATCGAATAATGAATGTCGAATTTCGAAGGAATGTATTCGGTCTATTTCATAAAAAAATGACTGAGCGAAGCGATTCCATCCTTCGACATTCGTTATTCGATATTCTGCGGATCTGCGGTTCGCTTTTAAATGTGGTTTCTTAGAAGGGATAAAGACCTTGCGTACCTCTCGTATTTTCCGATAAACAGGTAGAATTATGCCCCAATCCGGTACCGTCAACCCGCCAAACAGCTACCGCGATGTGCTGCGGGTCAGCCTGCCGCTGGTGATCAGCATGACCACCACCGTGGTGATGTCATTCACGGATCGGGTGTTTCTGGCCAATTACTCCATCGATGCCATCGCTGCTGCATTGCCGGCGGCTATTATCGCCTTTGTGTTTATCGCTTTTTTTGCCGACACAGCCGGATACAGCAATGTCATTATCGCACAGTATACCGGAGCCGGCGTTTTGACCCGGGTGGGCAGCGCCTTGTGGCAAGCCATATATTTTGCACTTGCCGCCTGGCTGATCATGGTGGGCATTTCCTTTATCGGTGGTCCGCTTTTCCGCCTTGTCGGTCATCCGGCGGAAGTGCAGCAGCTCGAGATAACCTATTTCAGGGTTCTTTGTCTGGGTGCGGGCATTCACATTGTCGGTATGAGCTTTTCCAGTTTTTTCACCGGCCGCGGCGTTACCCGACCGGTGATGGTAATATACATATTCGCCATGTTTTTGAATGTCCCGCTGGATTATGCCCTGATCAACGGGATTTGGATATTCCCGGAACTGGGTATTCTGGGAGCTGGAATTGCGACCGTTATTTCCTGGACAACCGCCGCAGTCTTGCTCGGCTTATTCGTATTCACCCGTGAAAACAACCATATTTTTGAGGTATTCAACAATCATGCTTTTGATGCCGATCTTTTCCGGCGGTTGCTGCGGTACGGTGTGCCCAGCTCGCTGCAGTTCAGCCTGGATGTATTTGCGTTTGTCTTTTTTGTTTTCATGGTAGGGCGTATCGGCAAACCGGAGCTTGCAGTTACCAATATTGCCATATCCCTGGATTCCGTATCGTTTCGACCTTTGATGGGATTTGCACTTGGTACCAGCACTCTGGTGGGGCAGGCCCTGGGTCGCAATCGACCGGGTGAAGCCGTCGCGGCTGCCAGATCGACCATGGTCATCGTGGCATCGTATATCTCCGTACTGGTCCTGCTGTATTTGGTCTTTCCGCAACCGCTGCTGGAACTCTTCCGTCCCCGGGATTTCAGTACTGCAGACTTTGCAGCCATCAAGGCCAGGGGTGTCGTGGTGCTGCGGTTCGTGGCCGCCTATCTGCTGCTGGATGGAATCTATATGATCAGCACGGCGGTACTCAAAGGCGCCGGCGACACCAAATTTATCATGTGGAGCATTGGGTTGAGCTCTATCTTCGGGATGATCCTGCCGGTGTATATTGGTATCGAGATTTTTGGTATGGGGCTCTATTACGCCTGGGGCTGCACCGTCTTTTTTCTTTGCCAGCTGGCTGCGATCTCCTTTTGGCGATTTTATCAGGGCAAGTGGAAAACGATGAGGGTGATCGAGCAATGAGAATTCGGAAGTGGGAAGCTTGAAGTGGAAAGCGGGAATGCGGAAGTGGGACCCGTCGTCGTCCCTGAAGGGCGGGACTATGCCGCGCAAGCATGCGGAAGTGGAAAAGGAGGGTCGAGATTCACCGTCATTTTTTCATTGCAACCAGCATGACAGCCCCCATTATCACTAGGCATAAATTAACACCGGCGCCTGATCCGGCCCGGGCAAAATAATAGAGCAGAAACGGGACCACAAGCATCAAAATCAGAAGAATGGTTGGCAAATTGGGTGTATGCTTTTTGATATAATTTAGCATTTTTATTATGATTTTAATCTCTTATTAATTTGTTAGCCACGAATTGACACGAATAATCACGAATTATTCATTTTTGCCGAATAAGCATGAATCACGGAACCAATAACTAATAACCGCTAACTAATTATCCAAATACCACCGCCACCAGCAACGTAAAAAGACCGATCAGCGCTGTGATCAGCAGACCGTAGCGGATCGTGGCCTGCAGCACCGGCCCTTCCTTGCCGGACAGACCGACGGTGGAGCAGCCGACCAGGATTTTGGCCGGTGCAATCATACTTCCCAGGGCGCCGCCGGTGGTCTGGGCGGCCAGAATGATGGCGGTGCTCAGTCCGGCCAGCTCGGCTGTCTGCTGCTGCAGAACACCGAAAACCACATTGGAGTTGGTGTTGCTGCCGGTCATAAAGGCACCCAGTAAACCGATCCAGGCCGAAAAGAATGGATAGAGGCTGCCGAAAACCCGGCTGATGCCTTCGGCCAACAGATAGATCATGCCGCAGTGGTCCATAATCATGGCAAAACAGACCATGCTCACGATTCCTAAACTGGTGGGAACGCCGCTTTTGATGGATTTTGCAATAATTCGCTTCAGAGCGCCCCGGCTGTAATATCCTTTGGCGGTATATACCAGATAGCTGACAAACGATGCATACCCCAGCAGTGCACCGCCATGGCCGAAAATATTGATCGCTTTTCCGCTTCCGGCAGGAACGACCCAGCCCGTACGAGAAGTTATCTGGGGAAATTCCAGGGACAATTTAACCTGTCCCAGAATATTTCGCAGCGGATCGAACATGACGCCCATAAATACAATCACAATTAAAATCAGGTAGGCCGAAAGCGCCCAGCCCAGGCCCATATCGCTTTTTACGTCGGACGGCTGGGTTTTGTTATATATTTTCAGGCGCGCTACTGCCAGACAGGCAACCAGTCCGGCCAGACTGGCGCCCAGCCCGCCCAGGGTCCACATATCGGCTGTCACCAGCAGATACTGGGCACCGGCCATGGTCGTGCCGATCACCAGCAGCGCAATAGCGCTGTGTTTGATCATTTTCCAGCCGCCGAAAACATGGACGGCACAGATACCGCACAGATAGGCTGCCAACCCCAGGAGGATCGCGGACCATGCCCCGAGATATTGCGAGCTGAGACCGGTTACGGCCATCATGGCCTGAAATGAGGCCCCCATGGAGCCGAAGGTCACCGACCAGCTGTGGCCGATAGCCGGCACCGCTACGGCCACCACCGGCGAAAAGCCGAGCCCGACCAAGAGCGGCGCCACTACGGCAATCGGCACGCCATAGCCGGCCACTCCCTGCAGAAAAGAGCTGAAAATCCAGCCGAAGATCAACAGCTGGATCGATTTGTCACCGCTGAAACGCTCAATACCGGTTCCGATGGCGCTGATGGCGCCGGTTTCGTTGACGACGTTATACAGCAAAAGGGCCGCCCAGATGATGTAGAGCACATTTAAGGACAGCAGCACGCCTTTCATCTGGGAATAGGCCAGCAGTTCGGGGTGTGCGCCGAAAAAAGCTATTCCCACAATCAATGCCGTCAGCCAGGCGGCAGCTCCGGCCCGGCTGCCGCTCCAGTTGAAAAAGATCATCAGAACCAGAACCACCGCAATCGGCGAAAACGCCAAAAGCCACTTAATAATGAACCATTCCGTCATAAGGCAAACCCGTTGAGCAGGATTAATTCCAGACACCGTCAATCAATGACTGGTTTTGGCAATTTAACGAATCAACTATATAGCCAATCAACGATATCATATATTTTATCAGGATGAATTTTGGTTGGACCAATAGGTTTTTTAGCGTGTATTGTCAATTGTTTTCTAAATTGAAAACGCAGGTTCTATAGACCTAGCTTCTTTCGAAGGGACACTTCTGCATGAATAGGATTTCTTCAGGAGTATGGGTTCGGTAATTTGCCGGGTCCCAACGCCCAGATGATATGGTTGATGATATCCTGTATTTTATTCTTCGGCAACGTGCCGGTCTTTTCGCTGAGGCGGCTTTTATCAATCACCATTATATGGGTGCATCGGGCAAGACTCGCTGCGGGCAAGTTCGCATCACCTTTTTGGAGCAATACGTTGCCGGGAATATCCGCATGTTTGGTTTGCCTGGTGAGCGGAACGACTAAAACCGTTTGAAAATTACTTCGATTGATCGAATCCCGTTGCACGATGACGACAGGTCTGCTATCTTTTGGCTCCGATCCTTTTGAATGATGAAGATTTGCCCAAAAAACATCACCCTGGCAGACTACCATTTATCCTCCTTTTCATGGACCGCACCGGCCGCAAGCATTTCCTCAGCCAATTCACTGCCCTGGGTTCTATCTTCCGAATCACCATATGCCTTATTGTATAACCTTGTAATTTCTTCATCCTCAAGCTCCATAATCCTCTTATCCATTTCTTCCACAATAAAACGACTTCTGGATTTTCCAGCCTTTTTAGCCCAGGAATCCAATTTCACGAGAAATATCGGAGGTACGGTAATTGCGATTTTTTGAGTAGACATAGCTTCTCCTAAAACAATATGATTATCGGTATGATTAATTATACATACCATGATGGCGTATGTCAAGGTGGGTTATTGATACCCTGCTTAAGAAAACATCGGGTCTGATAAGAGCTGGGATCGCAAGACCGGCTACGACCCGCCAGCTGTGGCCGTTTCCATAATTTTTGGGTCCCCTTGGGAGCGGAAGAGGGCAGCGTCCTGATCGCCATTGACAATCCGCATGATCTGCAGCGGGTTGGTGAAATCAAGTCACTTTTTCCGGGCCAGAAACTCAAATTTTGTGTCGCTTTAAAACAGGATATTCTCGATTATATCAAGCTGTTTATGGGAATGGATCCTTTCAACTTTGCAGACGCCATCATAAAGATCTTTAGCGGAAATCTGGATTTGATGCAAGTACGCAAAGTCTGTATCAAATAACCGGCCAATCCCGCAGGGCGTGACTCAACGGGCTAACCTGTCTCAAAAATACTCGGTGCTTGGCTCCCTTTCAGGGGGCTTGACAAAGCCGGGCCCTCTGGACCCGGATCTTTACTCACTACGATTCTGATGTATCTTTCGATTCCAGCATCAAAAGGAGTTCTTCAGGCGAGTAAACTTGAATTTTAGATTTTTTGAATCCACTCAGGTCACGAGTGACTATTCCTTGAGCTTCCCTGTATCTTGCTGATTCATGTAAAACAGCATCTTCAAAATCTTTAAATCCTAAGGAAACTGCTGCTTCTAATACCGCACGATTCACCGGTGCTACCTCAAACAATTTCATTAAATTGCTGATCTCTTTAACAGCGGAATTAACGCCAATCACCCTGCTGGCTAAATAATGAATCGTTGTGATTGTTGTTGCACAGACATATCCTGATATTTTGCCTGATTCCACCTTTGAAAAGAGTTTCGCCGCCGTCGAAGAATATGGTTCCCGGTCCAAAAGAACGTCTAAAACGACATTGGTATCAAATAGAATTCTCAAATGTATTTCTCCTCGAGATACTTATGATAATCTTCTTTACCCACGCTTGCATCTTTGAGCGAACCCTTTAATGATTTAACTATCGGGGTAAATTCGGATGCCTCTCTATCCTGTTCATTACCCAGTACCGAGAAATAGCCGGCTACTATCTGAGATACCGACTTTCCGCTTTTTTTTGCATAGGATTTAGCCTGATTAATCAGTTTTTCGTCCATACGTAATGTCAACTTGGTTTGCATAATTTACCTCAGTCTTATTTGACGTATATAATTTAGATGAATATACGTCTAGTTGAGTTTGCTGTCAAGACGGTTTCTACCGGCGAAATCTATAGGAAACGGAAACGATGAGATTATAATCCGAGGTGAATTATTAGGGCTTTTTCATTTTGCTCGAGTTTTTGTCGAACAGCTTCTGCTGTGAAGCGGCTTCGTGTTCGCGGTTTAAGCCACCCGGTTCATGGCCTCGACCAATCCTTTCGGTAGCGTGACATTAAGCCATACGTGTCGGTGTCCATTACGTATCCGCCAATGCGCATAATATGATGTATTATATTAAACACGCTTGTGTGTCTTTGCCAAACACATAAAGCGCACAAATAACCGTTGTCAACCTGTGTGCATCCGTGTCCAATTAAGAATGTTTCAGCCGGTATTTATCAATAAAATAATCTGCCGGGAATGACAATAAAGTAATTAATATCAGATATATACAAAAGCCGCCATACCCGCGAAGGCGGGTATCCAGTCATTAGAACGACTTTTTACGATTCCATCAATCTTGACAGCCGCAACTTATTTCGATATCCTCCAAACCAATTATTCCATTCTGAAAAAAAACGCAGCCTGCTGCGCCTCGTCTCATAAAAAACACAACGAACCGTTGCTGGAAAATAGCCTCTGGAGAGAGGGCGCCAGCAATTTAATGGCATTTGTTGTTCGTTTCTTTTTTATTTCTAAAATAAAAAATTTGAAAAAGTTTCGTTTATTGTGACCGTATCTGTCATACGTATGTGATATGGCCCTAGTCAGGTCGAATTGCGCGATTATGGCGTCCGTTGTTTCGCTTCCGGCGGATCAGTTGGTTCAAGGGAGGACATCCATAACCCTAATTCAGCCCTAATGAAGCATGCAACGGAAGTTTAAGTTTTGCTATCTCCTCACTGGGTGATACCGGACCGGCTGCCAATATTTGGTTAAGGATGGCATAAAGTAAACGATCTCAAAGCTGTTTATTACGAAATAAAATATCCAGTACACATTCACCGATGAGTCAGCGCAAAAAGGATAGCGCAATGGCCAAAGACAACTCTCAACTCACCACCCAACGTATTTACCAACAGATCCGAGAAGTCCTCATTCAAGCCCGAGGCCGTGCTTTACAGGCTGTCAATACCGAAATGGTGGCGTGCTATTGGGAAATCGGGCGCCTGATCGTCGAGGAGGAACAGCGGGGAGAGAAAAAAGCCGTTTATGGAAAGGGGTTGTTCAAAGAGCTTTCCACCAGGTTATCGGCTGAGTTTGGCAAAGGCTTTGATCGGACGAACCTTCAGCATATGCGTGCATTCTATCTGGGATTTTCAAATTGCGACGCACTGCGTCGCGAATTGAGCTGGACCCACTATCGGCTGCTCCTTCGGGTGGAAAAACCGGAGGCCCGCGCTTTTTACGAGGCTGAAGCGGTCAATTCCCGCTGGTCGACACGCGAACTCGAACGACAGATCAATTCGCTGCTATTTGAACGGCTGGCCCTTTCGCGTGACAAGTCGGGCGTCTTGGAGCTTGCCCAAAAAGGGCACGAGATCCAACAGCCCACTGACCTGGTGAAGGACCCTTATGTTCTCGAGTTCACCGGCATCAAACAGGACGAGCGCTTTCTTGAAAAAGACCTTGAAACGGCGCTTATCGACAAGCTGCGCCAATTTCTGCTGGAACTGGGGAAAGGTTTCGCTTTTATGGCCCGCCAGCAGCGCATTACATTGGATGGGCGGCATTTTTTTGTCGATTTGATCTTTTACAACCGACTGACCAGAAGCTTCGTCCTGATCGATCTAAAAATGGGAGACCTGACTCATCAGGATCTTGGGCAGATGCAGATGTACGTGAACTATTACCTTCGCGAACTAACGGCCGAAGATGAAAATCCACCCATCGGCATCATTTTATGTCTAGACAAGAGCGAGGCTGTTGTCCGCTACACTTTGCCGGAGAACAACAAGCAAATTTTTGCCTCGCGCTATAAGCTCTACCTGCCGACCGAGGAAGAACTGGCGGCTGAGATCATCAAAGAGCGCAAAACCATCGAAATGGAAAAGAGGCTATCAGGAGAGGATACAGAAGCATGAGCCAATCTGAATTTATACCGCTAAAGCTGATCCCTATTATGGATCGCGTTTCCATGATCTTTGTTTTGTAGTTCATGCCACAGTTGGCGGTGTTCTACTTTGGTCGACCCCAGTTGGCTATGAAACAGAAGGATCTGATAATCAGACTGGCCATGAACATGATAATTGGAAAGGGATAGATTGGATGGATGACCTGTCACCGTCGGACTTAAAAACAATCCTGCATTCCAAGCGGGCCAATATGTACTACTTGGAGCACTGCCGTGTCATGCAAAAAGATGGCAGAGTTTTGTATCTCACCGAAGCTAAAAAAAACAATCTATATTTTAATATTCCCATTGCAAATACCACTGTCATACTTTTGGGAACAGGTACTTCAATCACTCAAGCCGCGGTGCGCATGCTGGCTCAGGCAGGCGTGCTCCTTGGTTTCTGTGGCGGTGGTGGCACGCCTCTTTACATGGGCAATGAGATCGAATGGCTGACGCCGCAGAGCGAATACCGTCCAACGGAATACCTGCAAGGCTGGCTTTCTTTCTGGTTTAATGATGAACAGCGTCTTCAAGCCGCAAAAGAACTGCAACAAGCCCGCATCGTCTATTTGCGACAAGTCTGGAGCAAGGATCGTGACCTGAAACTGGCCGGCTTTGATGCCGGTGATCCCGCGATTGCGGATGCCCTAAAAGCCAATGAAGCCCAAATAGCTACCGCAACAAAAACCACCTATCTGCTGACCACCGAGGCCAAATTGACCAAACAACTCTATAGATTTGCGGCCCGGCATACCAACATGGCCGATTTTATCCGGAAACATGAAGCCACCGACAAGGCCAACGGCTTTCTCAATCATGGCAACTATCTCGCATACGGCCTCGCCGCCTCAACGCTTTGGGTGTTGGGCATACCCCACGGTTTCGCCGTCATGCACGGCAAAACCCGCCGTGGGGCGCTGGTGTTTGATATCGCCGATCTGGTTAAAGATGCTCTCGTTTTACCTTGGGCGTTCATCTGCGCCAAGGAAAACGCCAGCGAGCAGGAATTTCGCCAACAATGCCTGCAGGCCTTTGCCGACCACAAAGCGCTGGATATTATGTTTAATCAGGTCAAGGCAATGGCCCTGATGTATAAAGATCGGAATATGGAACAGGGCACGGAGAATAAGCCGCTATGATGGTGACCTTCATCTCCCAGTGTGAAAAAAAAGCACTCAAGAAAACCCGCCGGGTGCTCGATGCCTTCGCAAACCGCATCGGTGACAATACCTGGCAGACCGTCATCACGCAAGAAGGCCTCAATACCGTCAAAAAAATGCTGCGCCAGACCGCCAGCAAAAGCACCGCCGTTTCCTGCCACTGGATCAGAAGCCGCTCCAGAAGCCAGTTTTTATGGGTGGTGGGGAATAAAAGCAAATTTGATGAACAGGGTATGGTGCCGGTAAATAGTACTAAAAAGGTTATTACGCAATTTGAGAATGATTGGCATTTTTTGCCTTTGATTAAAACTCTTTCAGCACTCGCGGCCTTAATGCATGATTGGGGCAAAGCCACGTCTTTGTTCCAGGAAAAACTGAAAATCAATTCCAGATTGGGTGATCCCATCCGTCATGAATGGATATCCTGTTTGATTTTGCAAGCGATAACACAGACCAGTAGTGTTCAAGAGGATGATGCACTCTGGTTGATGACCCTTGTTAATGGGGAATTTGATGAAACACGGCTAAAAAATGCCGTAAAGCAACAGCAACAAAACCATATTAAACATCTTCCCCCAGCGGCAAAATTAATCTACTGGTTGATCGTGTCTCACCACAGAATGCCTTTGCCATGTGATAAAGAAAGCTGGCGTGATGAACCTGCACCGGATATTGATTCAGTGTTGAAATATATCACCCAGGACTGGGGATATGAAAATCGACGAGACGAGCAGGATTATCAAAAGCGGTTCAATGCCTGCTTTGAATATCTCGACGGCATGTTAAGTCAATCGTCACGGTGGCTGAAGCAACTGAAAAAATGGGCGCAGCGGCTGCAAGATTGTTTGCCCATGATTGAGCAAAGCATGATCGATGGAAGTTATCGCTTGATTTTGCACCATGCCCGCTTATGCTTAATGCTTGGAGACTATTGTTACTCATCGAAAGAGGCTGATAAAAACTGGCAGAATACAACAGGATTGTTCGCCAATACGGACAGGAAAACAAAGTCCTTCAAACAAAAGCTGGATGAACATTTGGTTGGCGTTGCAAAAAAGGCCCTGCACACCGCCCATTTATTACCGAAATTTGAGAATGAGCCACCCGCAGCACAAGGCATACTTGCCCTGAAAAAGCCCAGTCCATTAGCATTTAATTGGCAAAATAAAGTGGTTGAAAAAATTAAAGCGTGGCGGAAGCAACAGGACAAATCGAAATATGGTTTTTTTGCCGTCAATATGGCCAGTACAGGTAGTGGGAAAACCTTTGCCAATGCCAAGATCATGCGGGCCTTGTCATCGGATGGTGATAGTCTTCGCTATATACTTGCCTTGGGCTTACGTACTCTGACTCTGCAAACAGGCGATGAATATCGTGATCGTATGGGTTTGGATAACAGTGAACTGGCAGTGCTGATCGGCTCTAAAGCTATCACCGAACTTCATGGCCAGGCAACACAAAACGATGATTTTTTGAACGATAAGCCGCTGGGTTCTGAGTCCTTTGAACCATTATTGACTGAGGATGTTGATTACGATTGCGATATTCCGGAGGAAGGTTTGGCCACTTTGCTCAAGCAACAGCGCGACCGTCAATTTCTGTATGCGCCCGTGCTGGCCTGCACCATCGATCACATGATGTCTGCGACGGAAACCAAGCGGGGTGGTCGTTATATCCTGCCGAGTTTACGGTTAATGTCATCTGATTTAGTCATTGATGAGGTGGATGATTTTACCGGCAGCGATCTGATTGCCATCGGCCGCTTAATTTACCTTGCCGGGATATTAGGCCGCATGGTGGTGATTTCATCTGCCACGATTCCACCTGATTTGGCCGAAGGCTATTTTAACGCTTACCGAGAAGGATGGCAGATATATAGCCAGACCCGTGACGCCCGCAGCAAAATTGGTTGTGCTTGGATAGACGAGTTTAAAACTAGCGTAACAAGCATTGAGGAACGGCAAAATCAAGACACAATCGCAGCTTATCGTGACAATCATCGACAGTTCATTGCAAAACGAGTGAAAAAGTTGGCCCGGCAGTCGGCAAAGCGCAAAGCTGATATAATCGAATGTCAAAGTATTGTCGAAAATTTCGAATTCGATAGTGATGAAACCAAGCAGAGGCAATATTTTACTAAAGTTCAACATGCTATTTTGGATAAACATCAGCATCATCACACCGAAGATAAGCAGACAGGCATTAACGTTTCATTTGGTGTCGTGCGCATGGCCAATATTGCCCCCTGTGTTGCCCTTAGCAAATATCTCGCAGAATGTGACTGGCCGGATGATGTCGATGCCAAGGTTATGGCGTATCACTCCCAGCAGGTTTTACTTTTGCGCCATGAGCAAGAAAAACACCTGGACAGTATACTCAAGCGCAAGGAAGTTGCAGGTGCAGAGCCAGATGCTTTTAACAATGCTGTAATACGCAACCATATAGATAGCAGCACCTCTAAACAACTGTTGTTTGTTTTAATGGCCACGCCGGTGGAAGAAATTGGGCGTGACCATGACTTTGACTGGGCAGTGGTTGAACCATCGTCCTATCGTTCCATTATTCAACTCGCGGGCCGTGTTCGTCGACATAGAGAAGGTGAGGTCGATCATCCTAATATTGCTTTGCTGCAATACAACTGGAAGACGATCCAATCCGGAAATCAGCCGGGAAAAAAATACTTCTGCCGTCCTGGATATGAAGACAAGCAAGTTTTGGAAACCCATGACCTATGCGAGCTTATAGATACCAATGCGATTGCACAAAGTGTCAATGCCATCCCGCGAATTCAAAAACCAATGCACCTGAATTATCGAAATGCACTAGCCGATCTGGAACACCATGTCACTCAAATACAGCTTGCCAACTATACGGGTGTGGGGCCGGAAAAACTGCAAGGCTATATTGCTGAAAACTGGCACTTAACAGCATTGCCGCAAGCTCTTAACCCATTTCGTAAAAGCGAACCAACCACAAATGTGTTTTTGATGTATGATCAGGATGAAGAGCGCAGCCTATTTATTGAAAAGGATGAGCAAGGCCACCCTATCGACCGGGAAAATATTCTGCAAATACACCAACGGGGTATTAGGAAAAGCCATGAAAAGCGACTCTGGCTGAAGCGTGACTATGGAAAATTACTTGAACAGTATGCGGAGCAACAGGATTGCAGCAAAAAATTGATTTCGCTTCGCTATGGAGAGTTGAGTTTTGTACATCGTGAGCATCAGGAATATGAATATTCAGATCAGTTTGGTCTGGTAAAAGTGTAAAAGGAGGTGACTATGGTAGACCCTGCACTAGATGTTTTTTTTACAGAAAGAAAGGAAGCTTGGCTTAAAAAGAATATCAAAGCTTCTATGAAAGAATCTGAAGTTCGAGAAAAGCAATTAGAATGTATGCAGATGTTTTCACGAGAGGCTTGGTTGCCCAATGCCGCAAGACGCGCAGGACAAATGTCACTGGCTACGCACCCTTGTACATTCAGCCATCCCAGTGCGCGCAAAAACAAAAACGGCTATGCAACACCAGTAATTGCTGATGCTGGCAGAAGTGCAGACGGGTTCTTGCGGAGTGGAAATGTCGTTGTTGAAACTGATGCTTTAGGCAATGCGGCGGTGTTGGATGTTTATAAGTTTTTAACACTTAAAATGGAAGATTCCAAAAAGCTTATTGAGCATATTCAAGAAGATTCAGAGTTGGCAATTGATCTATTATCGATTCACTCTGAAAGCTACGAAAAGCTTAAAAGTGGATTCTTGGCAATGATAGATTCGGATGCCTGCAATGCCGCCATAACGAGTTCCAAGATCAAACAGGTCTATTTCCCGGTGATTGATGATTATCATCAACTCTCATTACTTAGCAATTCGGGTATGGTTTATGAGTTAAGAAAGCGGTTTGATATCATGCGCTTCTCTGATGAATCCAAAGAATTAAAGGAACTGAAACGCAACAATATTTTCAGTGAACGAAGTTTTGTAGAGCTATACAACTTGACTACCATTGGTTATGGCGGCACAAAGCCGCAGAATATCAGTGTAATAAATAACCAAAATGGCGGCAAAGCTAATTTACTTTTCTCAGCGCCACCAACTTTACAAAAACGCGACATTCGATTCCCGAAAAAAAACTTTTTCAGTGAGTCTTTCAGCTTTTACGAATATCGAGAAATCTTTGATGCCCTCCATAAGTTGTTCAAAACAGATTACAGCAATATACGCATCCGCGAGGGGCGTGACTATCGTCTGCAAGATTTAATGGATCGAATTATTACCAAAATGTGGGCAGTCCGGGCTGTTTCAAAAGAACAATATCGGTCGGAGCATTCACAGTTAAAACCCCACCAAAAGACTTGGCTTTGTGAGGAGTTCCAACAAACCCGTGCAGAAAAAAATGATTGGATAGATAAGTTATGTAAGGAGATTAGCAATTGGATCATCCGAACCTATGAAAAATTATTGGGAAAACAGGCATATAAATTGGGGGACTCGGAACGGTTGCATATCCATGAGATTGTAACTCAAAACAGGGAGGCGCTACGATGATTGGTGAAATAAGACGTATTTTACTTTTGCCGCATATCAAAGTCCATAATGCTAATGCCTTATCCAGCCCTTTTACCATAGGCTTTCCCGCGATGACCGCCTGGTTGGGCGCTGTTCATGCCATACAGCGTAAAGTTAACGGCAGCTTTTTAAAAGGAGTATTGTTTAGCAGGGGAGCGGTTATTTCTCACAGCTTGGATTTGCATACCTACAAAGGTCCAGATGACTTTATTTTTTCAATTATTGGAACTGGGAACCCATTAGTTGAAAAGAAGAAGAGAAAAAAAGGAGAACCTTGGGAGCAGTTTGAACGGCCGGCATTTATAGAAGAAGCACGATGTCATTTGGATGTTTCTCTGCTGATTGAATATAGCGGCATCAATAAAGATGATGAAAAGGGACTAATAGAGCAGGTCGCCCATCATCTCAATGCCTCCATTAAAATAGCCGGAGGTGATATTTTATCTTTCCAGGAACCGAGACTTTACAGAATAGAGGAGGGTAACGATAACGAACTGCGCGCCTTGACCCGTAAATTAATGCCTGGCTACGCCATAATTGAACGCCGTGAATTGATGATAGATGCCATGCAGCAAGGGCAGGATGCGCTTGATGCCTTGATCGATTATCTGGCTATTCAAAACAGATGTGAGAGAGACTATGCTGGGAATGTAACTTGGACAAGCCACCGTAAAACCTCGGGATGGATAGTGCCAATCGCTACAGGTTTCCACGGTATTTCCGAATTAGGGCCAGCAAAAAACCAGCGTGACCCGGATACACCCCACCGTTTTGCGGAAAGCGTAGTAACTCTGGGTGAATTTCGTATGCCGCATCGTATTCACTCTTTGAATGAAATCCTTTGGTCCTATCACACGGATTTGGAAAAAAATCTGTACTTATGTCAACAAAAAAGCCGAAACGAGTTAACAGAATAGGTATTAATGGGAGGAAAAATCATGGCAAAAAAAGAAAATATTGCATCAGTGCTGGCTTTTGAAAAGAAATTAGTTCCCTCTGACGGGCGGATGTATGGCACTACATGGGAAAATCGCGAGAAGGAAACGCCATTAAAATTACAAGAAAAATCTGTTAGGGGTACTATTTCAAATCGTTTAAAACCGGCAATACAAAATGACCCGGCCAAACTGAATGCCGAAGTTGAAAAGCCTAATTTACAAACAGTTGACGTAAGCGCTTTAGGTACTGAACAAGATACCCTGAAACTTTATTTTACCCTAAAAATTTTGGGAGGAGTTGAACGCCCATCCGCCTGTAATAACGCTGCATTTAACCAAAGTTATAAGGTAGCAGCCAGTGACTATATTACTCGAAAAGGATTTAGGGAATTGGCAAAACGATACGCGATGAATATTGCCAATGCCAGATTTTTGTGGCGCAACCGGGTTGGAGCTGAAAATATCGAGGTGCAGGTAAATGCCTTAAATAAAAACTCAGAGCAGTCTTGGCTATTCGATGCACACAATTTTGACACAAGGAATTTTGATTTTGATGATGAGCAGGTTAATTCATTAGCGAAGCGTATCGCCTCTGCATTATCGAGTGAAAACGATTTTCTGATGCTAGAAATCACTTGTTTTGCCAAAATAGGAAAGGCACAGGAAGTATACCCAAGTGAAGAACTTGTATTAGACAAGGGAAGAGGAAAAAAAAGCAAGATCCTATATTCAGTGGATGGCATTGCGGCCCTGCACTCGCAAAAAATCGGCAACGCATTGCGTACCATTGATACCTGGTACCCAGATTTTGGTGACCCAGAAACATCAGTCGGCCCTATCGCTATTGAACCTTATGGTGCAGTTACAAATCTAGGTAAAGCCTATCGCACTCCAAAAGAAGAACAGGATTTTTATACTTTCTTTGATAAATTTGCACGGGGAGAAAAACTGGAACGAATTGAGGATGAACACTATGTTATGGCGATTCTGGTTCGTGGTGGTGTCTTCGGTGAAAGTGACAAATAAGGAGAGGATATGAACTACTATCAAGAAATTACCTTATTGCCTAATGCGGATATAAACTTTTATTTTGTCTGGCAAAAGCTTTATCAGCAGATTCATATTGCGTTGGCGGAACACAAAACAGCTGGCGACGCATCCGCCATTGGTGTGGCGTTCCCAGAATATAATGCCGATAAATACACTCTCGGCACAAAACTGCGCTTGTTTGCAGAAGACGGGAAATCGCTGGAACAAATGCAATGTGAAAAATGGCTCAACCGGCTCAGCGATTACGTGCATTTAAACCACATCAAACCTGTGCCTGAAAAATTAGCTGGGCATGCCTGTTTCAAGCATATGAAGCTTAAAGGCAACAAGGGAAAACTGGCTAGACGGCGAGTAAAACGTAAAGGAGAAACTTTACAACAAGCCCTGTCACACCTTGAAAATTTCGAAGAGCAGCGCAGCAACTTGCCCTATATCAATATGACCAGTCAAACAAACGGTCAGCGTTTCCGACTGTTTATTGAAAAGCAGGTAATGGAGCATCCGCAAACAGGTTTGTATTCATGTTATGGGCTGAGCAATACAACCACAGTACCGTTGTTTTAACCAAAAAAAACACTCTAATGAATTCTGTATTAATATCAACAAGTTGTAACCCGACCATATTTTTTGGTTTCTGGGGTCAATTTCAATTAACTACTTGTTGCAGCTAATTTTTTTATTGTAATGTTGCAGTTCACCGCCGTACAGGCGGCTTAGAAAAGCAGCGGTGGCATTGGTCTAAATATGCACTCGTTCACCGCCGTACAGGCGGCTTAGAAACTTATCTGCTGCTAAATTAGGTGAAAACAAATGTTCACCGCCGTACAGGCGGCTTAGAAATTAAAGCATTTTCAAAAAGTTTATCTGATATTGTTCACCGCCGTACAGGCGGCTTAGAAAACAATAGCGGATTTTCTGTGTCTACAGCATATGTTCACCGCCGTACAGGCGGCTTAGAAATTAGAGCGTTTTCTGCTGTGATTCTTAATTTTGTTCACCGCCGTACAGGCGGCTTAGAAAATTTTATAAGCACCTCACAGCTAATAAAGCTAGTTCACCGCCGTACAGGCGGCTTAGAAAAATCGGATTTTTGCCAAGTTTAAAAGAAATACGTTCACCGCCGTACAGGCGGCTTAGAAACGTCAAAAATCATGCCAAAAATTAACATGAGAGTTCACCGCCGTACAGGCGGCTTAGAAATTGTACCCTAACTACTCTTAGATCGCTTAACCGTTCACCGCCGTACAGGCGGCTTAGAAAAATATATGTTACGGGAGGGGGTGAAGTATTATGTTCACCGCCGTACAGGCGGCTTAGAAATGAAGGTCGGGGCGACCGTGCTCTACCAGTACGTTCACCGCCGTACAGGCGGCTTAGAAACTTGGGACACCACTCCTGAATTTCGTCATACCGTTCACCGCCGTACAGGCGGCTTAGAAATGCCGATAAGCTTTTAAAGAAGTTAGAACTTGGTTCACCGCCGTACAGGCGGCTTAGAAATGTCAAACTTATATGATGCCTTGGAAAATGAAGTTCACCGCCGTACAGGCGGCTTAGAAATTAGAGCGTTTTCTGCTGTGATTCTTAATTTTGTTCACCGCCGTACAGGCGGCTTAGAAAAGATTGGTAGGAAATACTAGTTCGAATCAGCGGTTCACCGCCGTACAGGCGGCTTAGAAAATATTATAAACCGTCCGATGATACTGTCAACAGTTCACCGCCGTACAGGCGGCTTAGAAATTACGGGAGTGCCACACATAGGCATTACATATGTTCACCGCCGTACAGGCGGCTTAGAAATCCAAAAAATAGGCCGATAAAAAAGAGTCTGAGTTCACCGCCGTACAGGCGGCTTAGAAAAGTTTAGATAATGCCGGTAACATACTTGGTACGTTCACCGCCGTACAGGCGGCTTAGAAAACACATAGGCATTACATATGGCGTGCCCTGACGTTCACCGCCGTACAGGCGGCTTAGAAATATATTCGTGAAAATCCGCAGTGCATCGTCGAGTTCACCGCCGTACAGGCGGCTTAGAAATCTTGAATAAAATCCTCCGAATGCCGCCATGCGTTCACCGCCGTACAGGCGGCTTAGAAAACAGGGGTTTTAACCGGGCGGATTGATTTTAGGTTCACCGCCGTACAGGCGGCTTAGAAAAGCTCGCGCTGCAAACGCGCGATCTGCTCGCGGTTCACCGCCGTACAGGCGGCTTAGAAATCAACTGGTGCACCCGCCGCCGGCCGCCGCTAGTTCACCGCCGTACAGGCGGCTTAGAAAGCTATTCAGCGGGGGCCGCGGTTAATTCTCTGGTTCACCGCCGTACAGGCGGCTTAGAAATCGGGGTGAAATCCTGGCTCCTGGGATATGAGGTTCACCGCCGTACAGGCGGCTTAGAAAATCATCTGGGAGGAGATGCGGAAAAACTATGGGTTCACCGCCGTACAGGCGGCTTAGAAAAACCGCAACGACACCGCCATGCTGGCCATCACGTTCACCGCCGTACAGGCGGCTTAGAAATCACAATTTTGAAGGGCCTGTGCTTTATTATGGTTCACCGCCGTACAGGCGGCTTAGAAATAAAAGAAAGGAACTGAGAGATGGAAACAGTAGTTCACCGCCGTACAGGCGGCTTAGAAATAACGACATCCGTAAACGACTTCGCAAACTCGGTTCACCGCCGTACAGGCGGCTTAGAAAGCATCAGTCAGATCTTGTAACAGGTTGAATTCGTTCACCGCCGTACAGGCGGCTTAGAAACAATGAATGATTTAGCTGAGTTAATAAAGGTTTGTTCACCGCCGTACAGGCGGCTTAGAAAAGTTAAAACCCCCTGTGGATTGTGCCGTTTGAGTTCACCGCCGTACAGGCGGCTTAGAAATCCGAGGGGTTCTACTATTATTCTAATTTCGCGTTCACCGCCGTACAGGCGGCTTAGAAAACCCCTCCGAGGGCGGCGCCATCCAGCTGTATGTTCACCGCCGTACAGGCGGCTTAGAAAAGTAAGATCGCGCCACCAATTAAAATCATGCTGTTCACCGCCGTACAGGCGGCTTAGAAATGCGAGGTGAATTCGACGCGCCGGATTTTTACGTTCACCGCCGTACAGGCGGCTTAGAAAATCAAGGGCATCGATTACGGCCGCGACCTGTCGTTCACCGCCGTACAGGCGGCTTAGAAAAAAGATCCGCATCGGTGTCCAGCGCGATTACAGTTCACCGCCGTACAGGCGGCTTAGAAAGTTGGGGCTGCCCACGTCCACGCTGATCTCGGGTTCACCGCCGTACAGGCGGCTTAGAAAGGCAGCGTTCACCGGTTACGGTTCGGGGGCCAGTTCACCGCCGTACAGGCGGCTTAGAAACCGACGACCGAGGCCCCGACGACGGCGCCTCCGTTCACCGCCGTACAGGCGGCTTAGAAAGATTACGGTTCGGGGGCCAACCGCCAGATCGTGTTCACCGCCGTACAGGCGGCTTAGAAATTGATGCGGGCCTGGCCCAGGCCGGCCAGCATGTTCACCGCCGTACAGGCGGCTTAGAAATGGCCCAGGCCGGCCAGCATGACGTCATGGGTGTTCACCGCCGTACAGGCGGCTTAGAAAGGCGAGCAGTCCACCGTCACCCTGGGATCCGTGTTCACCGCCGTACAGGCGGCTTAGAAAATCACCATGGAGGGCGGCAAGACCTACGGCGCGTTCACCGCCGTACAGGCGGCTTAGAAACAGGTGTTTTTTGGAATTGGCGCTGAAATTTTGTTCACCGCCGTACAGGCGGCTTAGAAACAGAGAATTATAGTTATAAACATCGACAACAAGTTCACCGCCGTACAGGCGGCTTAGAAATCATTGCGCTCGGCGGAGTGATTTTTGTCATAGTTCACCGCCGTACAGGCGGCTTAGAAATTTACCATCCAGATCGACCTGGAGCAAATCCGGTTCACCGCCGTACAGGCGGCTTAGAAACTAATCTGTATTGTGTCGGCGCACCGGGAAACGTTCACCGCCGTACAGGCGGCTTAGAAACGTCAGCGGGATCGGCAGGCAGCGCTGGGCAGAGTTCACCGCCGTACAGGCGGCTTAGAAATATATATAATGATGGGTTGCGGCAAAAATGATGTTCACCGCCGTACAGGCGGCTTAGAAATGGAAATTGGCTCGTTACCATTTGGCGCAAGCGTTCACCGCCGTACAGGCGGCTTAGAAATTATAATATCCTGGTTCAAGAGCGATATCCTTGTTCACCGCCGTACAGGCGGCTTAGAAAGTCAATGTCAAGGTGGCCGGATCGAGCTATGAGTTCACCGCCGTACAGGCGGCTTAGAAATCCGGAGTGGGCGGCAGGATGATTTCATTGTCGTTCACCGCCGTACAGGCGGCTTAGAAATTCCTCGTCGGTCGGCTTTTCCTTGCGGCCCAGTTCACCGCCGTACAGGCGGCTTAGAAACCTGATTTTGATATAATCAGGGGTAGGATAAAGTTCACCGCCGTACAGGCGGCTTAGAAAGATGATTGAAGCCTCTATCTTGGGGAATAAAGGTTCACCGCCGTACAGGCGGCTTAGAAACAAGATTCGTGATATCAAAATGCTGGGATATCGTTCACCGCCGTACAGGCGGCTTAGAAAGTGCTTAAATATCCTGCCGGGGTATTTGAGGAGTTCACCGCCGTACAGGCGGCTTAGAAAAATTGCCATCAGAATACGCTGATTACATTGAGGTTCACCGCCGTACAGGCGGCTTAGAAAAATATGACACCGATTAATGTTTTATCCTACCCGTTCACCGCCGTACAGGCGGCTTAGAAACCACATTGCCGGTTCGAATCCGGCCTCTCGCCGTTCACCGCCGTACAGGCGGCTTAGAAAATATAGAAGCAGTGACGGCCACATTCACGTTAGTTCACCGCCGTACAGGCGGCTTAGAAAAACTACAAGCCTATCAATTGCAACTCATTGAAGTTCACCGCCGTACAGGCGGCTTAGAAATTCACACACACAAACCACTGTAATCAACAATAGTTCACCGCCGTACAGGCGGCTTAGAAATGAAAGTTTCACCCCAGGGCACCGGCCGGCTGGGTTCACCGCCGTACAGGCGGCTTAGAAATTCAAAAAAAGCGGGATGGTCAGACTGTTCAGGTTCACCGCCGTACAGGCGGCTTAGAAACCCCGACGACGGCGCCCCCGACGACGGCGCCTCGTTCACCGCCGTACAGGCGGCTTAGAAACAATAAAGATAGCCTCATGTCTCTTGTCGGACGTTCACCGCCGTACAGGCGGCTTAGAAAGCCCAGGAGAATTGAGCCAGCAACAAAGTGGCGTTCACCGCCGTACAGGCGGCTTAGAAAGGTGATACCGTGTTGATCAGGGGTGGAACGTAGTTCACCGCCGTACAGGCGGCTTAGAAATTGATGGATGAAAACATCAGCGAGGCCTGTTAGTTCACCGCCGTACAGGCGGCTTAGAAATTTTTATGTGATAGATCAAGCAAGGTTTTATAGTTCACCGCCGTACAGGCGGCTTAGAAAGTTCTCGCTAATCTGCTGCGCCCCACACTGCAGTTCACCGCCGTACAGGCGGCTTAGAAAGCGCAACGACAATTCCTGCTGTGCCGCTGGTGGTTCACCGCCGTACAGGCGGCTTAGAAATCTTCGAGTTTAGTAATCGCCATCGATAATTCGTTCACCGCCGTACAGGCGGCTTAGAAATTTGGGCAAAAAATGACGGTGCCGATATTGTCGTTCACCGCCGTACAGGCGGCTTAGAAACAGGTTCTGAATTGCTATGCCATAATCTCTCAGTTCACCGCCGTACAGGCGGCTTAGAAAATCTAATGCTGTTTTTGTATCTATCATTGGACGTTCACCGCCGTACAGGCGGCTTAGAAAACCCGAAACAAAACCGTCCGGTGTGACTGTAGGTTCACCGCCGTACAGGCGGCTTAGAAAACGAGGATGCGCAAAGTTTGTCAACACATTTGGTTCACCGCCGTACAGGCGGCTTAGAAAAGGTGGAAGAATTGATTGACCGCTGATGTGTCGTTCACCGCCGTACAGGCGGCTTAGAAACACGAATTATCATCGGGATTGGTTGCCCCGACGTTCACCGCCGTACAGGCGGCTTAGAAAAGGACCCGCGGCGTGTTGTTGGCCCGCAGGAAGTTCACCGCCGTACAGGCGGCTTAGAAAATCCTTAGGGTTGAAGTCACGGTCCGCCAATTGTTCACCGCCGTACAGGCGGCCTAGAAATTTCATCATTTGAGGCTAGGGAGCGTAAACCCGTTCACCGCCGTACAGGCGGCTTAGAAAGCAATGAGGACAGACAGGAAACTCAGTCCATTGTTCACCGCCGTACAGGCGGCTTAGAAATGCATGATATGGACTGGGGCAAATTAGAAAAGGTTCACCGCCGTACAGGCGGCTTAGAAATGGCCGAGTATCTGCTTGAATTTTTCCCACTTGTTCACCGCCGTACAGGCGGCTTAGAAATGCAGGCAACCATAATTGTGGGCCATAGCGGGGTTCACCGCCGTACAGGCGGCTTAGAAATACTAAAAAAAGCGGAGCAGACGTTAACATAGGTTCACCGCCGTACAGGCGGCTTAGAAAGCATCCGTATGTTGGAAAACTCATGGGATCTAGTTCACCGCCGTACAGGCGGCTTAGAAATTCTGGGACAATTACAAACACAGCGTCGAGGCGTTCACCGCCGTACAGGCGGCTTAGAAAGACATCGACACGGGTGTCAAGGCCATCAAGGGGTTCACCGCCGTACAGGCGGCTTAGAAATCATGGGGCGG
>CACVKW010001426.1 GCA_902749685.1 Olavius sp. associated proteobacterium Delta 1 | reverse complement strand
CGTTATCAGACGGCGCACCCTAATCTCACATAAAATCAGATGCTCTGTCTGATAACGGCTGATTATGTAAGAAGCTGCATTTAGCATGACAGCCGGCACCATATAAAATAGACATGCGGCTTCCTTTTTTTATTGG
>CACVKW010001425.1 GCA_902749685.1 Olavius sp. associated proteobacterium Delta 1 | reverse complement strand
TTGCGGGTGATATATTAAAAATCAAACCCATTCCTTAAAACCAATACCCAGTACCAGATACCGAGTACCCACCAATTGAGTTTCACTCAATTGGGGTTATA
>CACVKW010001424.1 GCA_902749685.1 Olavius sp. associated proteobacterium Delta 1 | reverse complement strand
AATTATCTCTCGCAGAGACCACAGGGATCACAGAGCCTTAAAAAATCAGACCAACATAAAAAAACCTCTGCGCCCTCTGCGAGCTCGAACGAAGTGGGCGAGAGATTAAAAACATAAACTCGGAGAATCAGTATTATTGTTCGGAGCTCTTTGCCATTACTCCAAAACTCCATTACTCCACCACTCCAGGATTATAATCTTTGGTGAAAACCATGCTTAAAAAAACCGATCTGTCCGCCGAAGTCATCGTTGTCGGTTCCGGTCCCGGCGGGGCCACGGTTGCCCGTGAGCTGAGCCGCCAAGGCAAAGACGTACTCATTTTAGAACGCGGCTACGATTACCGCAACAAGATCTATTACGGCACCTATCTGGGAGCCATGCGGTATTCGGAACGTATGAGCCTGCTGTTTACGGAAGAAGGCCTGAACATCATCGCACCGATCATGATCGGTGGCGCCACCGGCATGTACTGCGGTTGGGTTGCGCCGCGGATCCGCCCGTCTGGTTAAAGGATAGACACGGTGTCGACATCGATATCGAAGTCAAAGAGGTCACAGACGAGTTGAACATCCGACCGCTGCCGCAAGATTTGCGCGGTGCGGCTTCCACCCGAATTGCCCGGGCCGGGCAGGCCCTGGGTTACGATTGGTTTCCCCAGCCAAAATTCATAAAGCCGGAAAGAAGCAAACAGCAGGGGAAACGTTTCAACTGCCGGGCCAATTGCATGCTGGGCTGCCGCTGCGGTGCAAAATGGAATGCGGCCGAATGGGTAGATGAGGCGGTGGCAGCCGGCGCACGGGTGAGGGAAGGTGCATGCGTCAAGGCGGTCAAAATCGAAAATGGTCGTTTCGCGGCCCTGGAGGGCAGCATTCGGGGCGTGCCGTTTACGGCCCGGGCCGACACGGTGGTCCTGTCGGCCGGTGGCATCGGAACGCCTCGCATACTCCAAAACTCCGGGCTGGACGGGGCCGGCATTGGAATGACCATGGACACGACAGTCATGATTTACGGGGCAAGCCCCGATAAGGGCACCGGCAAAGAGCCGCCCATGACATGGTCCTGCGAAAATGAAGATGCAGGCTATATGCTCAGCACCCTGACCGATCCCTGGCTGATGTATCCGCTGGCTGCCGTGCGAAAAGGTATCGGTCCGGCTTTAAACTGGCTGCGGTGGAGTAAAATGCTGGGGGTTATGATCAAGCTCAAAGATGACATTTCAGGGGGAATTTATCCGGACGGCAAAATCCGCAAGCCGCTCACGGCCGGTGATACTGAAAGGCTGAATGATGCGTTTGAAGTCTGCCGGCGAATTCTAATTGAAGCCGGTGCCAAAAAATCCAGTATTTTCATGCGACCGCTGATAGGCACCCACCCCAGTGGTACGGTGCGCATCGAGGACCTGGTGGACATTGATCTGAAAACGGAGATCGAAGGGTTGTATGTCTGCGATGCCAGTGTTTTCCCCGAAGCGCTGGATCGGCCCACGGTGCTGACCATCATCGGCTTTGCCAAACGGTTGGCAAGGCATTTAACCAGCAAAGATTAGTTATTTACTATCTACTATTCACCAGAGGCGCGGCGTGCGTTGAGATATGAATTATTATTAATGCATGGATTCAATTACATCCTCTTATTTTTTGACAGGATCTACAGAATTTATTGCTTAGCACTACAACTACTGCCGCACCCACCGCCGCCGGCAGAACTGTTTTTGACGATGTTCTCAAGGTTCTTGTCATAATAAACCACCTTGGCCAACAGACGCGCGTTATTGAACCAGTCGGAATATTGCTGTCTTTTTTCCAGGTCATTGGAAAGTCCGGACAGGACCGTATCATTTAGATACTGATCGATAGTCAGGCGATTTTCAAACTTTTTATAAAAATAACCATAGTCATAGCCGCTATCTTTAACGACCTTCTTGAATTCCTGCCGGGATATGCCTTTCTCGGAAAGGTATTCGTCGAACTCGGCTGCTATGGTTTTGGCCGGCAGTTTGAATCCGGTTTTGCGGACTTCCTGCATTTGAATCCCTTCGCTGATCAGACTGGAGGCGATTTGGGATTGCAGTCGCTGCATCAAAGCACCACCCTGGTCCCCGGTAAACACATTTTTGCCGTAGGCTTTTTCGTACCGGGTTCTGGCATGCGTCAGCTCGTTATCAAAATCACCTCTTGAAATTTCCCAGTCTCCCACGGCGGCAATATAGAGCTTTGAGCGGGAGGCAAAAAGGTTATTTTCTTTTTCGATTTCATCTTCGGTCATCGTTTGCTTTAAAGTCGCCGGGTAACCGACGGCGGTGATGGCAGAAGCGATCTTCTCCAAATCCTTCACCTGGCTGCGGTCGTAGAACACCTCGACCCGGCCGCTGTTGAGATCCACGAGCACATCGCTGATGCCGTTTATACCGGCCAGGCCGGATTTAATCTGGTATATACAACCGGAACAGGACATGCCCTGCACATCGAGCACTGCCTTGGCCGCATTTGATTTCGCAGCGGTTGCCCCATTGTTATTTGCTTTGGGCACAGCAGTTGTGATATTTGTTGTTGATTCAGAAAGTACCGCCGTCTTTTGCAGATCGCCGGTATTTGTGTTGGCGGTAATTATCGCTGCCACGATAAGAAGCCCGGCCACGGAAACGACGCCAATTAGCAGATAGCGTTTGATCATTGTTTATTTCCTCCAAAAATGTAGTTAGCTTATCCTAATTTAGGTGGTTCAAAATTTAAAAGCGATCTTTTCGGTTTTGGAACTCTGATATTTTGCCTTTCCCAATGATTTCTGTCAAGAAAAAATTACCACATTGTGGCCCAAAAAAATAAGTGGTAAAATTTATTGATATAATACCTGAATCTAACTATAAGTTAAGGACACGGATTTATACAGAAAACTCTGAATTGGTTTCCGACAGGTAAAATTATGCCTCAGCCACTTTTCTTGCAGAATATCATCGCCTGTATTTGGGATTTTGACAAAACTCTGATTCCCGGCTACATGCAGGAGCCGCTTTTCGCGCACTATAAGGTCGAACCCAAGGAATTCTGGCAGGAAGTCGCCGCGCTGCCGAATTATTATCGCAAAAGCGGTCTCGAAATGATTGCATCCGACACGGCCTACCTCAATCACATTTTAACCTACGCCCGGGAAGGAATTTTCAAAGGACTGGACAATGTCACCTTGCGCAAATTGGGCAAGCAAATAACATTTTATCAGGGTTTGCCGGGCTTTTTTGATGAGGTAAAAAATTTTGTCAGGGATAATTCCGGCTACCGGCAGCATGATATCCAGGTCGAGCATTACATCGTCTCAACCGGCCTGCTGCAGATGATTCTGGGAAGTAGGATTGCACCGCACATAGACGGCGTCTGGGGTTGCGAGTTTGTAGAGCAGCCTCCCCTTTCCGGTTTTCGGGACAGACCAAAGCCCCAAAAGCGGGATCGGCCCAATATCATCACCCAGATCGCCTATGCCCTGGACAACACCACCAAAACCAGGGCCATATTTGAAATCAATAAAGGCAGCAACAAGATTCCGGATATCGATGTGAACGCAAGAATACCGGATGAAGATCGCCGGGTGCCCTTTCAGAATATGATTTATATCGCCGACGGCCCCAGTGACGTCCCCGTGTTTTCGATCCTCAACCGTTTCGGCGGCCGAACCTTTGCCGTCTACCGCCCCGGATCAAAAGAAGAATTCTCCCAGGTCAACAATCTTCAGAAGCAGGGCCGGGTGCAGTCATTCGGCGAGGCCAATTATACGGAAGGCTCTCAAACAGCCATGTGGCTCAAAAATGCAATCAGCGAGATCGCAGAGTTGATCGTCGAAAACCGGGAAAGAGCGCTGGGCGATAAAATCGGCAAACCGCCCAGGCATTTGGATTAAAGGATAGTATCTCTCGCAGGGACCACAGAGATCACAGAGCCTTAAAAAATCAGGTCAACAAAAAAACCCTCTGCGTCCTCTGCGAGCTCGAGCGAAGTGGGCGAGAGACTAAATAATAAAAATTATCTCTCACAGAGACCACAGAGATCACAGGGCTTTAAATGAGAAGGGGATAAAATGGAACTGAATGAATTATCATCCATTATCATCAGAGCGGCGATTACCGTTCACAAGGAGTTAGGCCCCGGTCTGTTTGAATCGGTTTATCAATCCTGCCTGGCAATAGAACTAGAAGCGATGAAAATCAAAGCCCAAAAGGAAGTATCGCTTCCAGTTGTTTATCGCGGCCAAAAAATTCATGATGAGGGTTTTCGGATTGATTTATTGGTTGAAAATTCTATCGTAGTTGAATTAAAATCAGTAGAAAAGGTTCAGAATATACACAAAAAACAGCTCCTTACCTATCTACGTTTAGCAGACAAGCCGCTTGGCCTGTTAATAAACTTTAATGAAGAATTAGTGAAAGATGGGATAACACGGATTATTAATTCTCCCGGTGACGTATAAAAAGAGATTTTAATCTTTCCCACAGATCGCAAAGAACACAGAAAAATTTGAACTTTTAAATTCAATTGCAATTGGCTTGATTTTTTTCTTCTCAAAAAATCAAGCCAACAAAAAATATCTCTGCGTTCTCTGCGAGCTCGAGCGAAGCGGGCGAGAGACAAAAAATAAAAAATATCTCTCACAAAGCCCACAGAGGTCACAGAGTATTGACTAGGAGAACTAATTGTTCATTATTCTGACCATGCGATCACCTGGCCGAAGCTGGTAGCTTACACCACCGAAGGTTGCAAATTGGCCTGTTTTTTTTCCCCTCAAAAAAACAGGCCAACAAAAAAACCCTCTGCGAGCTCGAACGAAGCGGGCGAGAGACAAAAAATAAAAAATATCTCTCACAGAGGCCACAGAGATCACAGAGCCTTAAAAAATCAGACCAACATAAAAACATCTCTGCGCCCTCTGTTAACTCAAGCGAAGCGGGCGAGAGGCAATAAACATAATAAAGAGGCCTAAAATGACCAAAGTAGAAAACCTAAAGAAGATCACCCTCTCCTTCCAGGCCGGAACCTCCCGCGACGCAATGGATCTCACACCAAGTTACCCCGAATTTAGCTTTATATTCGGCCTGGCCCCTGAAGGCATGACACCATTTGAATACGAGTTGGTGGAAAAAGCCGAAGGTGATGATGTTCTGATCCACCTGGAAAAAAACAATCTCAACAGATTCTTCGAACACCTGAACCCGCCGATTCGGGATCTGTTCGATGGCCGCGAGGATGTATACCTGAACGTAAAAATCCTTGAAGCATCGGCTGCTGAAAACAGAGAAGTCGTCAAAGCCATGGCCGATATGACTGCCCATGGCGGCGGCGGGTGTGACTGCGGATGTGGCTGCGGGTGACGCTATTTAAAGATTCAGGTACTGTTGAGAATCACTTACATATTAAGGCCGCTATGATTCAACTCTGTCCAATGGGCTGCGAACAGCACCTGCGCCTTTGTTCAACACATGCGTATATATCATGGTCGTACTCACATCCTTGTGCCCCAGCAGTTCCTGAACGGTTCTGATATCATACCCATCTTGCAGCAGATGGGTCGCGAAGCTATGCCGCTTATGCCGAGCTCGGCATACGCGCCATAGTTTTGCCACCCATCTTTTGGAGGCGGGCTATGACATCAGCACGATCCGAAACTTTTGGGGCATCGCCCTCTTTCGACCACCTTGATTTACCTGCATGTTTCCAAAAAGGCAATTGCAGCTGTAAAAAGTCCTCTTGACTTTGATCAGTTTACTGATAACCCCAAATGCCCCTGGGAGGATGATGACCATGAATAAGCCCAAAGTTGAGCTGGCCGATATCTTCCGCAGCCATATCGGGGGTTATCGGAAACAATACCCCATGAGCAGGGACCAATATGAGGTGGTTTACGATATTTTGAGCTGCCGCACCGCCTATTTGGGCGGACATTTGGAAAAATGCGATCAGTGCGCCATGGCGCAGTTCGGATTTTTTTCTAAATGCTTCTGTCGGCCTAACCAGATAGCTGCGTCCTAATTGTCTCATTTTATTAAATTGCTTTCAATTGTTGAACATTTTCTGTTCAACGGGATGTCAAAAAAGTGCTTTTAATAGCGATTGATCACAAATTGCAACTTGATTATCCGCAAACTCAACAAAAATCCGATACCAATGATCACCCCGCCCTCATTACAATCCCCATAAATATAGGTGAAAATACCTTTACAACATTTGGCCCCTTTAACCAACGCGGCTCAGTTCAACATTGTTTTATCCATCATCCCTCGTTACCCACCGCTACCTAACCGGCTATAATTTTTGACTTTGGTACACAGGCCTGATCACTCTTGTCCAAAAACGGGTTTAGAATGAGTCATAAAGTGAGTAATAATACGAGTCATTGAAAAAAATCCTCCTTATATGTAGGGTGGTTGTT
>CACVKW010001423.1 GCA_902749685.1 Olavius sp. associated proteobacterium Delta 1 | reverse complement strand
CTAACAGTACACTATCGGTGAATTTCAACGACATCCAGTATCCAGAAACCAGAATCCAGGATCAGTCAATACTTTCAATGGTCTTCATTGCAGCAGCGAAGTTGGAT
>CACVKW010001422.1 GCA_902749685.1 Olavius sp. associated proteobacterium Delta 1 | reverse complement strand
CTAATTGAAATTATGGGCAAATCTATATTTATCAAGAAAATGCAATATTTAAACGTATTATCAATAGGATAGAAAAACTCACAACATAATAGCAGTTATATGCAATAGTTAAATTACGGATTTCTGGTAGTATCGACCTGAAGGCACTGTCAGACACGATAACATTTTGCGCTATAGAGTCCCTTGTCAAGAAGTCCTCAATTTAGGCCAGCGAATTTTCCCCACAACATCATGAGATTGAATTTGGATTGACACCCAAGGCTGAAATTTCCTATGCTCCTTCCCCGAAAAGCGAGTTTTTATCAAATATGATTAGCAGATCAATATTCAATTTAAACCATTCCCCAAACTCGCCAGCGTTTCCGCCGTCCTTGCTAAACGATTGGTTTGTTTTGCGATATCAATTAGAACCGATAATTTAATGCTATGCCAAATTCATCTTTGTTATTCCCAATTGAATTTAGTATAAGAGAATCATTTCCAATAAATGTTTCCGAAACAAAAACAGCAAGAAAATTTCCCAATGCATGTCCAATTAAAACATCTGTGGGATAATGATCACCGGCTTCAACGCGTGCCCAACTACATCCATTATCAGCAAGAGAAACAACAAATCCACCTGTATATTTCATTGCTTTAGAAATTATCATGTTATTTATGTAAAAACGTGAGAAACCAGCATAAAGTCCAGCATCTGCAGCATGACCAGAAGGAAATGAATGATTGTTCGATTGATTTGGTCGTTCTCTTCCGGCGGCTTTCTTAATTGAAGCAGTAAGTTTTCCTTCTAATCGAGCAGTAGTGTATTGTGTTATTGCTAATTTACCTTTATTGGCAAACCACTCATTGGGGAAATCTCCACCAGGAGTCAAAAGTAATGTTCCGTAAGATATTCCTTCGGAAATATCTAGTAAATAGTCACTCCAATCCCCAGCATTTTTTACATTTCCAAAAAGAGGCGTATTTTCTGTAGCCCAATCAGAAATATCTTTATCCCAGTCCCCTACAGTGATAATAGCCGCTCCAGCAATAGGTGCCCATGTATGCGGGCTAATAACAGACTTTTTCAGACCATGCCCCACACGATCCCAACCTGGAAGTAATGTCGTTTTACTACCCACACCATTAATCGTGGTACAACCTGTTTCAAGAAAAAAAAAGGCAATGAAAAGAAGAATGCTTTTTTTCATAATTTCAAAATTGTTGAAAAACTTTTAATAGACACGAAGACAGCTAGCTAATCATTATCAGCTCAAAATATGACAGATTCAAAACCTGACCTAACTTGCCAATAGATGAAATCCGGTCAAAGTGCATATACGTTTTGTATCATTGCTGTCCAAAATAATTTGAAAATCAAATACTGCCTTTAATAAAAACAGGCAGTTATAAACGGGAAATTAGTGATTTAGAAATCAGGTTGT
>CACVKW010001421.1 GCA_902749685.1 Olavius sp. associated proteobacterium Delta 1 | reverse complement strand
TTAACCCTATAGTTGCATAAAATTTTGAAATCCAACTTCGCTGCTGCAATGAAGACCATTGAAAGTATTGACTGATCCTGGATTCTGGTTTCTGGATACTG
>CACVKW010001420.1 GCA_902749685.1 Olavius sp. associated proteobacterium Delta 1 | reverse complement strand
GTATTCGACCAAACGTTACTTTGCCGATTCCGGGCTTTTATATTTTGGCTATCGCTATTATGCGCCTGCATTGGGAAAGTGGATAACACGGGACCCTATTGGAGAATTTGGAGGATATAATTTATATGCCTATGTACTAAATGATCCGGTGAATTGGGTTGATCCTAATGGCCTGATAAACTGGGGGCACGTTACTGTTGGGACAACAGCTGTTATAGGTGGGGGAATAACATTGGCTGCTGGTGGTGCTGTGGTTGGAATAGGCATAGCAGAATTTGCTACTATTCCAGTCGCTGGGCCAATTGGAGCACTGATGGGAATTCATACAATTGGTATTGGTGGTGGTTTAGTTGGGGCTGGTATTGGATTAGGTGGGTTTGGGATTGGTAAAATATGGGATGGTCTATTTAATGATAACGATGACCCTTGTGAAGGTCTAATTGATGACCGACCGCATGTGATTCCATATCCAATACCAACAAGACCGCCGGCAGATACTATAGATTATCCAATACCGACAAGTCCTCGTAAGCCAACAGATACGAAAACTACGTATTTCTGATGATTTGAAAAAAGATGGTTCGAGACTATAATTTTTTATAAGTATAAGATAGCAGATAAAACAATTTCAGTATTCGCAGCGTTCCAGAATAAATATGTTATAATTAAAAGAATGCTTTATGATTAATTGTCAAGAAATTACTCATTCATAAGTGGAGAGGAAAATATCCTATAACAGGATAGTTTTAAAGAAAGCTTCTATGAAGATAATAGCGTTTATCATTTATTTATTACTTTGCTTATTTGTTAGTTTTCTAATTTTAATGTTCCTTTATGGAAGCAATCCTCGAAAATGGCGATCTATATTATTTACTAAAAACGATACGTTCCAGAATTTCTTTTATCCTAAAAAGAAAAAGGAGAAGGAGAGGAATCGGGATCGGGGACAACGGGACCCTTAACTGAGAGCTAAGCCCCCGGTTAAGCCGGGGAAAA
This sequence comes from Olavius sp. associated proteobacterium Delta 1, assembly GCA_902749685.1. Taxonomy (GTDB): domain Bacteria; phylum Desulfobacterota; class Desulfobacteria; order Desulfobacterales; family JAFDCJ01; genus JAFDCJ01. The sequence goes on along the minus strand of CACVKW010001420.1, from coordinate 435 downwards.
CGGGGACGTTCTTCATATTTCATATTTGACATAATATCACGTCTGACGGCGGTTTCCGAAGGATCTATGGTCAAACCTTGATTTGTGATTATCATCCAAAATGCCTTAATTGACGGCGGTTTACGAAAATCGATTTCTTCTCAGATCACCGTTTTTTGTCGTCAAGGAAAAAATACGGGACGTTGTTGACTGAGTTGACTTGCTGGCTGGCCTGCTGCAAAATTTTGGCAACGGCATAGGTTGAACTCTCCACTCGCCGGACAACCTCTGCTGACGCAACACGCTTTCATTCTCCCACAATAGCATGGCGCAGTGTTCCAGAAGAATCAAAGAGCACCGGCCTCGGCACCGTGCTCTATGAACCTTGGGCGGTTGATCCCAATGATATGGACGTGGACACGATACCCGATGCCTGGGAGCTGTCTTACTTTAGCG
>CACVKW010001419.1 GCA_902749685.1 Olavius sp. associated proteobacterium Delta 1 | reverse complement strand
CCAGCATCGAGTATCAAGCATCCAGCATCTGCCCGGAAAAAGCAACGATCTCAGACATAACGGCCAGGCTAGATGACAAGAATTTATGCAATGTTAGGGT
>CACVKW010001418.1 GCA_902749685.1 Olavius sp. associated proteobacterium Delta 1 | reverse complement strand
TATCATTGCTGTCCAAAATAAATTGAAAATCAAATACTGCCTTTAATAATAACAGGCAGTTATAAACGCGAAATTGGTGATTTCGAAATCAGGTTATGCC
>CACVKW010001417.1 GCA_902749685.1 Olavius sp. associated proteobacterium Delta 1 | reverse complement strand
AATCTTTTTTTCCAATGGTTTTCCGGCGGCTGGTCATCTTTTCTGCGCAGGCCTCTTCTGATATTAATGGCTCTGACTAATGTCCGGTACCTTTTGGCTGCCTGCGACAGTTTTTCTTCATCCATATCGATCCCGGTACCCGATGAGATAAATTTGGGGTAATTGTGGATATGATAGGGCGGCTTCAGGGGAAACGATGACAAACCGGCACACATGCCGAGGGCGTCATCGATGTAATGCATTTTCTCCTGCCAGTCCACAATATCACAAGACATCTGAACCGTCGGGTAATATGGGTTTGAGTTTTCTCCGCGTGGTTCCCAGTCCAGAAAATATTGCTTGAACTTTTCATCCGGAACCTGGAACCAGTCCTTTACAAACGCCTCTCGATGCTCGCTCTTGGGGTAAGGCGCCTGGGGAAACTGCCCTTCAATCTGGGTAATGTTGATTTTCTCGCCGGTTGCATACATCAGGAAATAAACGGGATTGAGCATTGACAGTTTGAGCGGCAGCTGTTCATGCTTCTTAATATTATTATGGGCATATGCTTCGGCGCCGTTGCCAATCTCTTTGGCCGCCCAGTAAGTGCCATTGGCCAACACATCGCCGATCCCCTCGCGCCGGACAATTCTGTCAAGCAGCCAGTAAAATCTGCCCTCGCTTTCGGCCGGCATTCCCGGCATGTCGTCGTCGGTTAAAATGCCGTTTTCGTATAGCTCAAGGGCGAAGGCCATAACTTGCGGGGTTGAGAATCCGTCCACGCCATATTCCGTGGCATGTTGTGCGATTTTCAAACCAAAATCCAGGTCTGACATGGCCGCCATGGTATAGGTCAGTTTCGAGAAACATTTCATCATGTAGGTTGGATGTCCCGGGGGGGAGATGGTGGCCCCGCATTTCATGGGACAGTTATAGCAGCTTATCAGCCGTGTCCGCATACCTTCCATCGTCTCGGTCCAGGCCCTTTTGACCTCCTCGGTCCAAAAATCTCTTCGGCGCACACGGGAGTTTCCCCACATGAAATTCTCGGTGTGCCACTTCTCATCATGGGTTGCCATCTCTTGCGGTGACCCCAGCCCTTGTAAGATGGTCATGACGCCGGGAATTGGATTTTGATTGCGAAATTTTATATATTCCAGCACTTCGTGGCACAGCTCCAGATATTCGGCCGGTTGGGCTATATTGATGTCCCCGGTTCCGCGAACAACGACGGCCTTTACGCCTTTGTCGCCCATAACGGCGCCTATTCCCTGTCGGCTGGCACTGGATCGGCCCTGCTCGATGGAAGCAAAATAGACCCTGTTTTCGCCGGCCAGGCCGATAGCCGCCACCTGGGCTTTGGGCTCATTCAATTCCTGCCGAAGATTTTCTGCAGTTTCAGTAGCTCCTTTGCCCTGCAAATGAGAGGCATCACGTATTTCTACCGTGTCATTGTTGATCCATATATAAACCAGATCGGGGGACTTGCCGCGCAGGATCACTTTGTCATAACCGGCATACTTCAATTCCGGCGCCCAAAATCCTCCCATCATTGAAAATGCCATCAACTTCGTCTGGGGAGAAATAGTGGTAACAATGGTACGATTGCAACCGGTCGCCGGTGTGCCGCATAAAAGACCGGCGCCGAATATTAAAAGATTCTCAGGCGAAAACGGCTCAACTTCAGGCGGAACCCGGTCCCACAATATCTTGGCGTTGGTGCCTAGACCCCCCAGATAAAGCTCGGTATCCCTTGGATCAGATTCGACCCTGTCGATGCTT
>CACVKW010001416.1 GCA_902749685.1 Olavius sp. associated proteobacterium Delta 1 | reverse complement strand
GATCGTTGCTTTTTCCGGGCAGATGCTGGATGCTTGATACTCGATGCTGGATATCTAACAGGACACTATCGGTGAATTTCAACGACATCCAGGATCCAGAAACCAGAAT
>CACVKW010001415.1 GCA_902749685.1 Olavius sp. associated proteobacterium Delta 1 | reverse complement strand
ATTTTTGCCTCCTTTCTTTGCCTGCATCTTTTCTGCTCGTCAATCTGATCATATCAAATAATCAAAAGTGTCAAGTATAATTAACCTGTCCCTATTTTCTCAGACACCGGTTACAGACCCTATCAACAGCATCGAGACATTCGCTCGGCAGTTCGCGCTAACTCAAAATGAGGCTGAGATCGTTAAACAAGCCTATTACCTGGAGAAAGGCGCGACGATGTTTCATATCATTAATTCGTTTACGAGAGCAGCGCAAGAGCCAGGACTGAGCGCCTCTGACGCTTACCGACTGGAAACAACCGGCGGCCGAATCTTGGCCCTGGTCAAATAACAAAAACAATCTGAATTAAATCTATGAAGCCCTGTCGCCTTATTGGACGGCGGGGCTTTTGTTTTCATGGAGGTTTATATGACAAACGAACAGAGGCTTCAATACAGTGAGCCCGAGCTCCTGAAAGACATTTTGGTGCGGGTTCTGAAAGGTAAGAAATTCAAACTCGAATGGCCATTATGTTACATTTGGCCATAACTTGGGCAACAATATTACAATTTACAACGGAAAAGAATTCAAAATTATTTGCAGCCAGTGCGGCTATTAAATACAATCTGACAAAGGAGGGACATCTCATGTGTGATTTTTTTGATGATTTTGAAGACGATTTCATAGATGATGATCAATTTGAGGACGGTCTCGAAAATGAGGCTGAAATGGATGAACCGAGTTTCGATTGTTCTGATTTAGATGGTGCACCTGAAAAGGCTGAGTCACAAGACGATAATTTTACTGCAAAAGATGCATTTATCCTTGGAGGTGCGATGGGATTCGCCTATGAAGAAGGCTTAAGAGAAGGAAAACGGAGGAGGCGAAAAAAGTGCAGCGATAATCCAGATTAGGTTCTGATTGAGGGCGGATAGGATGCAGTTCCAGATCGTCTGGTCATTATGCATTTCGGATGATTGGGCGGTCTGGACAATACGTTATCCAAAAAAATTGTAATTTGAATAACGGTGTGGTATTCAAAAACCATTCTGGATTGAAATTGGAATATATCACAGCTTTAATCGAGGTTCTGATAATTCATCACAAGTTGACACTACCTTGAGATCATTGCAATCTATTTGGAAGATCGAAATATTAGAATATGCAGAATCAAATCTGTCTATTAATCTTTATGCTGTATAGAATGAAAGGCAAAAATATAACTGAATGATCGAAAAAGATTTTGACATACCGTTTATTGCGGACCTCGCACAGCGTGAGAAACAGATTCAGCAGAACTACCGGCCGATTATTGCCGTGCATAAGTGGTTCGCCAGGCGGCCGGGCACACTTTTTCGAGGACTGCTTTTGTCTGAGTTCTCGGACAGACCGCTTAAAGAAATGTTCTACAAGGCGAACGATCTTTCAGGTCGCAATATTGCTGATCCGTTTATGGGTGGTGGAACACCGATCTTGGAGGCAAACCGTGTCGGCTGTAATGTTATCGGATTTGATATTAACCCCATGTCATATTGGATCGTCAAACAGGAAATCGAACATCTTAACCTCGATGTTTATTCAGAAGTCGCCGAATTACTGCGTGCAACCCTTGAAAAGGAAATTGGGCATCTTTATCGAACACAATGCAACTTTTGTGGATCGCAAAATGCCCACGTAAAGTACTTCCTTTGGGTGAAGGTAAAGCCATGCAATAAATGTGGAAAAGATATTGATCTCTTTCCCGGCTATCTGCTGTCTGCTGACTCCCGCCACCCTAAGAACGTCTTTGTATGTCCGGTTTGTGGAGAGCTGACTGAGACCGTAGATCGGAAAAAGTTAGGCCAATGCATTCATTGCTCTTTTGAACTAACCGCAGACGGACCTGCAAAGCGAAGCCGGTGCAGATGCCCTGAATGCAGCGCTGATAACCATTTCCCAAACGCAGATCTTGGCGCACCGAAACACCGCCTCTTTGCAATGGAATATCACTGCCCTGAATGCAAACCTTCTCATAAGGGCAGATTTTTTAAAAAACCTGATGATAAGGATATCGCGAATATTAAAAAGACCGGGCAACGCTGGTCACGGATGCGTCCAAAATATGTCCCTGAGGCAAAGATCCCAAGCGGTGACGAAACGAACCGTCTGCATCGTTGGGGATATACGCATTACCGGGAAATGTTCAACGATCGGCAGCTTCTCGGGCTGGAACTCTCCGCCCAAATTATTGCTGATACACCCAATGATCGGGTGCGTAATGCGCTGGCAACAAACCTATCCGACTTGCTCCGTTATCAAAATATGTTGTGTCGCTATGACACAAGGGCATTAAAGTCTCTCGATATTTTCTCAGTTCATGGATTTCCAGTCGGGTTGATTCAATGCGAGTCGAACTTTCTTGGGATTATGGAGCCCGGCCGCACCACGTGTGTAGGTAGTGGTGGATGGGCTAACATCATAGAAAAGTTCAAGAAGGCTAAATCGTATTGTGATCTTCCATTTGAAGTCAGATATCAAGGACGAACAAAGAGAATAATTCCTATCAAAGGTGAGTGGATCGGAGATCACTTGAACGGCGGTGGTTCAGAATCCGCGAGAGTTGTTGATATCTCATGCCAAGACGCTGCGTCTGCCAAGCTGCCGGATGCACTACTGGATGCCGTCTTTACGGATCCTCCCTATTTCGGCAATGTTCAGTATGCTGAGCTCATGGATTTTTGCTATGTTTGGCTGAGGAAGTTAGTTGGACAAGACTCCTATGCGTTCAATGTAGATTCTACACGCACACCTGATGAATTGACCGGCAACGTGGACATGGGTCGGGGACTTGATCATTTCACGAAAGGAATTTCCACCGTATTTCAAAAGATGTCGAAGGCGTTAAAACCAGGAGCACCCCTGGCATTCACTTATCATCATAACACAATAGAAGCCTACTACCCGGTAGCTGTGGCGATCCTTGATGCCGGTCTGACCTGTTCTGCATCGTTTCCTTGTCCTGCCGAAATGGGAGCATCCATACATATCAATGGGACTGGATCATCCATAATCGACACCGTTCTTGTCTGCCGGACAACAGGCGTCATGCAGCGAAAGTGGATAGCGGACTCGCCACAAGAACTCGCCCGGATTGTGGAGCAAGATTTAAATCATCTCAGGGCTGGAAATGTTAAGCCGACTCGTGGTGACATCCGTTGTGTTACCTATGGGCACCTAATCAGGTTAGCGATCTGGTATTTGCGGCTTAACTGGAACAAGGAAGAACCAATAACATCACGTATCGCGAAAGTGGCAGATTGGCTCAAACGCTTTGGTGGATGGGCCGATGTCGAAAAATGCATGGAATACGTTAATGGAAAAACAGCAAAGGATAAGCCGTTGCTTTCTGTGCACGAGAGCGATGCAAAATATGGAGCCGAATATGCCGACGTTCCCTTTTGAAGCTTCCCTGGAGGAGATTCTCCGGGACCCGGAAAGCTATGTTGATTCTGTATTTTCATGCCTGGAATCGGAATTCCTCGTGATGCCCAAAGGGGCAGGATTTGTGGAATACCCTGTTTTCGAAAGAGGTTACGAAGCATTGAAAGCAGCTACCGAGGGATTTTCCGTACTTACTCCTGATAAGGTTTATCCCATTACGGTTTCCGAGCCGATTTCGGTTGTGGTTCTGCGCACTATGCTTGGTTTTACACCTCCCGAGTGGGGCTATGTCACTACGCAAAGAACCGGAGTGCAGGTTACCCAAGGTTTTGTACGTTCCCTGGATCGAAAAGTGCGAATGGCACCTGAAATGGAAATTAATATAAATGGAGTTGTGAAAGAGCGACTTAAGGCAATGGTCCAAACCGCGTGTCGATTGCTATCAGCCGGTGCTCCCGAAGTAAACAATGACCAATTTCATCGTTTGAACAAGGCCGATACAAAGCAGGGTCTTAACAGCATCAAGAATCTATCCCGAATCGGCGCTCCTTATGCCATGCTGTTGTATGAACGGTTTCTTGGAAGGCCTTTTGCTGGACATCGTGACTCCGTAAGCGAGCTGATCGGTGACTGTCTGGAGTCGGCGATCGAAGATGTTCTCACCAAGGCCGCCATAAGTTTTCGCAAGACCAAACGAGCGGAACGAATCGAAGGTTTCGACCAGACACCGGATTTCATCATACCCAGTGAATTCAATCCGCAAATTATCATAGAGGCGAAGATCACCGAAGACGATGGTACAGCACGCGATAAGGTGACACGCATTCAGCATCTTGGCGAATTGAGCCTTGCCGGACGATCCGAAGATAACCCAAAATATGAGGTTATTGCTTGTATCGGGGGACGTGGCTTCGGTGTCCGCAGGGAGGATATGAAAAAGATGATCCTTGCAACAAGGGGCAAGGTGTTTACTGCGAAAACTTTGGACCGGCTTGTTGAATGTACCCGTTTGAGGGAGTTTAATGCAAATCAATAGTAAGAAAATAGAATGGCATAGCAATGGGATGAACTATGATTTAAAAAAGCTGGTGCTTTTTCAAACCGGCTATTCCAGGCTATTACAGGTGTCTCCAGCTTGTTTGCATTTTGAATGGCAATTGAAAAATCGTGATATCTAATTGGATGTGATGTTGCAATGTGTGCCTCCCAATTTTGTCAAATCAAGTATAGAGCAGGACAACAAAATAATAATCCAAACGCTCATAGAGGAACTCGGGGACGTTGTTGACTGAGTTGACTTATTATCTCGCCAGTTTTATTATTTTTGATATGGCCGAGGTTGAGACACCCAGTTGCCTGGCAACTT
>CACVKW010001414.1 GCA_902749685.1 Olavius sp. associated proteobacterium Delta 1 | reverse complement strand
CGATTGCGGTCGATCATGTGGCAGAAGCGGTGGTAGGTTTGCGGGAAAAAGGTGGTTTCGACGATACCGGTTTCATCCTCGAAGGTTAAAAATTCCATGGGGTCGCCGTGTTTGGTGGTAACGACCTTGCCGGTGATCAGCCAGCCGGCCAGGCGCACCCGCCGGCCGAGATGACGCGGCAGGTCGACGACCTTGACGGTGCGCAGTTTGTGAAGGATGGCGGCATACAGCTCCATGGGATGCCGGTCGCACAGAAAACCCAGGACGGCAAATTCGCGCCGCAGCCGTTCGCGTTGGTCCTGCGGGGGCAGGGGCGGAGGGGTATCGTTATGGATCTGATCAGCGTCACCGAAGAGCGACCGGGTCCGGGGAATTGATCGGGTGGATCGGGCTTTTAACCAGCAGGCCAGCTGCCACACCAGCACGGCCCGGTTGGCGTCGGGGTTCAATCCATCGAAGGCCCCGCAGTGGATCAACGCCCGAACCTCGTCTTCAGCGGGCTGCACGCGCTCCAGAACGTCGCGCAAACCTTGATAAAGGCCCTGCCGGCGGCGATCGACAATGCGCTGTTGCGTATCGGCCGAAAGGCCTTTGATGGAGAGCAGGCCCACGCGGACGGCATTGTCCCGGCCGGTCCAGCGAATCTGGCTGAGGTTGATGTCGGGCGGTAAAATTGTCAGACCCAGGCGGCGGGATTCGGAGACATAGGCAAATGCGCTGTAAAAACCGCCCTGGTTGCTGATGACCGCGGCCATGAATTCGGCCGGGTGGTGGAGTTTGAGATAGGCCGCCTGGAAGGAAACCCTGGCATAGGACGCGCTGTGGGGTTTGCAAAAGGAATAGCCGCTGAAACTCATCATCATGTCCCAGATGGCGGCAATCTGTTTTTCAGAGACCTTGCGTTGGCCGGCACCGGCATAAAAGCGTTTTTTATAGTCCTGCAGTTGGTGCTGCCGGTCTTTTTTAGACATCACCTTGCGCAGGTTGTCGGCTTCGGCATGGGAAAAGCCTGCCAGAGCAAGGGCTGCACGGGACACATCTTCCTGGTAGACCATAATGCCGAAGGTCTCTTCCAGCACCTCGGCCAGCCGCGGATGGATCGGGTCCCACGGTCCGCCATGCAGGCGGCGAATGTACTCGCGGATGAACTCATTGGCGGCCGGGCGAATGATGCTGCTGTGGATCACCAGGTGTTCGAAATCCCCAACTTTGGATTTTTGCTGTAAAAGCCGCATGGCCGGACTTTCAATATAAAAGCAGCCCATGGTGCGGCCCTGGGCCAGGGACTGCTGGGTGGGCAAATCGTCTTCAGGTTCCCAGTGGAAATCATCAAATTCGACCCCGTTGGTCTGCAGGCTGCCGATTGCATCCCGAATGACGCCCAGGCTGCGGTTGCCCAGCAAATCGATCTTGACCAGGCCGGCATCTTCGGTGGCATCTTTTTCCCACTGGATGATGGGCACGCCTTTGGGTGCCCGTTCCAAAGGCACGTATTCGTCAATCGGCCGCGGGGTGATCACCACGCCCCCGGGATGCACGGACAGGTAGCGGGGGGTGCCGATGATCCGCTGGGCGAACGACAAAATTTCGGGCCAGGGCGGTGGAAATTCGAGGGCCCTGGACTCCGGGCGCTTTTTGATGCCGCCCAGCAGTTCGGGGTCCGATTCTTTAGCGCGCCAGAAGCGCGGCAGGCGTTTGGACACCCGTCCGATTTCAGCGTCCGTCAAACCATATACCTTGGCGACCTCCCGGATGGCCATGCGGGGCTGAAACAGCACGTGATTGGACACCATGGCCGCATGCCCCCGGTGCCGGTCAAGCACCGAATCCAGCACACCATCGCGTTCGTCCCAGGCAAAATCAACATCGATGTCGGGTGGATCCGTGCGTCCCGGATTTAAAAAGCGCTCGAAATACAGATTGTGCTTGAGGGGACAGACATTGGTGATTTCCAGGCAATAAGCCACCAGTGACGCAGCACCCGAACCGCGGCCGCAGGTGCGCGGGCTGTGTTTGACAATGTCGCGCACGATCAGAAAATAGGCGGCAAATCCCATGTCCGCGATGCTGTGCAGTTCATGCTCCAGCCTGTCGACCACCGCTTCGGACAGCTCCAGTCCGTAGCGCCGGCGGGCACCGGCATAGGCGGCGCTGCGCAGGCGTCGGGCCGGATCGCTGCCGTTTTGGTTTCGTAAGGGCGGCATGACAATGCCGAACTGCGGACCGCGGAACGCCAGGCGTTCGGCAATCTCATGGGTGGTCCGCACAGCCTCCGGACAGATGGCGAACCGGCGTTCATACTCGGCAGGGGGGGCCAGCCAGGCGTCAGCCGGGGCTAGATCATCGGCCGCCAGTCGCGACAAAGAGGTGTTGCGGTCAATGGCCCGCAGCAGGCGGTGGACGGCCGCATCCTGCGGCTGCAAAAAGAAACTGCCCGGGGTCGCTGCCAGCGCAACTGCCAGGTGTTTGGCCGTGCGGCGCAAGGCATGGGTGGGGGGCAGGGGATTACGCGGCATGGCGGCGGCCACGGTCACTCCGGCCGCATGCCAGGTCTGCAAAAGATCGGCATTTTGGGTTAAGATCACCAGGCCGGTTGCGTAATGCGGCAAAACCGCCTGCAGATCGAAATCTTCATCCATGTGCCGGCGGGTGAGCAGGCGGCAGAGGTTGCGATAGCCGTTGTCATCTTCCACCAGGCACACGGCACGCTGTTTGCGGGCGGGGTCGGTCACTTCGGCGCCGACGATTGGCGTCAGGCCTTCATCTTTGCAGGTTCGCAAAAAAGGCCACAGTCCGTACAGGTTGTCGGTGTCGGTCAATGCCAGGCGATCATAGCCCAGGCGTTTGGCCGCCAGACAAACCTGTTTGACGTAGGTGGTTCCCCACATGAGGGAATAGCTGGAGCGAACGGTTAATGGGACCATAGCAAAAAAATATTCACCGCAGAGTCGCAAAGAGCGCAAAGGGTGTTCTTCTTATTTCTTTTCGCTGAGAGGGCGAAAAGAAATAAAGCCAAGCCCTCTGGGCGGTTTAACTGTTCGTTATCGACCATTCAAAAAGGGAATAGAGTTAATAGTTACTTATTATCGTTGGTTTCAAGGTAACAATCCCGCCGCGACAGCGGCTGAGGATTTTCATTTTCTGTCTTCTCAACAGAAAATGAAAAAACAAAAACCCTTTGCGTCCTTCGCGCCTCTGCGGTGAAATTTATCTTTTTTATGCTGCTAATGTTCGTCCCAGTTGAATCGCCTCTCCTCCGAAGCGGTTGCGGATGCGGTCGATGGCGCTGATTAGATTGTTGCGTTGTTCATTTTGTCTTTGATCGGCGGCAAACAGTTCCAGCTGAGCCGGCGGGAAGGTCAGCCGGTCGCAGATCAGGCGGACATGCCGGATGCGTATCCGCCGGGTCCAGGCCAGCCGCAGGGCGCGGCGGGCCAGTTCGAAAAGAGTGAGATCGTTGGCGGTGGCCGGTTTGGCTGCCAGTTGACGGGCGCAGCGCATGCCGTCCGAATAATCCAGGATGACGGCAACCCGGCGGGCAGCCCGGCGTCGTCTTCGCAGTTTATCACCGGCCTGTTCGACCAGGCTGTACAGGGCGCTTTCAAGGGTGGGCTTGTCATTGGTGTCATTGCCGAATTCGTGATCGACAATTATCTTCGGCGGCTTCTGTCCAATCGGCAGCACGGGAGAAGAATCAATGCCGCGCGCGGTTTCATACAGAAACAGGGCGCGGGCTCCGAAGGGGATCTGCAACTGCTCCAGGCTCAGGGCCGTGAGATGAGATACCCGGCTGAGATTAAATTCCTGCAGCCGCAGCAAATCGTTGCGTTCGATGCCCGGGACCAGGCCGATCGGCAGCGGCGCCAGAAGCGCTTCTTCTTCGCCGGCACCGACGATGTACTCCCCGTCGGGCTTTACCAGGCGCGTGGCCACCTTGGCCACCAGTTTGTTGGGGGCCACCGACCAGATCGGATTCAGGCCGAGATCCTTTTTAACCTGCCGGCGCAACCGCCAGGCAACATCCATGGGGGGGCCGAAAAGGCGGGCGCTGCCGGTGACGTCCACAAACAGGTGTCCGTCGGTTTCACCGCTTTCGATAAGCGGTGAATACGACAGGGTTTGCTTGAGCAGCGCGCCCATTGTGTGTTCGTAGCGGTCCGGGTGGGGCGGCAGGATTTGGGCGTCTTTGCACAAACGGGTGGCCCGGCGCAACGTCATACCTTTGCGGATGCCGCTTCGATAGGCTTCTTCGCTCATATCATAAACCGCCGCCCGGGCCGCACCCCCGGGTGCGATGATCACCGGCCGGTCCTTCAGCCGGACGTCCACCGCCCGCTCTACGGCAACGGCAAAATCGGCGATATTCAAGTGTATTATTGAGCGCTCCATGAACAATTCTTTGAGTCCTCAGTCAAGCTAAACAAAAGGAATGGATTCTATTTTATTTCTTTTCAGGAACTTCCATTATTCCACGTTCGATTAAAAGGTTAATGAGCCGCACGGCATTTCGCGGCGCCTGGGCGCGGACGTGGTTGTTGAAGAAAACGACGCCGGCGGCGGCGTGCTGTGCCATTTTGGCAATTCGAACCTCCGACCATTTGCGCAATTCCGCATCTGCGTAATCATAGTCAAATTGTTTTTGCATGTTGCCCGAGCGCCAGCCTTTTGCGTTGCGACCGTGGAAGCGGATGTAGAAAAGCTCGGGATTGGTGACGATATCGAGTCTTGGAAACAGTCCGGGTAAATCCGGTTCATCCACTGCAACCAGCGTGATGCGGCGGCGTTCCAGTTCGGCGAAGACCCGGTCCGTGGCCCAGGATGCATGGCGAAACTCCACCGCCAGGGGCAGGCCGTCCAGCTCATCCAAAAGAGCGGCCAGATAGCGGCGGTTTTGGGGAGCACGCACAAAGGACGGTGGAAATTGCAGCAAAATAGCCGCCAGCTTGCGGGCCTGCAAAAGCGGAGCGATGCCGTCCCGGTACCGGGCGGCCTGCCCGCGCCACTGGCCGGGATCGATTTCATGGGTTAACGTACGGGTCAGTTTGGCGGCAAAACGAAAACCGGGCGGTGCCTGCCGGTGCATTCGCTCGAGCGTATGCGCTTTGGGCATCTGATACCAGGTGAAGTTCAATTCGGTGATCGGAAAGTTTTGGGCGTAAACGGGCAGCATGTTGCCTGATTTGGTGCCCGGCGGATAAAATCCGGCATCGGTCCATTCCGCATACGAATAGCCGCTCGTGCCGACCCGCAGTTGACAGGGTATGTGTGGTGTCTGGGTATCCATTCAATCAATTTAAACTTCAGAAGCTGTAGCTGAAAGCTGTCGTAATTATGATATTTCACCGCAAAGTGCGCAAAGATATTTTTTCTTTTGATTTGCCGTTGAGAGGGCGGCAAATCAAAAACAATCTGCCATAAGGGCCTTTGCAGCGATAATTTGTCCGGTTCGTTTTCGCTAAATTCCCAAAAGGCGAAAGCTTTTTCCTTGCCGTCCTCTCAACGGCAAGGAAATCCGCCTCAGGCGGACTCTGCGCTCTTTGCGCCTCTGCGGTGAGATTTGATTTCGTATCGTGCACCGCCGCTCATTTGATCCCCTCCGGTCCGCGCTGGATACCGATGACTTTGCCTTGAATCAGCACCGCGCTGAAATCGTAGCGCATGGGGTTGAATTTGGCATTGGCCGGGCGCAGTTCGACATATTTTTTGCGCAGGAAGAAACGCTTGACAGTGGCTTCCTCGCTGTTGATGAGTGCCACCACAATTTCACCGTTCTGGGCATACTGACGGGGTTCGCAGATCGCCAAATCGCCATTCAGGATTCCGGCATCTTTCATCGAATCGCCTTTGACGCGCAACGCAAAGAGGTTCTGGCCGCGGAAGACGGCGGCATCCAGCACCGTGCTGCCGTCCCATTCCGTCTGGGCGTACATCGGCAGACCGGCCATGACACGGCCGATGATGGGGATCTCCCGCCAGCGCTGGGCCGCCGACGGCTCGTGGGCGCGGTTTAAAAGATAGACCGTACGACTGTAGCGCCCCTCCCGCTTCAGATAGCCTTTTTCCTCCAGCGCTCTGATGAACTGCGCGATGGCGGCGTGGCTTACCCCGATATCCGCAGCCGCCTGGCGCAGGCTGGGCGCCTGTCCGCTGTTCGCGATTTCGTGCTGCAGATAGTCTAAAACACGCTGTTGCTTTTCGGTTAGGTTTGGCTGCATAGAAACCTCCAGTTGAGACCTTTGAAAAACGTCCCTTTTTGCCAATTTCGGCGTCAGGTTGTCTGCCTCAGGCTGATTAATCCTCGAAATACTTGAGGAACCGGAGAGTTTTTCAAAACCGACCCGCTACGTGGATAATCACCACCAAAACCGTATGAACTCGACCCTAAGGGTTCGTAATGAATGAACAGATAACTATATAATATCAAAACACTGTGCTCGATGCGGGCATATGTGGTTAATTGAAACTCATCGGCAAAAGCTGTTCATTCAAAACGATCCCGAATGGTCTCAGACAGCATCCGTTTTCGGTGGCGATCATCCACTCCGCTTTAAACATAGCCGTAGGCGGGAAATTCCCCGGTCCCTAATTCCTGAACTGTCTCCTCTAAGGCTAATATAATCGATTGGAATGTAAATGTCAATGTAAAATTTAAAGTTAAGCGTGTGTAAATTATGTAAAGATATGTTGGGGTTCGCTCCGTCGCCTTTCAGGCTATGGAGGACAAGCAGGTGTCGGCGCTGCAGTTGGCCACCGAAACAGCCGGTTTGACAGAAAAAAGATATTGGTATCCTCTAAACAAACGATCACTTTTATTTTATAAATATTTTCAGCGAAAAAAAATGCGAATGTCTGTCCTCAAGGCTATGAAATGAGGCAAGAGAGCAGTTAGATCTTGTATAGGGCCCGAAAGTTGTATTTTTATGTCCCCAATATGGCCCGAGCACGTCGAGGGGAGTCCGTCGCAGACTGAGAGTGGTGAATTTTTAACCTATGAACCCAGAACGCTCAACCATTGAACCATTAAAGTTATATCCGCAACTGTGACAGTCGTTTTTCACCGAATCGCATGGGCAGGATGATTGCCAGGAGACTAAAAACCAAAACGGCGCTAAAGGAGCCGGCAATCCAGAGCCAGATCCCCAGGGGAATAATTTTTCCGCGGATGTCCGCCATGAAAAGATTGTAAACCGGACCGGCTTCAAGAAGAATGATCGCACCGATGTAGCCGGCGCACACAATCATGAAAATCAGACCACCGAAACTGGTAACGGTCTGGGTCGGATTTTCAGCCTTAAAATCCGGGTAGGCCGCGCCAAACCCGATGCCCATGGCAACGATTCCGGGAACTAGAAAAAAAACGGTGGTGGTGGACAATGCCATCATGAAAGGGGTGACATTAAGCAGCATGTTCGTGGCGATGATTAATATTTCTGTTAGTATAAGCTCTTGTTTTCGGTCTGTAGGCAAAAAGCAGCTTCATTTTGCCCGATTTTTCATCCCAGATCTAATAAATTCAGATACTTAGTCATTTGGCTGACCTT
>CACVKW010001413.1 GCA_902749685.1 Olavius sp. associated proteobacterium Delta 1 | reverse complement strand
CATATAAGGAGGATTTTTTTCAATGACTCGTATTATTACTCACTTTATGACTCATTCTAAACCCGTTTTTGGACAAGAGTGATTTGAAATATTCCCTAAATCATTTGACTTCTTAATCCCAGATGATAGCAAAAAACTTCGACGGGACATAAATGATTTGGTTTTAGAAAGAAATATTTTCGCACACGGAAATATATTTATCGACACGAGAGATGGTAGTGTCTTGCTGGAATATTATCAGGGTGGGATTCGTAAGGAAAAAATTGATGAAGAAAGAATCCAATCAATCCTTGAGAAATGCAAGCCAATTGACAGAATGTTAGTGGAGCTCAATGATTTTTTAAGAAATAACCGTTTGGAAATAACAGAACCAGATGTGAAATTTACTAAAACATACGCAACTGATTAAGCCCAACCAGGCGGATGAACCAGACGGGAAAAGCTATGTGGTTTTACGTTAACATCGTGCAAGCTTGAAATTCATGTAACCCGCTGGTTATTTGCAAACGTTGGGCAGAGAACACATGGCTATAATGACAGAAGATAATGAGCGGGAGTTTCGGGAGCTTTCGGCTTACCTGAGCTTTTTTGCAACTGAAGTATGGGGTATACCCAAGGATGATAAAAGCCACCCGTCTCATTCACTGAGATCAGTGCCTGGTAAAGTCAGTAAGTTGCAGTTTTTTGCTGGCCTGAAACAGGCTGTAAACGATACGGTCGATGCTACCCAAGATTTTACACCCAAGCAGGTAGCGGAGGTCGATGCGGCCTGCCGGAACCAGCAGGTTCTCACGCTTTCTGAAGTCCGGCGTCGCTACTGGAACAAATACAGGGTAATTTTAGAGAAGCAGCGTATTTGCAATGATACGGAATATTCATTTGTGGTCGGCCTACTTAGCGACACAACAGCATCAATTCCAACTATGGAACGTGAGCTTCTTCAAACACTGGTATCTGTATACGAGCGACGATTCGCCCAACCAGGCGGATGAACCAGCCGGGGAAAACTATGCGGTTTACCGTAAAGGCCGTTCAAGCTCGAAATTCATATAGCCCGCTGGTTATCCGCAATCATTAGGTGGCACCACAAATCTATATTCAGGTGTCCGATTTCGACCTAAACCAGACAGTTAGGGATCCGACTTATGCAGAGCGACTGTGTGGACGTTATGATCATTCTGACTACGGAGTTCGTGCCAACGAGGCGGCTAAGGAACGCCAGCTACGCGCGGTAGCCATCAAGCGATAGCTTGCTCGACGAATGAGCGAAGCATTAGCGGCTTTGGCTATATGGCTAAAGGCCGCCGAGATCTCAAGGAGCTATTTAGATGAGTCAAGAAGTCAATCAAGGTTATTTCTTACTTGCTGACCTCTCGGGCTTTACTGCTTTCCTCGCAGACTCAGAGCTCGACCACGCTAAGGGAATCATTGAGCAGGTTCTAGAGGCCATAGTAGCGAACCTAACACCGACGATGACGCTTGGCGAAGTTGAAGGCGACGCCGTGTATGTTTACGGGGTGGAATCGCAACTGTCGCGCGGGGAACTGATCGCAGAGTTGGTGGAGGCGACGTACGTTGCGTTTCGTGATTTACAAAAGACGATGTTACGGAACGCTACATGCCCATGCCGTGCCTGCCAGTCAATCGACGAACTCGATCTGAAATTCGTTATCCATTTTGGCGAGTTCGCACTACGGGACGTGGCAGGGAAGAGAGCTCCCATTGGGTCTTCCGTTAATGTTGCGCACCGGCTGGTCAAAAACCATACCCCCGATGCTACAGGTTGGCGTGCTTACGTCTTGATCTCAGAGCAGGCACTTGCGCAGATGGGGCTGTCTCCGGAAGGTCTTCACGCGTCGGAAGAGAAGTATGAACACCTGGGGAATGTGCGTACCTTTAGCAACGACCTTCATCAATTCTACGATGAGGTCATTGAGCGCCGCCGCGTGGCCCTAACGGCCGAAGAGGCTCATGCCGAGATTGTGCACGATTTTGACATGCCGCCAGCGATAGTTTGGGACTGGCTGAATGACCCTGCAAAGCGGACTCGCTGGATGCAACGCTCTAACTGGATACCGGACGTTCGCATCAAAGGGCGTACGGCTCCTGGAGCGAAGAACCACTGCGCCAGTTTCGAGGTAATCGAGCAGATATTGGATTGGCGCCCGTTCGACTACTATACGGTCCGCTTCCTGGGAGGACCACTCAGCGTCCTTGCCACTGTCTCTCTCGAGTCGCTCATGCCGGGAACTCGGGTCCGCTGGAAAATGAAAGTCGAGAATCGCCTGCCCCGCTGGATTGGGAAACTATTGAGCAAGGCCCTGATTACGCGACGGATGCGGCTAGCGCAGGGATTCGACAGCATGACGATGATGATGCATCAAGTTTAAGCTTTATAGAGTCAACCGGCGTAACATAGAACGGCCCGTTACATTAGGACGTGCGCCGGGTGCTACAAGTCCGTTTCCGGCCGTCAGCAAAGGTTACGCCGATGAAGGAATAATGCCACTCAGGCCTAATTCCATTGCACCTGAAAGCCCTGGGGAAACATGAGGAAAATGTTCGTCAATTTTCTAAACACCCCCCCACCTTACGAATAAGGATAGATTGTGTGAGCGAAGCGAACCACAATCTTATCCTGTGGTTGGACAAGCCCGTCACGGGAAGCAAGGATCATATATAAAGGCAAAT
>CACVKW010001412.1 GCA_902749685.1 Olavius sp. associated proteobacterium Delta 1 | reverse complement strand
TTGTCGATTATGTAAAGACCGGCGTTGACAAGGGGGAGAAAAGATTTCGATTTCCTTTAAAATCGAAAGAATGAATTATCCAATAATCGTTAAAGATAACTGGAAACATTCGAATTTTTGCGGCTACAAGGCCAAATTTCTTGAAAACTGACAAATATTGACTGCAATTCTGACAAAGTTTGACACTCAGGTCGGTTTCTAAGGATCGCAGCGTTCTTATGCTTTATTAAAGCCACGAATTAGCATGAATATTCACTAATTGAATTTGCTGATGCAAATACTCCTTGCTGATTAGAATTGCTTTTATTCGTGATCATTGGTGTCAATTCGTGGCTTATTAATTTATAAAGGGATCTATATCTATTATTTCGGAATATTAGGGGAGATCTTGAGTTCGTTGAGCTGAAGGATAAGCAGAAACTATTAAAAATGTTAATGGGGTATAAAAAGATTTAATAAAAAAGTCTTAGGAAGATTGAGATATTTGCGTTCGACGGGACAATTCCGCCAGGGAAATACCCAACTCTCTGTTTGCCCAAAAACACAAAAGGCTTCGCGCCCGCACTCGGTTTCGATCTTTTCCGGGGCTGAAAATTCTGGAAGGCTTGACCTCGGTTATTCCGGCAACAATTTCTGCCAGACCATCCAAATAGGGCCCCGCCGCTTGAAGCGCATACTTTCGCTCCATTTCCTCGTCAGCTTTGGCCAGCACGTTCTCCACAAAATCGCTATCTCCCAGAATGCGTTCATCGCTTTTGTAAAAAATTTTGGCTTCACGAAGCGCCTTGACGTTCAACCAGCCGCCGGCACTGCGCAGCAAACCACCACCTGTCAGATCTTTTCTACGACCCAGTTGGATTCCTTTTGCTACAAAAGAACGGTATCGTGCTCTTGCCCGGGGGCGTTTTGCTGCAAACAGACCCAGCACTTCATTCACCGCCTGCCATGGGCGTTTGACCCTGCCCATCAGAGCACTGTGACCACAGAACGCATAGGTGTCCAGCTGCTGCAGGTCACCAACAATATTTGCTCGATGCGGGTTGAGATGGATGTACAGGACCAATTCCTTGAGATAGGCTTCCTCCTGACAAAGAATCGACTTGTAGCGGTTCTGAAAATGGGTGATGCGTCAAATAAAAGTCGGATCAATACCAGTCTTCGATTTTCAGTCCATCCACTCTTTCAAATTCTTTTTTATTGTGCGTAACCAGTATGCTGTTGTTCGCCAGGGCCGAAGCAGCAATTAAAATATCATAAGGACCGATTGGAACCCCGTGTTTCTCCAATTTTATACGGATCTTCGCCGCCGATTTCGCTTCAGCCTGCCCGAAAGGAATGAGATTGACTATCGATGTAATTTCCTGAAGCTGTGAGACCCTTTTACGCGGAGATGTCGATTTCCCAATTCCGACTTCCAGTTCATAAATGACGACCGTGGGAATAGCAATTTCGCTGGGAGGTATGGTCAGCAATCGACTTGCTACATCTCCCAGGCCTTTGAAAAAATAGATCAAGGTATTGGTGTCCAAACAATATCTCATAGCGCCTCTCTTTTCGCATCCTTACCCATGCCGGCTCTAATTTCGTCAATAGTAGGAAAATCCTTCCAGGCGCCTGCCAGCTCGATTATGTGATCAGGCCAGGTGTGTGATGTTTTTTCCCTGATCAGAGCGGCAATCCATTTGCTCTTTGAGACCCCACTTTTTTTTATCATGTTCTTCATTTTTTTTTCTGTATCTGAATCCAGATAAATAGTCACCTGTCCCATTAAAATTCACCTCCAATTTCAAATTGGATATATGTTAACATATAATTTGTATTTGTCAACGGGTGGTTTTTTCGGAAGCGTATAATTGTGCCCTTAACTGATACTTATACGCGTTACTGTGCCTGAAAATAAATTATTATTATGTTGATAGGTTAAAGGGGAAAGGTATTGATGTTTGAGGTTGGAGGATTGAGGTTAATGGATAAAGGCGAAAGGAAATTGCATAGCACATAGAGCAAAGGGCATGGGGTAGGGGCAAAGCGCAAAGGGGATGGAACTTGGCGTTAAATCCTGGCTTGGAAGCCGGGAGCAAAAAGGCTGGGAGACGGGGGAGGAGCGCTGCGCCCTGGTGGAATGGTTTCTACATCCAGGGGAATAGATTTTACGGCCCAGAAGTTGGATTCTCATTATGCCAGCATTAATCTCTGTCCTTTTGGTGCAGGTATATGATCGCCGAATTCTCTGGCCGTATCAATCCATAGCTGTATTGCCTCTTTGGCATTCGTCAGTGCTTCTTCATATGAATTTCCGTGGGCCATGCAGCCCGGCAATTCCGGAACTTCAGCAACAAAAACCTGATCTTCATTGCTCCAATAAATGATGAT
>CACVKW010001411.1 GCA_902749685.1 Olavius sp. associated proteobacterium Delta 1 | reverse complement strand
TTCAGGGTCGTTTTAAGAATATGCTGGTACAAGACGACGCCTACCTGTTGCAGCTTTCCTATTATATCCACCGCAATCCACTGAGAGCCGGCATGGTTAGGCGTATAGCAGACTTTAAGTGGAGCAGTTACAGAGCGTACGCCTATGGCAAACGGCACCAGAGTTGGTTGAATACAAATGTAATTTTATCGCAATTTGTCAATGTGAAAGACCAACACCAGGCTTACCGGGAAAATATACAAAAATATTCTAAAGATGAACAGTGGGTATGGGAAGATCTGCGCCACGGGCTATTTGTAGGAACCGAAAAGTTTGTGAAAAAAATAAAAAAGCGGTATCTTCCGGATATACCGCATGCTGAACTGCCGCATCAAAAACGGGTCATCAAGGATGTAAACATAGAAACAGTACTTTCAAAGGCAGCCGGCCTACTGAAATGTGACATGGATCTCTACCGCGAATCAACCAGGATTACAAAATCGGATAAAGCCGACCGGGACTTGTTGATCTATATCGCCTGGCAGTTAGGAGTGGCCACCAACCAGGAAATTGGCGAAAAATTCGGACTGACCTATTCAGCTGTCAGTCAGCGGGTAAGCGTGATAAAGGCAATAATCAACAAAGATAAAGAGTTAGAAAGAAAATACCAGCATCTAAAATCACTAATCAAGATTTGACAGCGTAATTTCTATCCAGCGGATTTTTGGAATCTTAGTTTAATCCCTCTTATGAGCTTTTTTTCCATCTGTGGCTTTAGCTGCCCGCCACTTATGCCTTGGATTAAGTTGACAGGATCAAATGGAGTGGTATATGGCAAAATATTATAGAAATTTAGTTGTTCCCATCATTGTATTAATGATTGTTTTAGTTTTTCTATCTGCATGCAAAGAAAATGAAAATAGCCTAATACAGTCGTCACAATACAGCAATTCCCAAGTCCCCATAAATGTTTATCTGAAAGAACTTAGCAAAACCAAATTTTTTCAAGGACCCTCAGTTTCAGGAAGCTATCAGTATTATTTAGCATGGTATAAAGAAAAAGCGGCAAAACATCGCATAGGGTTCAGATTGTTAGGAATTATAGTCGTTGTGTTGTCAGTGATATTGCCGGTTATTGTAGCATTAGAAAAGAAAATACCAGAACAAAAATTCATCATTCTTTCTATTAGCTTGATTATTGCCTTAGCAACAGGAATTAATTCTTTCTATAGGTTTGATGCTTCTTGGAAAGGTTACATTTCAGCACAGATGCAGCTTGAGTTTAAGCGTAGTGTGTGGGAAGCAGAAATAGCTGAGGCAAGGAGCATTTCCAATGTCACCGAACAGTTGAAACAGTTGGAACAGTTGGAACATGCCCAAAAGGCAACAGAACGATTTATTGCTGAAAGCAATGAAATTATTCAAAAGGAAACCACAGGCTATTTTAAGGATGTGAAAATGCCCAAGGGAAAATAGAAGTCGCAATCGTTAAATTAACATCTTCTTCCAACGGAGCGTAAAAAACCGCGCCCGGTTAAGAGCCGCGTTTTGCTTTAGATAAGATTGGCGGCGTTAGCCTATCAATTTTATTAAAGAGTATTGCATGAAGTTCAAAAGCAAAAAATTATGGGGAACTGTTTTGCTGGTTCTGATCATTTTAGTGATCAGCGCCTTTTTTATTCTGTCGCTTCCCCCTTTCGGCGGAAAAATCTCTGGAGAACGCTTGGAGCGGGTGAAAGCAAATCCACAATATGAAGAAGGTGGTTTTGTGAATGTGGAACCCCAATCTCCATTTAGTCTCTCTGAAGTCGGGTCGTTTTTTACAGAGTCACTTTTTTATGATGAAATCCGGATTCCTCCTACTAAGATTCCAGTCGTACCCGTTTCTGCCGCGTCCTTAAACCTTTTCGCCACGCCAACTCTCAGAGCGTTTTGGATTGGACATGCTAGCGTCTATGTAGAAATTGATGGAATCCGGATGATGATCGACCCGGTGTTTTCCGACTACGCTTTTCCCTTTGATTTTGGCCCGAAACGTTTTCACCCGCCTCCCATTGAGCTCCAAGATCTACCCAAAATTGATGCAGTGGTCATCTCTCACGATCATTACGATCATTTAGATATGAAAACGATCACCCATTTATCAAAACAGGGGACTCAGTTTTTTGTGCCTTTGGGGGTTGGAGCCCATTTGGAAAGGTGGAAAGTGTCAAAAAATCAAATTCAGGAACTGGAATGGTAGCAAGATCAATTCATTGGTGAAATCAAGATCATTTGCACCCCCACTCGGCATTATTCCGGACGAGGACTTACAGATTACAAGGCTACTCTTTGGTCATCCTGGTCAGTGATTGGCCCAAAACATCGATTTTACTACAGTGGCGACACTGGATATTCAAAACACTTTAAAGAAATTGGTGAGCGCTTCGGGCCTTTCGATATGAGTTTCATAAAAGTTGGTGCCTATGGACCAGGAGATTCGTGGCTCGATATACACATGGATCCTGAAAATGCCGTGCAGGCTCATATTGAGGTCCAGGCCAAACGGATGTTTCCCGTCCACTGGGGCACCTTCAACTTAGCCTACCATGATTGGGATGAACCCATCAAACGGACCCTTGAGGCTGCCGGCAAAGCACAAATTGATTTAGTCACTCCTCGGATAGGAGAATTTGTTTTCAACAAGAGCGCATTTTATTCCGCGAATTGGTGGGAGCAAAAGCAATGAAGCTAGCTTCCCATGCACCAAAGGCTAGCGGGATAGGGAGGAGCCTCACAGTGCCCCCTCCGACACCACGCAGCATTGGGCTCCGTAAAGCGCGGTAAGGATGCAAATGAAAAAGTAATAAAGCGAGTCCTCAAATGAAAATTATCTGATCCCCCCAGCAGTCGATAGATCCTCGGAAATCGCTGATTATATAGCCCAAGACAAACCATCTGCTCTCAATAAAAAACCCTCCTGAAAACGGAAGGCTACGGGCTTTACTGAGAGAACAGGACATGCTATTTATGGGGCTACGATTGGACAAATAACGAAGAACAGCACGGCAGGGACATTGGATACCTGAATGGATATTACAAAAGCCGGCAGCGGCTGTAATTGGTAAAAGAAGGAATAGCGGGAGGTGCAACAACAATGGCTGTTTTTATCACCGGTGGACACGGGCATATTGGTTCCTGGGCTGCGTATTTTCTGGCCAAAGAAGGGGAACAGGTTATTCTGTATGATACAAATCCGATGGTGCCGGATCATCTGGATGAAGTCGCCCGCAACATCACGTTTATCAAAGGCGATGTGCTGGATTTTCCACGCTTAACCGGAGTGTTCAATAAGCATAAAGGTGATATTGGCGGCATTTTGCACACCGTTGGTGTCATGGGAGAACTGGTGCTTGAAAATCCATACGGCAATGTGGGACTCAACATCGGCGGGACCCACAATATGCTGGAGATAGCCAGGCAGTTTGAAATTCCCAAAGTCGTTTATACCAGTACCGGCGCAGTTTACGGGGCGGTTTCCGGGACGGTGGCCGAAGACCAGTTCCCCCCGAACCCTTGTGATCTTTACGGTTCGACCAAAGCCGCCAGTGAATTTTTGGGGCAGCAATACGCCAATTCCTTTGGGTTCGAGTTTAGAATCAGTCGGGTCTACTTCTGTTACGGACAGGGCAAATGGCCCTCTCGATTTATCAGGCTTTATCGGCTGGCATTTGGCGCGCTTGAAGGATTGGAGGATTTAGCAACAGACAAGGGTGCCGATCAGAAACTGGATTTCACCTATATCGAAGATGCCGCGCGGGGAACCGCCATGCTTTATCAGGCTGAAGCGCTCAAACATAATATTTATAATATCGCCACGGGCCTGCCGACCAGCGTCGGCAAGGTGGCCGAACTTTGCCGGAAGTATTCATCCTTTGCGGTTCAGGTCGACCTGGGCCCCGGTGAACTCATGCAGCGCTGTGAAGCCCTTGACATCAGCCGCGCCAGAGAAGAGCTGGGCTTTGAACCTAAATACAGTGTCGAGGAAGGTATTCAACGATATGCCGCTTGGATGCAGAAAGTGATGAAGAAAGGGAAAGATTGAGGAATTGGGGGATTCAGGGATTCAGGAATTATGGAGACGGCCGGAATTAATGGAGGGGCCGCCCGCGTAAAGCCAGGTAACGAATCGGCTTTGCAAAAAAATGGATTCAAAGCTTAGTGTCGATCATCTTTAACTCAAAAGGAAATGAAATTATGCCGTTAGATCCTCAGGTAGTAAAAATTATAAAAGATGCTGAGTCGCTTGGACTGCCGGCTTACCAGGATTTGTCGCCGACAGAAGCTCGGAAGCAAATGCTGGATCAAGCGCCTCCTGTCCAACCGGAACTGTCAGTCAAGAAGGTGATTGATCGCGGAATACCCGGTCCGGACGGTGAGATTCCGATTCGACTTTACTATCCGGAAGGTGATGCGCCGTTTCCAGTGCTGGTTTATTTCCACGGCGGCGGCTGGGTAATTGGCGATCTTGATACCCATCACAGCTTTTGCCACGCCCTCGCTAAAAAAAGTGGCTGCCTGGTTGTGTCGGTTGACTATCGTCTGGCGCCCGAGCATCGCTACCCGGCCGCAGTAGATGATGCCTACGCGGCCACCAAATGGGTGGCTGAAAACCCAGAGGAGATTCAAGCTGATCCTGATCGTTTCGCTATCGGCGGAGACAGTGCGGGGGGGCATCTGGCAGCCGTTGTTTCGCTGATGGCGCGTGATCGCAATGGACCCCGCATTGATCTGCAGGTTCTCATATACCCGATTACAGACTGCAGCTTTGACACACACTCATACAAAGATAATAAAGAAGGCTACTTGCTGTCACGTGATCTTATGAAATGGTTTTGGAACCATTTTATTAATGATGAAAGTGAAGCAGATGATCCTTATGCTTCTCCTTTGCGGGCGAAAAATTTCAGGGATCTTCCCCGAGCACTTATCTTGACGGCCGGGTATGATCCCCTGCGCGATGAAGGTGAGGCCTATGGTCAAAAGCTGCAGGAGGCTGGAGTGAATGTCACGTGTACTCGGTATCCGGGCATGATTCATGCATTTATTCGGATGACGGCCCAGTTGGATAAAGCCAATGAGGCATTGGATGAAGTCTCCGGCACGTTGAGGGAAGTTTTACAGGCTAGTTAAACCTTTAATCCTAACCTGGACGGGCAGGAATTAAAAATTGAAGATTGTAAATTGATCCGTCGGAGGCGGAGTGGATGCCGCTTCGCTTCGTCTTTTTGCAATGCCAGCTTTTTTTACAATATTGAATTGTTACAAGATCAGGAATAACCACTAGGGGTCAAATGGGAGGAAGCGAACATTGATTACGCGAGAACAACAACAGGCGGCTCAAAAGCAGGCCGCAGAAATGATTCGGCAGGCGGGAATAACGATAACGGATGCGGAAGCCGACAGTATCGAAGTCGTCGATTTTGGTTTGAGTAATCTTGAAAAAGAAGGCGTTCAAGTGCTGACCCTGGTTCAGACCGAAAGGATCAGCGTCAAGGTCCTTGCGATGTTGCCCAATCAGACCGAGCCCGAGCACTGGCATCCGCCGGTCGATGACGATCCCGGCAAGGAAGAAACAATCCGGGTAATCACGGGAACAGTTTATTTCTATGTGGCCGGTGAAGACACCTTTGAGGAGGGGTTTATCGTGGAAGGCAAGGATGATTGCTATATTGCGCGCAAAGAAATTGTGATGAGGCCCGGCGATCAATTAACCCTGGCCCCGGGAAAAAAGCACTGGTTTCAGGCCCGTGAGGAAGGCGCGGTGATGTACAGCTTTTCCACCATCGCGCGGGATGCGCTGGATCAGTTTACCGATCCGGATATTGTGAGGATAACGAAGGTTGGAGTCGAATAAGAAAGGCGCAAGGCGCAGGGCGAAGGAATAGGGTATGAGGTGTAGGGTATATGGTTAGGGTGTAAGGTGTAAGGTATGAGGGTTTAGATGACAAATGCCAGAAGTCAGAGAACAGAGGACAGAGGACAGATGACAGATTATACGATTGCGGATTGGGATATCGTAGGGATTAAAAAAATACCATGGACCTTATACCCTAAACCTTATATCTTATACCTTTGTCCTGAACGGTGAACCTTGAACCCTGAACCTTGAACCCCTATTACAGAAAGCAGATAAATTATGAATACCAGTATAAACCGGAAAATCATTGTGGCAGTGGCGCCGGTGGGCAAGGACATCGAACCGCCGTCGATTAATCCGCTTACGCCGCAAGAAGTTGCGCGGGAGGTTGTTGACTGCACCCGCGCCGGTGCCAGTTTTGTGCATTTGCATGTGCGGGATGACAAAGGCAACCAGACCGAAGATTTGAGCCAATTTTCACGCACCCTTGATTTGATCAGAAACTTTTCGGACATTATCATCCAGGGATCCACCGGCGGGTTGTCGGAGCTCTCCCTGGAAGAACGCTGTGTGGCCCTGAACGATCCCCGGGTGGAAGTCGCATCACTCAACATGGGATCGGTAAATTTCAGCGAGGATGTCTATATCAACCGTCTGCCCGATATTCGCTACTGGACTCGCCGGATGGAAGAGACCGGTGTTATTCCAGAACTGGAGATTTTTGAAGCGGGCATGCTGACTGCCGTCGCCAAGCTGGTGGAAGAAAAGGTCTTGAAACCGCCGTTTACATTTGGATTCCCATTAGGGTTTCATTATGCCCTGCCGGCCACTCCGAACAGCCTGTTTTTTTTAACCTCAAGTTTACCCGTACCGGCCCCCTGGGGTGTGGTTCATGAAAGCATGCAGGATTTTTCACTTTTGGCTACAGCCATTGCCATGGGGGCCGCAGCCATAAGGGTTGGGTTTGAAGATAGTGTTTATTATGCACCGGGTAAGGCAGTAGAAAACAATGCAGAGCTTGTCGAGAAAATTGTATCTCTGATCCATCAGATCGGGTATGAAGTTGCGACGCCTTCGGAAGCAAGGGATTTATTAGGATTAAAGCAACTTTAATTGGTGAATCCTCCAGGCGGACAAGCATCGAACGTCCAACATTTAACGCCGGATAATGTGCCCTGATCTTTACTTGAGTTGACAGGGTTAAATGGCAAGTTAAAGCTTCGATTGACAATTTGATGTCACATTTTTTAATCGTTTTCCAAGGTCCAGCTAAGTTTACAGTATCAGCAATTTTGAGATGACGAATTTTTTGCAGATATTATAAGAGATATCACAAATTCGCCCAAATTTTTCATGTGTTGGAGGAATACACAGCTTAGAACCAGATTCAATCATCTCAATATATTGTATAAACATACCAAAATGTGATTTTTCAATCTTATGCTTAATCAGTAGGCTTATTACATAACGGTCGAATATAGTCAGCCACTTTTCTCAGGCCTGAACTGTCATACGTTGCGGGGTTGTCAACAAGACCGTCGGCAAATCGAAATGCGGTGATATTATTGGGCATGAAAATCACATAGCTTCCACCGTGACCGCTCATTGCCGGGATACGAACGAAACACCCATTCTTGGCTCTGTATGGATGTTGCCATAGAGACATGTGGTAGTTAACCTCCCCGTCGTCGAATAGCCAACCAGTAGGAAGACCAGTTTGTCTATCTTTACCAAAGGCTTCCTTGAGTTTTGTAGCACTCAGTATTTGTACTCCTTTATAACGACCGCCATTGCGCAAGAGCTTGACGAGTTTGGCGAGATCGTCCAGATTTGGAAGCATGCCCCCCTCGAGCTTTGGGATACCCTGTGTACCGTCGGGCTCTATTGTATGAAGGACCGGTAACCGATTGATGCCTATGGGTTGGAGCACTTCCCAGGTAATTAAATCCCAAAGATGTACACTCGGGCCTTCTTTACTCTTAATAAATTGATCCATTGCCATAGCAAGGACAAATGTATCAATCGACCGGTACCGAAAGACTTCACCAGGACCCCAGGTATAATTGCCGATTGTTGCAATCAGTTTTAGTTTTTCTTTTGTAGTTTTAGCCGCTATAATTTTCCCCGTGATGGCGGCTGAATCTTCTTCTACATAACTTGTAACTCGTCTTGGTTCGATATTGCCAATCCCTGTCGCCATATTGAGTGTGTCACCAAAGGTGACATTGTTCCATCCTTCATGGTTACAGTCGATGTCAACATAATCCTTGATCCTCAGATCGAAAACCCCGTCTCCGTATTTCTGGGCAAGGCGTAGCATCGAAAGCATCGCACCAAAAGACTTGGAAATCGAGTAGAAGCCGTGACGCATCTGATCGCAGTACGGATATTCTCCAAAACGTGTATGGCATGGTCGTGCGTAGACAACATCGTCTATAATTAAACCGCTCAGGGTGATGTTTTCCCGATTATGGATGCCATCAATCGTATCCAACATCACCGGATCATGGGTTTGCTCCAGTTCTGTCCACGAGTGGATGGGTGTTTGCTGTGCCAGTTCTGTGACAAATTGTTGTATCAAGGTGATCTGCTCCGGGAGCGGCGAAGGCCTATATTTCATATCTGTTTGACCCCAAGCATCGAATTTTTCACCCGGATCCGCCTCCTGAACGATTTGGAACCGAAGTGCAGATACATGCTTGTCGTTAAAGAGAAAGGTTGCAAGGCCGTTATGCGTCTGGCTCAGTTTATAATGGACAAGGGTAAATGGAAACGAGGCACGTGAATAACCCTTATCGCCAGGTTCGGACCATATTCTTCCCGGAGACAGGGTAAAGTGCCAAGTGCTTTTTTCACTTTTTAGAAGCTTATTTCGCTCAATTGGTACGAGATGATCTTGATAGGTAAAGAAATGGAGCTTAAGCTCGGGGAACGAACTTAAGACTTTACTTGCCCAGATACGATGGAAAAACATTTTGGTTGACGCAATTGTCAAGGTGCCGGAAAACTCGTGTAAAGCAGGTTCTGCGTCCCCGAATGGCATAAAATAATCGTTATTCACCGGGCCATCACCTTTGTATTTATCCCCCCACAGGTCGTCCGCAGTGATCTTATCTCTATGCGCTGGAGACGGTACTATTGAGGGCATTTTGGTGTCCATAGGCCGTTGTTTGATATCAATCCATACAGTTGTACCAGAACAAGAGTTCTTGCCTTTCGTCCAAGTCCAATGCCTTTTTCCAGTCGCTTTATTTCCGCGAACGTGGGATATACCCTCTTCTAAATTTACGGTACTGCCGACCTGCCTCCCAGGTATTTTACGTTTAGGCCAATATATTTTGTTGCCTCTTACTTCAGCTTGAACATCTTTTTCCTCTTTTCGCTTAAATGTTACAATACAGCCATTTTGGATAAGCTCATAGGTATAACGCTTAGTTCTAATAGCACCTCCACAATCTGATGCGTCAATTTCTTCAGTTGCATCCCATGTTCCTGATACATCTATACAGTCCTTTTCTTCAGCCTGAACTTCCATAGCTAAAAATACCACTATGATGAAAAAGGTAGAGACTGAAACAATTCCCTGGCAAATAAAATGCTTCATGGTGATACTCCTGCCATAATATAAATAACTCTTCTACTTGATAATGAGTGAAACAAATCATGTTGCGGCTGGTCTTACGGGGTGAAAATTGAAAATATGTTGAAAAAACTAAGCCTATAAAAACCTGTGATATAATAAAATATCACAATATTCCCTAAACTTTGGATATGTAGATCCCAACTCTGACAAGAGTACTGATACCGAGAATGGTAGCTGTCAAGACAATTAAATCTTAAATCTGATGTTTGTAAAATCATCTCCGACCAACGACAAATAATGACGTCGCTACGCCCATCAATTTTATTTCACAATAGGATATTATTACAGTTGGGACGGAATTAAAATCTATTCAGCCTCATTCTTTTCAGGGGCGTCGGAATTATGAACCGGCAGCGTAATGACAAATGTCGTTCCAACTCCCTCCCGGCTTTTGACTTCTATGTCCCCGCCGTGTTCTTTGATGAAACCGTAGCAGACCGATAGGCCTAAACCGACACCTTTGACTTCGCTTTTGGTGGTAAAAAAGCTGTCAAAAATTTTGTCAATATGTTCTTCTCGAATGCCGCTGCCGGTGTCGGTGATGTCAATCACAACATTATCGCCATCTGGACCGGTGGTGACGGTCAGGGTTCCGCCATTGGCCATGGCATCCCTGGCGTTTGCGACCATGTTCAAAAAAACCTGGCGCAGCTGATTTTTAGATGCTTTTACCAGTCCTAAACCTTCTGCCAGTCTATATTTAATATTGATATCGTTTTCTTTCAGCTGCTTCTCATGCAGCAGCAAAATTTCATCCAGAACCGAATTGATATCCACCGGATGCCGTTCCTCCTGGTCCGGCTTTGAAAATGAGAGCATTTTGCGCAGCAGGTCACTGAGCCGGACGGTTTCAGAAAGCGCCATTTCCAGTATTTTGCGTCGCCGGTTATCAGGAGAAATTTCGGTTTTCAACAGCTCCAGGGTATTCATAATTCCATACAGGGGATTGTTTAATTCATGGGCAATTTGGGAAGTTAAGCGCCCCATGGCAGCCAGCTTTTCAGATTGCAGCAGTTGCTCCTGGGTGTGTCGCAGGGCCCGCTCCATTTCCAGTCGATCCCTCAGATCGACAAATGATCCCACAGATGCAATTCCTTTTCCTTTGGCGTCGTAAATTATAGCCGCCGACAGGTTACCTTCAATGACTTCACCGTCATGTCTGACATAAACCATCGGGTACGTGCTCAGGCGACCGACACCGCCGTATTCATCGCTTCTGAGCATTTGCATGACTTTGCGGGCCACGCCTTCCGGATATATTTTTCGAATGTTCATTTTGCCGATAACATCACCGGCCTTGTAACCTAAGGTTTCTTCCGCGGCCTGGTTCCAGATCAGCGTATTGCCTTTCATATCGGTGGCCGTAATGGAATTGGGAGAGCTTTGAACAATTTTATTCATGAAATCATAGGCTTCCCTCAGTTCTTTTTCCATCAGTTTTCGCTGGGTTAAATCGACATTCAGTCCCTCGTATCCGATAATGTTGCCCTGCTGATCATAGCGGGCGTGCCCGGTTAACAGAATCGGAATGGTGCTGCCGTCTTTGCGCTTGAACTCGACCTCGTAATCGATGACCCGACCGTCGCGTTCCATCATCTGCTTAAATGTATCCCGGTCTTCCGGTCTGAGGTAAAGATCCTGGGGAAGATCAATATTCAGAAACTCTTCTTTGCTTTTATAGCCAAGCATATCCAGCAGGGCCTGGTTGGCATTTAAAAATTTTCCCTCTTTGCTGCTGATGAAAACGCCGGTTGCCATGTGCTCGAAGAGATTCTTGAAGTCTTCCTGCGATGCGTGAAGCTTTTGCTCTTGTTGCTTTCTTGCCGTGATGTTGCGATAAATACTTAATTTTGATATGGTTCGGTCGGTATTTTCGAAGGGTATTTCAATTAGATAGTAAGTCTTCTCAACCAGAGGAATATGCACCTCCCGACGTATGGTTTTACCTTTAAAGACTTCATCCGACTGGCACCAGGGACATTTATCGACAGATTGATTTAAGACTTGATGACATTTTTTACCGACACCGTCACCAAATTCTGCAATCATGGCACTGTTCATATATTCAACAACAAGATCCTGATTCATGACATAAATTCCGTCTTCGAAAGCATCCAGAATCGCAGTGGTCAGCATCGTTTTCTGATCAATCATGGTCAACCTCTGGTATAAATGGTTTGATGATGTCTATTTCCTTTGGCCGTATGGGCCGCCATTGGATGAGATAGTCAATATCCGGACCAAAGCTGGATTTCGGCTTAAAAGCTGCCGCGTGCCATTGATTTAAATTATTTGGGAAATGCTCAACCCAGAGAACACGGGAAATAACCAGGTTAAAGTCGCGGCTGATTTTTTTGCCGATGCTTTCCGCACAACTCGTCAAACAGGACTTGCTGTCGGTCTGGTTGACAACGACAATCATGGATTTTAAATGTTCCACCGTCGAATGGCTCAGGCCTAAATTAATAATCCGTACCTGCCAGGCGTATTCCCATTGAGTCCTCGGCTTGAAACCCTGATTCGTTCCGGTTGGCAGCCGGTAGATCCCATCATAGACAATCATTACTCTTCCATAATGCTTTATCTTGCGGTTGTCGAGACAAAATTTATCCTGACACTGAAAAGCTGGTCCAACGGGCATGGTCAGTCCCGCCTGGAGGGATTACATCAATCCAACGTCTTGGAATACTGGAATATTGGAGTATTGGAATAGTGGGCTTGATGGATGGCAATCTGATTTTAAATGATGATACTGATCAAATATCAAAAACAGGCTATCATCCGCTCTTTTTACCCATTATTCCATTTTTCCACCATTCCATTATTCCACTGATCAACTGCTGCATACCCCATCCCGTTAGCCAGGATTCTTTTCATCGTGATAAGCAAAAAAAATTGTGTTGCCTCTTTTTGAATCCTGTCTTAGGTTAGATCAAAAGTATTCCTAAATCTTGCATGAAAATTAATGCGAAGTAGGATACTAAAAACTCATGGCAGGTTGCCAAAATTTGATAAGCAAAGCCAAATGCCAAATGAGAAAAAAGGAGGACAATCATGGGAAAAACGGTCGCAGAAATCTTAGATATGGCGATTCAGCGGGAAGAGGTGGCTTATGATTTTTACATGGACATCCACCACAAGGTCGACGATGCCAGCGTTAAAGATACGGTTGAATTTATCGCCGGGGAAGAAAAAAAACACAAGGCCTTTCTGGTTAGCTACAAAGAGGGAAAATACGGTGCGGATTCTTTGCGGATGGCTGATGTTGTCGAATACAAACTCGCTGAATATCTGGAAGAACCTGAAATCTCACAGACTTCATCGAGCGAGGACGTTTATCTGGTCGCCGCCCACCGCGAAGGCCGGTCACACCAATTTTACTCGGAACTTGCGAATATGCACGACGACAGTGAATTGAAAACGATGCTGCAGAAAATGGCCAACGAGGAATTGAAACACAAGGAAAAGATGGAATATTTGTACGCCAATACGGCATTTCCCCAGACGTCAGGAGGGTAATTTTAAGGGCTGATTAAAAAGCCGAGTGCCACTCGATAAGCTTGATGGTATTTAAGTTGAAGGAATATAGGAGAGGGCTCCTAAAATAACAAATCCCAATGTCTGAAATTCAAAATCCCAACATGCGGGTGTTTGGGTCATTGGAGTTTTGAATTTTGAGATTTATCCTTCGACTTTGCTCAGGGTGGTGAGCCCTTCGACTCGGCTCAGGACCGTGAGCCTGGCGAACCATTTGTAATTTGGTGCATGGAATTTGAGATTTTGCGGTTTGGCCGGCGAGTGTCAGAACTGTGGCGATAACCGGCCCGCGTAGCGCGTAACCCGCAACGTTTCTAATTTTATTCCGGATCGATCGGAACCGTCGTCACCGGCACCGGTGAATTTTTTAAAACCTTCTCAGTCACACTGCCGAAGCGATAATTTCCCTGGCTGCCATGGCTGGCCATAACGACCAGATCAATTTCTTCTTTTTCAATCAGCTTTAAAATTTCCTGGGTCGGATCACCCACCGCTACATGTTTGATGTACAAAGGACAACTGTTCAGGTATTTTTCACAAATCTGATTCAACCGTTTATTGGCTGATTTATCAGCATACTGCATCAGTTTGTCGATTTTGTCTTTTTCAAAATCTCCATACCAGCCGTCATGGTGGGCAATGTCTTCAATTACATAAAGAACATGTATTTCGGCCCCATACTTTTGGGTTAGATCGGTTACGTAAGGCAGGGCTTTTTCGGCACTGCTTGAAAAATCAGTTGGCCACAGCACTCTATTCACTTCCATTGTAAAGCCTCCTTTCCCGTATATCTGTTTTCAGTTGTTTATATTATAACTATTGATATTCAGATGTAAAGATACACGGCGTCGAGGAAGATAGGCATTGTCGCCTGCCAGGACAACAGGTGCAAAACATGCGCCTGAGGATATTTATGCCAATCGCTATTTATGATTCGACCGCTTTGATATGGAAGCTTTCTGCGGTTTTCATGAAATCAATTTGAAAATTTAAAGGTGCCTTTTTTATGGGTAAAGTAATCTGGATGAAATTATATCGATGATTTTTCTGGAAGTGTATTCTCCCGTGTCGGCCAGGGCGTCAACGGGGAGGAAGGATAGGGCATTATTGGAAAAAAGACACGTCGCGGAAGCGGGGAAATCATCATCGGCACGGTAAAAAATATAATTTAATTGAACTTTAGGGAAGGGGCGGACCACAAAAGAAAAATCGCCACCCTCACTGCCGGTGCCGGTCTCTCCGTTCAGTATTTCGAATATCAGATCCCGGTTATCTTCAATCTTATCAATATGAGGTATTAAAATTTGTTCGGTGTGGCTGGCAAATGCCCCCGCATAGGGCATACTGTTGGGGATTTCTCTATATGCCTTGAAGGGAGTCGGAATGCATGGCTCCGCTTTGGCATGCAGGGCATACAAAGATATCAATATGCCGATCACACCGCTTTCTGTTTTATCGCCGACCGTAATTCCACCCGTTCCGATGCGGCAGGTAGATCCGAATGCTTTAAATATTAACTGTTCGTTCTGATATTTTCCGGGCAGCAGCTGCGCCAGATGATCGGGCCTATTTTTATAAAGCCGAGCCAGATTGTCTTTAATGATTTTTCCATAATTGTCCATTTTTTAATTAATCCGCCCTGAAAACAACATTTTCAAAAAAAATCCCGCGGCTGCAAGAAGCGTCACGGGATTTTAAAATCCTAACAAGATAATCTTTACTTTTTATCCTCTTCTTTCACCTCTTCAAAATCCGCATCGACGACATCTTCGTCCGGGGCTGCACCACCGGGTTGTTCGGCAGATTCTGCTCCGGGATCTGCCTGTTGCCCGGCGGCGGAAGCCTGCTGGTACATGGCTTCTGCCAGTTTGTGTGAAACATTGGTCAACTCTTCACTGAGCCGTTTTATCTCTTCTGTGTCTTCGCCTTCAATGGCTGTTTTCAGAGCGGCGGATGCTGCTTCAACCTTGCTTTTGGTTTCATCGTCGACTTTGTCGCCCAACTCTTTGATAGATTTTTCAGTTGAATAGATAAGGGCGTCTGCCTGATTGCGAGCTTCAACCAGTTCCCGTTTCTTTTTATCCTCATCAGCGTTCATTTCGGCGTCTTTTATCAGTTGGTCGATTTCTTCCTTGGACAAGCCGGAGGATGCGGTTATCTGTATCGACTGTTCCTTGCCGGTGGCTTGATCCTTGGCGGAAACATTCACGATTCCGTTGGCGTCAATGTCGAAGGTCACCTCAATCTGAGGTATCCCCCGGGGAGCCGGCGGAATGCCGACCAGTTCGAATCGGCCCAGGGTTTTATTGTAGGCGGCCATCTCGCGTTCGCCCTGCAGTACATGAATAGATACAGCCGGTTGATTGTCGGCTGCCGTTGAAAAGGTCTGGCTCTTTTTAGTCGGAATCGTGGTGTTCTTTTCGATCAACCTGGTCATGACACCGCCGAGGGTTTCAATTCCCAGAGACAACGGCGTGACATCGAGCAAAAGAACATCTTTAACATCGCCTTTCAATACACCGCCCTGAATGGCGGCGCCCAGGGCAACAACTTCATCCGGATTTACACCCCGGTGGGGCTCTTTGTCAAAAATCTTTTTGACGCGTTCCTGAACTGCAGGCATGCGGGTCATGCCGCCGACCAGAATAACCTCATTGATTTCCCCGGTTGATAATCCGGAGTCTTTGAGCGCTGCCCGGCAGGGTTTTTCCAGATTGTCCAGCAATTCGCTTACCAGAGACTCAAGCTTGGCCCGGGTGATTTTAATGTTGAGATGTTTGGGGCCACTGGCATCGGCGGTAATGAATGGAAGATTGACATCGGTTTCCATCGAAGATGAAAGCTCCATTTTGGCTTTTTCAGCGGCTTCCTTCAAACGCTGCAGCGCCATTTTGTCGCTTCTTAGATCAATCCCCTGGTCCTTATTAAATTCATCGGCCAGATAATCGATTAGCCGCAGGTCGAAGTCTTCACCACCGAGATGGGTATCGCCATTGGTGGCTTTAACTTCAAAGACACCTTCTCCGATTTCAAGAATTGAAATATCAAAGGTGCCTCCCCCGAGATCGAAAACGGCGATCTTCTCTTCCTTTTTTTTGTCCAGTCCATAAGCCAGGGACGCAGCCGTGGGCTCATTTATGATTCTTAAAACATTCAGCCCCGCTATTTTGCCGGCATCCTTGGTCGCCTGACGCTGACTGTCATCAAAATATGCCGGAACGGTGATGACCGCATCCGTTACTTTCTCACCAAGATATTGCTCGGCCGTGTTTTTAATGTTGGCCAGAATAAAAGAGGATACCTCCGCGGAACTGTATTGTTTGCCTTTTATTTTGATGCGAACGTCACCGTTGCTGGCCTGTTCAATTATAAATGGGAGAATTTTTATATCATTCTGCACCTCCTTGGATGCGTATTTGCGGCCAATCAGCCTTTTAACGCCAAACACCGTGTTTTCAGGGTTGGTGATGGCCTGGCGTTTTGCTATTTGGCCTACCAATCTCTCACCACCATCGTTAATTGCCACGATAGAAGGCGTTGTCCGTCCACCCTCCGGATTCGTGATTACCGTTGCGTCGGGACCTTCCATAACAGCAACGCATGAATTCGTGGTACCGAGATCGATTCCGATTACCTTTGACATGTCTCTTCCCTCCTTAAACTTTATATCAACTAAAATTTATCCCTCGAGGCGATTTCAAAACATCCCAATTTATATATTCTCTGCGTCAGACTGACTGACGTTGCTGATCATTCACAAATTGAAACGTTTTGAAACAGCCTCTTTATTAATTGTTAAATCCTCATCTTACCTTAAGATTTGGTGTCGTCCTTCTTTTCTTTGGAGCTGGCGACCACTACCATCGAGGGCCGCAGCAGTCGGTCATGAATTAAATAGCCTTTCTGCAGTTCATTGATAACCGTATTCGCAGGATACTCATCGGTTGCTTCCTGCATGACTGCTTCATGGAACGTCGGATCAAATGGCTGGCCTTTGGCGCTGATGGGTTTGACACTAAATTTTTCAAAGACCTTTAATATTTCTTTGTGCGTCATTTCCAGACCATCCAGCAGCCCTTTGTCGATATTCTTATGACCATTGGTTGAGTTCATGGCCAATTCCAGATTATCCACTACCGAAAGCATCTCTTTTATCAAGGACTGGTTGGAAAACTTGCGAAACTCTTCCATGTCCCGGGAGGCGCGCTTTTTATAGTTATCGAACTCGGCCGAAACCCTCAAAAGGCGGTCGTAATTTTCCTGGGCTTCCTGTTCTTTTAACTTAAGCTTTTCTGCCAGATCCTCCAGCGGGTCATCAACCTGATTTTCAGCCGCCTTCTCAGAATCACGTTTAAAGTCTTGCTTATTATTATCGACGGCTTCAGCGGCCTTCACATTTTTTTTGGCCTCCTCAGAGTCAGTTTGAATTTTAATTTCCTTTTTAGCTGACATTGCTAGAAATATTCTCCCGGTCATATGAGGTTGTAATAGTTGATTTGAAAAATAAGACCAGTTGAAACGTTGTCAAGGTGGTAATAGCAAGGTTTTATAGGAAAAATTGGGTGGTTATCACTCAGATGCTATCCGCAGTTCATGTTCTGAACTTCAGTCGGTTCCTGGATACTCGATGCTGGATACTCGATGCTGGATGCCGGTAGGTATCAGGTATGGGGTATAAGGTTTAAGGTATAGGGGGGAAAAAACGGTGCCAGATAAAAATGCGGGGTAGTCGGTACAGGGCATACGGTGCACGGCAATGGAATTCTGTCCTATGAATACAGGTGATGGGTTCTGGATATTGGATGCCTGATGTCGGATGCTGGTTCCGGTTGCTGGGCGATGGATTTGGTTGATTGGAATGATGGGTCCGGGCGGGTACGGTAAACGGCAGACGGTGAAAGGTTGAAGCCTCAGTACTAAAGATACCGGGCATAAGATTGAGGGCTCAGGAAAGACGGCAAAGGGCATGGCACATAACGATTAAAAAAGGAGGGATCAGCTCAAAACCGAACTCTGCAATCAAACGCCTCGGTCCTCAATCCCAGGGCTTCTTGCATTTTTCATCACGCAATGCCCGTTGCTCTAGGCGCGATCATTCCGCAATCGAATAATTCCGACTTCCGCATTCCACCTTCCGAATTCAAAAGAGTGGTTGTGCACCCACCTTCGAACCTTTTTTGGGAAACCCGGACCATTATGCAGACCGGGATCAATCCACGACACAGACTGCATCACTTATCGCTGCTTCCTTCCGGATCTGACGAGGTTCGCGACCGTCTGTTGCGAGGTGTCCGATCAAAATGGTTCAGGTTATCCAAGTATAAGGCCCTTGGGCGGGAGTTCAGCCCCGCGTAAAGCGGATTTCGGGAAAAGGGCACCGCTAGCTCCCCACCTAGCACAACCAGTGACTAAAATACGTCATAATAAGTTTTTTGCAAGAAAAATATTATGGGTCCAAAGGTTCAGGGTTCACAGGTTTATGGGCAGTTGACTTGGGGATGCTCATTCAGGTATTCTTGTATATCTATTATGGAATTTTGGTGACCTTTTACTTTCAGGTGTATAATCCAAAATCAATCCGACTTAAATGAAGTTTGGGTGAATTTTATGGGGACCGGCAAAGACAGATCAAAAAGCAAGATTGAAAAAAAGATCCTCAGAACTGTCAAGCAAACTATTGCAACCCACCGAATGTTGGCGGCGGACGATTCTGTCTTGATCGCTGTTTCCGGAGGGCCGGATTCCGTTACTCTGGCGCATGTAATGCACACCCTGAACGAAGAACACCCGCGTCGATCGGCGATTGCTCATCTGAATCACTGCCTGCGCCAGAAAGATTCGGACCGTGATGCAGAATTCGTGGCTGAACTTGCCCGGCGACTCAATTTGCCTTGTTACATTGAAAAAAAAGATGTGCGCCATTTTCAGCGAAGTGCTCACCTTTCCCTGGAGGAAGCAGCGCGCAAGATGCGCTATGGATTTTTTGAGGAAATTTCCGCCCGAAACGGCTTTAATAAAATCGCCATTGGGCACCACAGCAATGACAACGCCGAACTGGTGCTCATGAATTTGCTGCGCGGAAGCGGACCGCTAGGCCTGTCCGGAATTGCTCCGGTCCGGGGCGGTAAAATCGTTCGTCCGTTAATTCAGCTTAAACGATCTGAGATAATTGATTATATTGCTGAAAAAAAATTGCTTTTTGTTACCGATGCATCCAATACAGATCTGTCCTTTCGGCGCAATCGGATTCGGCATCAGTTAATACCCGAGTTGGAAAAAGCATATAATCCCGCGATCATTGAAGCCCTTAACCGGCTTGCAACCATTATGCGGGCAGAGGATCAATGGCTTGAGAACATTCTCAGCAAAGACTTTAACAAATGTATCTCAGTCAAGGGCCCCGACGCCGTCAGCATAGATTTAGGTCGGTTGGAACGGTTGGCCGCTTCAGCTAAAAGACGGATTATTAGAAGGGCGATTCTGTCAGTTAAAATGGATCTGCGGCGCATCACCCTGGCGCATATTGATGCTGTGCTGAACCTGATTGACAAAAGCCCCGCTGCGGGTTGCCTGAATTTGCCCGATGGAATTCGAGTTAGATTGAGGTCAGCAGATCTGACGATCAACAACCGTAAAAGCGACGCTTCGGTTAGCTGCGACGGATCCGATGGATCGGCTGTGATTGATTATCAGTATACGATTGCCCCTCCGGGCGCTTTATTCATCCAGGAAGCCCGCGCAACTATCAAACTCGCCGAACTTGGAGCCGATGATCTGCCCGATTTTAACACTATCGGAAAAAACCTGGCATTTTTTGATATGGATCGTCTGCAGTTTCCGCTGGTAGTACGCAATCCTCGACCGGGCGACCGGTTCTCTCCTTTGGGCGTAAACGGCACCCAAAAGGTTAAGAAATATTTTATTGACAATAAAATTCCCCGGCCTCAGCGCCGATTATGCCCTCTGCTCTTAAACGCTGGTAAAATTATCTGGCTCGCCGGTCACCGGATTGACAATTGTGTTAAAGTAGTTTCAGCAACCCGGCGCATCCTCAAAGCCGAACTTTTGCTTGCTTAATGCGCTATAATGATTAGATTTGCTTATAATCAAGAGTCGGCTAACTTGATACTTGATATTTTATCCAAGATACAGGATACTTACATTAAGTATTGAATATCGCCGATTGAATAGTGAATATTCAAGGTTCGCCTTTGACGGATCAGTTCTGTTTTTTATTAAAGCGATGGAGCGTAGCGACTGCCATAAATATTCATTATTCAATATACAATATTCAACAATTTCAGCCCGGGAGGTAATCACATTTGAATCCGTTTTATAAAAATTTGGCCCTATGGTTGGTCATCACGTTGATGATGGTCATGCTTTACAATCTTTTCAGTCAGCAGCACATGGCGGAAACCAGCATCAGCTATACCGAATTTTTGGATATGGTAGACAATGAGCGTGTTTCCGAGGTGGTGATCCAGGGTCAGGAACTGCTCGTTACGGATACCGCTCGTAACCGTTTCAAAATCTACGCCCCTCCGGACAACGATCTCATCAACATTATGCGAAAAAAAGGTGTTACGATCAGCGCGAAACCTCCTGCGGAGAATCCCTGGTATATGTCAGTGCTGGTCTCATGGTTTCCGATGCTGGTGCTAATTGGCGTCTGGATATTTTTCATGCGGCAGATGCAAGCCGGCGGCGGTAAAGCATTGTCGTTCGGTAAAAGCCGGGCCCGGCTGAATACCGACCAATCCGAAAAAGTCACCTTTGAAGACGTGGCCGGCATCGACGAGGCCAAAGAAGAACTGGGAGAAATTGTCGAGTTTCTCAGAGATCCCAAGAAATTTACCCGGCTGGGCGGCCGGATCCCCAAAGGCGTACTTTTGATGGGCCCGCCGGGAACCGGGAAAACCCTTCTGGGACGGGCAATCGCCGGGGAGGCCGGTGTGCCGTTTTTCAGCATCAGCGGGTCGGATTTCGTTGAAATGTTTGTCGGTGTGGGGGCATCGCGGGTACGGGACCTGTTTGTTCAAGGCAAGAAAAACGCACCCTGTATTATTTTCATCGATGAGATCGATGCCGTCGGCCGCCATCGCGGTGCCGGTCTGGGGGGCGGTCATGATGAACGAGAGCAGACGCTTAATCAGCTACTGGTCGAAATGGACGGATTCGAATCCAATGAAGGTGTTATTCTGATATCGGCCACCAACCGGCCGGATGTGCTGGATCCGGCTTTGCTGCGTCCCGGGCGGTTTGATCGGCAGGTTGTGGTTTCCATGCCGGACATCAAAGGCCGTGAAAAAATTCTTAAGGTACACATGAAAAAAACACCTATCGGTCCGGATGTAAATCCGCATATTCTGGCCAAAGGGACTCCCGGTTTTTCCGGGGCTGATCTGGAGAACCTCGTAAATGAGGCGGCATTGCTGGCGGCCAAACGCGACAAAGAAAAGATTGAGATGATCGACTTTGACGAGTCAAAAGACAAAGTCTACATGGGACTGGAGCGCAAATCCAAGGTGATCAAGGAAGAAGATCGCAAAGTTACCGCCTACCATGAAGGCGGACATGCGCTGGTGGCCCGCTTTTTGCCCGGTACCGATACCGTCAACAAGATCACCATTGTGCCAAGAGGGCGCGCTGCCGGCATCACCTGGTTTTTGCCCGAAGAGCGTGATTTCAGATTCAAGGACCAGCTTGAAAGCGAGCTGGCGGTGGCCTTCGGTGGCCGGGTGGCAGAGGATATTGTTTTTAACCGCATCAGCACCGGGGCTGCCAATGATATCAAACAGGCCACCGACCTGGCCCAGACGATGATCAGAAACTGGGGTATGAGTGAGGAGCTAGGCCCGCTGGCATATGGCAAAGGTGAAGAGCAGGTGTTTCTGGGACGGGAAATCTCCCAGCACAGGGATTATTCGGAAGCCACCGCGCAAAAGATTGACGATGAGATAAACAAACTGATCAAGGATGCCTATCAATGTGCCACGGATGTCTTAAAGGAAAATATGGACGTTCTGCACAAACTGGCCGAAGAATTGCTCGAAAAAGAAACCGTTATGGGCCAAGAACTGGATGAACTGATTACAGCCTTAAGACCCGGCATCAAACTTCATACTCATGAACCTGACGACCCGGACCCGGAGACACAGGCCGCTTCCAAACCGACCTGACCTGATGCATGCCCGCAAAACATATCATTTGTCATGGTTAGACCACACCCTGGAGCTTGGACGGCAAACCTGCATCATGGGCGTCGTCAATGTAACACCGGATTCTTTCTCGGACGGCGGTAAATTTTTCGATTGCGATACCGCCGTGGCCCAGGGTGTTAAACTGGCGGCCGACGGTGCTGCCATCATCGATATCGGTGGTGAATCCACGCGGCCATTTTCAGATCCGGTATCTGTTGCAGAAGAAATTCGCCGGGTCGTGCCGGTGATCGAAAAGCTTTCCCAACGCATTTCTACCCCAATATCCATTGATACGACCAAAGCCGAAGTTGCCCGGCGGGCCCTTGACGCCGGGGCCTCGATCATCAACGATGTCGCCGCCCTGCGCTTTGATCCCGGGCTTGCAGCGGTTGCCGTCGAATATGACACTCCCGTGATTCTGATGCATATGCTGGGAGACCCGAAGAGCATGCAGCAGTCACCCCACTATGATAACCTGATTCAGGAAATCCTAAACTTTCTGGCAGATGCTGCCAAAAGGGCTGGGAGTCTGGGGATTTCTCCGGATAAAATAATTCTGGATCCCGGAATCGGGTTCGGTAAAACGGTGGAACATAATCTTATGCTGATCAAGCATCTGCCGGCCTTCAAATCTTTAGATACCCCGATTCTGATCGGTGCTTCCCGCAAATCCTTCATTCGCAAAATCTTAAAAGAAACCCAGGAAACGGATATACTGCCGGATTTACCCCTCGTCGAGACCGGGTCCCAGGCTGCCGTAGCCGCCGCCATCTTAAACGGCGCCCACATCGTAAGGGTGCATGATGCCGCTGGAACCCTGGCAACGGTTAAAATTGTTGATGCGATTGTGAATTCAGATGATAGATGACAGAAAATAGATGTCAGATGACAGAAGACGGAAGACAGATGACAGAAGATCGAAAAAAGACGATTCTCTCGCCCACTTCGTTCGAGTCCGCAGAGCTAACAGAGAATAAAATACTCGGTGTGCTCTGCCAGCTTTGTGAGAGACTTTAAGAAAAGTGGTTATCGGGTGGAGGCGGGTTTCGGATTGATTTAGTAAAATATACTGTAAGGCCGTTCTAATCCAGTTGCAGGGTCTTTTCCAGTTTGGCAATCTCGGCTTCGATAATCTGCTTTTCCGTCGAGCTCAATGTTTCTTCAATCAGGCGCTTTTTCAAACCGAGCAGGCGCATCTCTTCACGGTAGTCACTGCAGGTATATTTTTTCTTTTGCATCATATTAGGCAGGGCGTTTTGGGGGCGACTGGAATCCAGCGGGTCCCTATATACGGCCGGATTCCTTGAGGGTTTCCATCCAGACGCGATAAAATATTTCGGTATCCGTAATGCCGCGGCTTAA
The DNA here is from genome assembly GCA_902749685.1 of Olavius sp. associated proteobacterium Delta 1. Taxonomy (GTDB): domain Bacteria; phylum Desulfobacterota; class Desulfobacteria; order Desulfobacterales; family JAFDCJ01; genus JAFDCJ01. The sequence continues at coordinate 23,183 of CACVKW010001411.1, read as the reverse complement.
TATTTTGCCGATATCTTCTATGTTTTTGATGTTGATGATTAGATTGACGCTGGCGTGAAATGCCATCATGTTATCCATCGTGCGATATCGGCTGCTGATCATGGCAACAAATATTTTGCGGCGGACCGCCATTGACAGACGTTCCAGATAAATCAGAACCCCGTTAGAGTCGGGATTTTTCGTATCAAAACTTTCATTGATGACGATCAGATCATACACGTGGTAGCGCATTCGTTTGAGGGCATCCCTCGCATTTTCCGAGATTGTGATTTGATAATCCATCAAGTTAAGGGCATTTTGGATGGTACTGCTGGCCAGGGGATTTGGTTCGCACAGCAGGGCCGTCAGGCCTTCTTCTTCAATAAAATCGAATGGCTTGTCAGAGGCATCATAGCTGTCGTTTTCATTTGATTGTTCAAAGGCGAGAATACCCGCGCCGGTTTTCTTGGCCGGATCTATCGTAATCCGAACCTTGCATTTAGGGCAGGGTAAATTGCTCACCCGGCCGATGGGAATTTTTTCATCGGGGATCCGGAATTTACTCGAACAGCTACTGCATGTGATGTCCATAAGTACCTTTAGATGGCCTTGTTGTAAGTGCGATCAATTTCCAGTTTTTCGATACTGGAGGTGGTTTCGCCCCGCGAACTTTTGATGGCGTCGATACCGCGACCCACAATTCCCCTCTGGGAAGCATAGGTCATGGCAGTTTGCTGGGTGATCTGGCCTGCCTCAAATAACCCGACAAGATGCTGATCAAAGGTAGTCATCCCAAAGGCATTGCTGGATTCCATGATATCGTAAAATGTTTTTCCTTCGGATTCACCGTGCAGAATTGTATCCTGGATCCGCATATTGGTTCCCAGGATTTCGAAAGTGGCGACCCGGCCGCCACCGATCTTCGGTAATAATCGCTGACACACGATCCAACGCACCGAATCTGCAAGTCGAATCCGTATCTGGCGTTCATCTTCGTTGGGGAACATGCCGATGATACGGTTGATCGTAGAGCCGGCATCGACGGTATGCAAAGTGGTTAGCACCAGATGGCCGGTTTCAGCAGCACTGAGTCCGATTTCGACTGTTTCCCTGTCACGCATTTCACCGACCAGTATCACTTTGGGTGCTTGCCGCAGAGCCGCTCGCAGACCGTTGGCGTAGAGGTTAAAATCCAGTCCGAGTTCGCGCTGGTTAAAGGTCGATTTTTTATGGGGATGCTGATATTCCACCGGATCTTCAAGGGTGATGATGTGAACGGATTTGGTTTCGTTGATCTGGTCCAAAATTGCAGCCAGCGACGTAGTTTTACCGGAACCGGTGGCGCCGGTGACAAAGACGAGGCCGTTTATCTCCTTGGCAATCTGGTACATGGCTTTTGGCAAACCCCGTTCATCGATGGTCGGAATCTTAGACTCAAGCTTACGCAAAACGATGGAAATGTTGGCGCCTTGGGAGAATATATTGATCCTGAAGCGGGCTTTACCGGGCAAGCTGTATGAAAGGTCGCAGGATCCCGTTGTCATCAGTGCTTTCGTCAATCGACGGTCCTGGTTGATGAGATTCAAGGCCAGTATTTCAGTCTGAAAAGGAGTCAGCGCTTTAAAACTGGGTTTGATTTCAACGGGGATCAGCTCTCCCGCGCTCTCAACCTGCATGGGTTTTCCGACCGTAAAATTCAGATCGGAAACATCCCGATGAAAATCAAGCATTCTTACCAGAATATGATCGATTTCCTGTTTTTTCATAATTTCACGCTAGGCTTCCGTAAAATCAGCCGGCGGTGCGGTGAGCAGGGGGCGGAAGCGGCTCTTCTCATTTGCTTTGGCGTAACCTTCTTCGGCACTGATCATTCCTTTTTTGTAAAGATCCATGATGGAATCATCCAGTAGAACCATGCCGTACTTTTTACCGGTTTGGATCATGGAAGGAATCTGATGCGTTTTGCCTTCCCGGATCAGGTTCCTGACCGCCGGGCTGGCGATCAGGATTTCCAGCGCAACCACTCTGCCTTTGCGATCAATGCGTTTAAAAAGGGTCTGGGCGATAACGGCCCGCAGCCCATCGGCAAGGGTTGAGCGAATGAGCGGTTGCTCATGGGATGGAAAAACTTCAATCACCCGGTCGACCGTCTTGTAGGCACTGGATGTATGCAGGGTGGAAAATACCAGGTGGCCGGTGGATGCCGCTTCCACAGCCAGCGAAATCGTTTCGAGATCCCGCATTTCTCCCACCAGAATGATATCCGGGTCTTCGCGCAGGGCGCCGCGCAGCGCTGTTGAGAATGATTCTGTATGTACTCCCACCTCGCGATGATTGACAATGCAACCCTGACTTGTATGCACAAATTCGATCGGGTCTTCGACCGTGATAATGTGATCTTTGCGTGCCCGGTTGGAGACATCGACAATCGCCGCCAGCGTAGTAGATTTTCCGCTTCCGGTAGGCCCGGTAACCAGAACCAGCCCACGCGGCAGCGAGGCCAGTTTTGACACCACCGCCGGAAGACCAAGCTGTTCGGCAGTCATGATGGCACTGGGGATTTCTCTAAAAACAGCTCCTACACCATTTTTCTGCATAAAAAAATTGGCGCGATATCTGGCCAGTCCGGGTATCTCGTAACCAAAATCAATATCGCCGGTTTCTTCGAATGTTTTAATTTTCTGTTCCGGAGCAATTTCGTAAAGCATGCCCCTTAAATCATCGTTATCCAGAACTTTATATTTAACACGCTCAATATCTCCCCGGATTCTAAGGGCCGGGGGGGAGCCTGCCGCCAGATGCAGATCGGAAGCTCCCTGTTCGTTCATTAGTTTAAAAAATGCATCAATTTTTGCCATTCAAAACCCCTGCTTTGACACAAATAGTCGCTTTGAAAAAAATTACCACGGAATTACAGGGATTATCACAGAATTGAAAAAACGATCGCAATAATAATAGCTACAATCAGGCTAACTTATTCGCTTGATCCGGCGAATACGCCTTCGGCCGGTAAACTGATTGAGCGCAATTTTCGCTGTGCTAATCCGGGTCCTTTCGTGGCTAATTGTGACGATGGACGTCATGGGGCTTCGGAAATAAATGAATCAATCCGCCACGGCGGGCTTGTGATTTGGCCCGCCTTCGGCGTTGCGCCAATATCCGGCGCGATCCCCGGTATTTTTTTGTTTCCGCGCCCCTTGCCCTACTTCGCTTGTTTCAATACTTTCAGCTTGGCATCCTCCTCATCCATTTCTTTGGTGCCCTCTTTACTGATTTCAAGTAGTTTGCTGTGAGCCTCGATAATCGAGCTGATCTGCACTTCGATTTGCATGCGCTGTCGTTTCAATTCCGATATATCCTCATGCAATTGTGCAAGTCGGTTATGGGCTTTGTTCAATATCTTTTCAGCCTTGACTTCGGATTCTGCGATAATCAACTCAGCTGATTTACGGGCATTGTCTTTCATTTGGTCCAGGATTTTTTGAGAATTCAGCAGGGCCCGTTTAAAAGTTTCTTCGCGTTTGCGATAGCCCTGAATTTCCAGTTCAAGTCGCCGAACCTCTTCCTGCAAATCCTTGTGGGTTCTTTGCAGCCCTTCAAAGGCGTTTGCCAGCTGCTCGAGAAATGCGTCGACTTCCCGGATATCAAACCCACGAAATTTGGTTTTAAACTTCTGCTGCTGTATATCAAGGGGAGTAAGGTTCATTGGGTCACCTGCCTTTCTGTTTAACGCAACGATCGGGCCAGTTCAATTAAGCTTGCCACAACGAATCGTTGCAGAAAGATCACAGCCAAAAGAACGATGATCGGAGAAAAATCAATACCGCCAAAGTTCAGCGGGATTCTCCTTCGAATCTGGTAAAGTACGGGCTCGGTCACATTGTGAATAAAGCGGACGATCGGATTATATGGATCCGGATTAACCCATGACAGAATCGCACGGGCGATTACAATCCACATGAAAATGTTGAGTACCCATCTTAGAACTTCGGCAACGGCGGCTAATAAATTACTGATGACAAACATTCAGGACCAACCTTTTTTCTTAACTTATCAAGAATTAAAATCAGGATTAACTGAACTTCAAACGTATAATTAAACTAAATTATATTCTTGTCGATAAGTCAAGGAATTTCATGAGAAATCAAAGGGTAAGCCCCGCTGAATAAACCGCTGTCCCCCCAGGATCGACGTCAAACAACTTTCCCCGGTCAACACGTATTCATTTTTGCCCGATATGTTTACCTCCCCAAAATATTTACAATACAAGGCCTATATCGGCCGGAAAGGTCTGAAACTTAAACAGAACTTGACCCGTTTGAACGATAAGCATCGATCAATCTTATCCAGTAACATGCAAGGCCGTTAATTGATTAAACAATGTTAATAATATCACTTCCTTTGGTAGATTGCAAATGTGGGGAAAGCCTGAAATGAAGATTGAAGATTGCGAATTGATCCGCCGGCGGCGGAGTGGATGTCGCTTCGCTCTGGCCATTTTAAAATCGAGAGAATACCTTAAATATTCAATATTCAATCGAAAATATTCAATTGTTAGATGATCGTAGATCTCCCAATACAATTTATATGCCATAGCGGGGACCGAATCTACAAACAAGGCCTCAACCTCCTGCGATCATCGGAATTAAAAAAACCTCCGAGTCATCCGGGATGGCTGTTTTGTCAAAGTTGGGCCGCGAGACATACTTTTCATTTATGCGTACCACGGCATAGGGATGGGGATCATTGAGTTCGCTGAGCAAGTCGCTGATGGTCATCCCCTCATGCCAGGTGACTGTTTTGTCAGAGACCTTTATCACTACTGGACTCCGTGGGCCTTGAGAAGTTCCAGTACCTCCGGGAAATCGATGCCGAGGCTTTTCACCTTTTCAACCGTGGGGATACCGTCGTTCGTCCATCCCCGGCGCTGATAAACGGCATCTTTGAGCTTCTCGTACTGGGCCTGCCTGTATTCGCGCAAAATGCCCAATTTTTCGGCAGTGGTCTTACCGGTGGTAGCCACATTGCATTTTTCCTGCAGCTGCGTGTCATAGCGTTCAGTTCTGGACTCGTATTCCAGCTCGGTTACCGGTCCCACAGCCCGGTAGGGCAAAGCGTCATGTTGCCGGCGGCCAAAACCCATTTTTAAATTAAAAATCCGCTGAAAATTGTAGACGGCTTCACTCATTTTTACCAAGTCCTCGGGGGCGGCCGGTCGACCGGTCACCGCGCTGAAATAATCGGTGTACCATTTGACGTGTTTCATCACTTTGGCCGGTTCCTTTGTGTCTTTGTTGTCTTCGGGCACGATGTCGTTCCAGGGCAGCTTGCACAGGCCGCAGAGGCTGAACCAGGTGCGAAACATGGGGAACCAGTGCAGCGCTTCGGCCTTTTGTTCAAAGGTCGGCATAAAGTTATGCACCATGTCCAGGAATATCAGCCAGGCTTCATCATGCTGGGGTCCTTTGAGCGCCAGACCATATCCGCCCTGCTGGGCCAGGGACTCTTTGGTCATGTATTCCGAAAATTCCAGGCCTTTGGCTTCCATGCCGATATCCGCCATGACAGCCGGATCGGCTGCATAGTCTCTGGCGAATATTTCTTTCATTTTGCGAACCCCCTGGCCGATGATATGGCCAAAGCCTTCGCCGGCGGCCATTTGGTGAACCAGCTGCAGGGCACTCAGGCGATTGCCAAAGCTTAAATCCATACCGCCGGTGTGGGTTTCATTAATCAGCCCCAATTCAAAACATTCCATGGCAAAGGCGATTGACGTGCCCACCGAGATGGTATCCAGGCCGTAGGCGTCACAGTAGAAATTTAATTCCACGACGGTGCTCGGATCGAAAATGCCCAGGTTGGAGCCGCAACCGGCAATGGTTTCATATTCGGGTCCGTCCACAAATACTTTCCGGCCACTAAAAGGCCCGGTAAACGGTACGAAATCTTTGATCCCGTGGGAGCAGGCGACCGTGCAGCCCATCCAGCAACCGTCAAAGCCAGGATCAAAAAGCAGGCGATAGACCTGCTGGCCCAAATTGGGAGCCTGCGGATGCGAACCGTAACGAAAATTGTGGGTCGGCAGCAAATCATGGTCATTCATAATGGTGACCAGGTGGGTGGTTCCGATGCGTGCCATCTCGTTTTGTTTGGGGTCCAGTTCGACAATTTCGCGGGAGTAGGATTTGGCAACATCTTTTAAGGCGGTTTTATCCGCAGGTTTATTCGTATCGGCGGTTACCGAATCCCATCGCACAACCAGCGCTTTGATGCCTTTGTCAGCAAATACGGTGCCGATGCCGCCGCGTCCGGCCTGTTTGTAACGGGCGCGTTTGCGCTTGACGTCGTACCAGGTAAAGTTCAAACAGCCGATCAACGAATTTTTCGCTCCCGGTCCGGCCGAAACAACGGAAATGCTGCGTGGTTTGCCGGCGGCAAAATGTTCGGTCAGCCGGGTCGACAGATCATAAGCATTTTCGGGCAGGCCGGAGGCCGATAATATTTGAACCTGTTGTTGAATACCGTCAATAAAAATCACGGTGTCTTCGGATGCCTTGCCCTGGATCTCCATGGCGTCAAAGCCGGAAAATTTCAAGTACGGACCGAAATATCCACCGACATTGGAGTCTATTGCCGCGCCTGTCAGGGGCGAAAGGGTGCTGACAATGCTCTTGCCCGAACCCGGATAAATGGGGGTGCCTCCCATCGGGCCTGACGCGATACAAACGGTATTCTGGGGATCATTCCAATGCGTGGTCGGCTCTACCGCATTCCAGAGCAGCCAAAGATCATAGCCTTTGCCACCGATGAACACCTTTTTGGTTTTCTGATCCACCGGCTTAATGGCAATGGCCGGCTCGGAAACATTCACATACAGCGTTTGATCTACGTATCCTTTGTCAACTTCGGGCCGTTTGTATTCCAGGGTTTTGATTATTTTCAAATCATAATCGGGCATGTCGTAACTCCTTTAGGCAATTGTCTGTAAAAAATTAAATTGATGATCAACAACAATTTCTTGTCGATGCTAATATTGTAGCGTTTTGACTTCCATAGCCGATTCGCAATGCCGGATGCGGGATACTGGATGCTGGATACTCGATACTGGATGCTGGATACTGGATACTGGATGCTGGATAATCGATACTGGATACTGGATACTGGATGCTGGATGCTTGTTGCTGGTTACCGGCCGTTTATTATCAATGTTAACCCCGTTATATATTACCCTTCATATTTGTAATCAAGCATCAATTAATCAGATGACAGACAACAGAGGTCAAAGTATGTCTCCTGCGCCGAATACCCCGCATTATTATCTGGCACCGTTCTTTCCCCCCTGTACCTTAAACCTTATACCCTATACCTGATACCTTCCAGCATCCAGTATCCAGCATCCAGTATCCAGTATCGAGCAACCAGCATCCAGTATCGAGTATCGAGCATCCAGTATCCAGCATCCAGCATCCAGTATCCAGTATCGAGCATCCAGCATCCAGTATCGAGCATCCAGCATCCAGTATCGAGCATCCAGCATCCAGTATCGAGTATCGAGCAACCAGCATCCAGCATCCAGCATCCAGTATCCAGCATCCAGTATCGAGCATCCAGCATCCAGTATCGAGCAACCAGCATCCAGCATCCAGTATCCAGCATCCAGTATCGAGCATCCAGCATCGAGCAACCAGCCCCCTACTTCAGCGCCTCATCCCTTTCAAAATTTCGGTACGGAGAAAATTCATCCAGGATAATCGCGTCTTCTGCCGTTGTCTGTCCGGCGACCAGGCGGGCTGCGAGTTCTGCCACCCCGGGTGCCAGCATCAGCCCCTGGCCACACATGCCGGTGGTGTGCAGCAGGCCTTTTACCTCCCGGTTCCAGCCTACCAGGGGCGCACCGTCCGGCGTCATCGGATATAGACCGCGCCATGTACGGCGCACCCGCAGGCTTTTTAAGCGGGGCAGCAGCCGAACCATGCGCGCACAGACCTGAGGTAAAAATACCGAGGTCTCGCGTTTGTCTTTCCCGATAATCGGTGGATCAGGGGTAATACAGAATATGACCTGACCCTGTTTGTTCTGGTAAAAGTAATAGCTTTTTGAACCCGGTGCCGGCCGAATATCGACTACCATGCAATGGAAAAACGGCTGCACCGGTTCGGTGATGGCGCCCTCATGTGAATCGGGCACAATCGGCAGGTCCACTTTGGCGGTATGGCACAGTTCCGGTGAGATTGGACCGGCTGCATCAATTACCACATCAGTGCTGTAGCGGTTCTTGTCGGTGGCCACCCCCACGATCTTGCCTTTGTGACAGATAATTTCGGTGATGTTTTCCTTGAAACGAAATTCTGCTCCCAACTCCAGCGCCCGGCGGTAAAAGGCATTGATCGAAAGCAGGGGAGAAATGGAACCGTCGTCGGGCGACACGGTGCCGCCGCGTATACCCTCGGCATTGATTCCCGGAATCAGCGCCTTAATTTCCTGCGGACCGGCCCAATCAATATTCAAGCCGTGCTGTTTTTGAGCCGGCAGCAATCCTGTCAACAGTTTTTCATCTTTTATCCGGTATACCGGATAAACATAACCGCCCTGCAGCCATTCGATGTTATCGCCCTGCAGCTGCTGCCAGGTGGAAAATATTTCAATCGAACGGCGGCAGATGAGTATTTTCCCGGGAGTGGAGTGGGTGGCTCTGATCCCGCCGATGGCGTGCTTATTTTCTCCCTGGCCGGGAGACGGGTGCTTATCAATAACCAGTGGCTTAAAGCCGAGCTCAGCCAGAGACATGGCCGTGGGAACCCCTACGGATCCGGCACCGGCGATGATTACATCATATGCCAATTTAAGAATTCTCCTTAAATTTTGTGCCCTAAAATTGCTTTGAAGTTTGACACATATAAGAAAATACAAATCACAAATATCAAACAAATTCCAATAACCAATCCGCCGTCGGCGGACCAAACTGTTTCGGACATTGATTATTGGAATTTGAGATTTTATAAATCTATGTCTTTACCTTGTTTCATCGCGAAATATTGGCCATGCGATTATTTTAATATCAGTTACCTAATCGCATCCTGCAAACACCCCGATGGGTACTTCCACAAAAAGTGGCCGGTCGACCCGGTCGGTGACCGATTTTAAGTCGATGCCCTCTTCCTGAAATATGCGCCAGATCATGGGGCGGCAGGTTTTTGAGCCGCAGGCACCCATGCCGGCGCGGGTCAAGGCTTTGATTTGATTTAAATCCCGGATGCCGCTTCGGATTGTGGCGCGAATTTCTCCGGCCGTCACCCTTTCGCAGCGGCACACGATGGCCACGTCCGGCGGGGGATCTTTTTCGTAAATTGTTGAGGGCTCGATCTGTTTTTCCTGGACCCATATGCCCACCGCAGCCTTGGCAGCGGCCTTATCAACCTTTAAGCGCACCAGGAGGGTGCCGGGGTATTTGCGCCGTGAACTTACTTTATCAACCGGATAATATCCCAGGATGGCGCCGTCAATATCTGTGACCGGAACGTTCTGGCCGACTTCTACTTTTTCGCGCCAGACTTCATAGGGCAGAGTCACCGAAGGGTGAGCAGGATCTTCCCTGTAGTCCACCATCGTCACCGAAAGCCCCGGGCAAACCGCCAGACAGCTTGCGCAGCCGGTGCAGGCATTCAGGTCAACCATATAGGGCAGTCCGGTAATTTTATCATCCTGGGTTTTGACGGTCCCCACCGGACATACTGAGGTGCAGGGGTTGCAGGGAACTTCCTGGTAGCAGTGGAATATGGGGAATACCCCGTCCTCTTTTTGCGGCGGTCGGCGTCGGGTTGCCGGTCCCGGTTTTGATTTTAAGATGGTGGCCTTGGTATCCCATTCGCGGGGCACTTGTTGGACATCGATGTTTAGGGATTGGGCGATTTTATGGCCTTCTATCTTGCCGGTGAACATGGCAGCCGACGCTTCGGCAATTTCCTGGGCATCGCCGGCGCAAAATACGTCCATTCCCCACTGCCTGGCTTTGAGATAAAATTCATTGACCTCGGCCAGGCCGACGGCAATCAAAACCGTATCCACTTCAAATGTTTTATGGGTGTCGGGCATTACCTTCCAGTTTTCATCAAGGCGGGCAATGGTGACGGATTCAACCTTGTCCGCACCGTTGGCGCTCACGACCGTGTGGCCGGTATAGATAGGGACTCCCAGGCGTTTGAGTTTGTCGGCGTGCACCTTGTATCCGCCAACCTGTGGCAGGGCTTCAATCAGCGCCACCACTGCGATGTCGGCCTGAATCGCATGATAACCGGCGATAAGCCCGACGTTGCCTCCGCCCACAATTAACACTTTTTCAGAGGATTTAACCAGATCACGGTTTACCAGGGTTTGAAAGGCCCCGGCACCGTAGACACCGGGCAGGGTGTTGCCCGGAAAGGAGAGCATTTTCTCCCTGGCGCCGGTGGCCACCAGAAGTTTTTTTGGCTTTATTTTTTTGTATTGGTTGTCTTTTTCCACCCCAACAATATTATCAGAAAATACGGCCACGGCGGTGGTGTTCAACCAGACTTCCACGGAACTGAGGGCTGAAAGCTCCTCCTGCAGGATCTTACCGATTTCAAAACCCCGGGTGCCGGCATGGGAATCCTTGACCGAGCCGAAAAATTTATGAGTCTGAAGCACGAGTTTGCCGCCGAGTCTGTCCTTGTCATCCACAATCAGTGTATTGACGCTCAGTTTGCCCAGCTCGATTGCGGCCGAAAGCCCCGCCGGACCGCCGCCGATAATCAACGCATCGACTTTTTTGACGGGTATTTCGCCGGTTTGCGGTATGCTGTTATCATCCGGCAATTTCGCAAGACCTTCAATGCTTTCAATCACCATTTTCGCTTTTAGCGGGGTCATGCAGGATTTTAGCGCCAACCCGTCTGCAGTCACCATGCACTGGGAGCACTGGCCGTTGGCGCAGAAGATCCCCTGGGGACTGTTGTCCTTGTGGTGGTGCCCGAAAATATGAATACCATTGGCAAACAGGGCCGAAGAGATCATTTCCCCTTCATAGCCGGTCATATGCCCACCGTTCCAGGTGAACGTCACCTCAGTTCGTTTCGGTATTTCAATTATTGGATGTTTAGCTATGCGATGCCTTGTCATAATTGTTAGTACCAGGTTGGCCCGATGCCCGTTGGGCCCGTTGGCCGGTTGAGTCCGTTGAGCCGGCCAACCGCCCAACCGGCTCAACCTGATGCGGAAGCGTCTTTTTTCTTTTTCATGTACTGGTTAAATCGTTTCACATGCTGCTGGGCCAGTTTGCGGGCCCGATCAACCTGGCCGTTCTCAATGGCCTCAACAATCTCGCAAAGATCCCGGTAATTTTCCTCAAGCTCCGGCTCCTCCATCGAAAGAAATCGATCGTAATACCGATGAATGTTGTCGTGGATCGAATGCAGCACCGATATATAAATAGGGTTTCCGGTTATCTCGGCCATTGCCATATGGATCTGTTTATCAATGTTTATAAAGGCGTCGCGTTGGGAACGGCCCCTTTTAACACATTTCAGGGCTTTGGATAGAAGCTGTTTTAAGCTCTTTATATCTTCTTGGCTGTGCCATTGGGCTGCATGCGCCGCGATAATGCTCTCCACGTCCTCACGAAACTGGGCCAGGTGATTTAACGAAACTTTTTGCGATCGGATCAACAGCCCCAGGCTTTCGCTGATTTGTTCGGTATCGACAGCCTTGACGACCGAACCACCGCCGACACCCAATTTGATTTCTATCAAACCTTTTTGCTCCAGCACGCGCAGGGCCTCGCGCAGGGTACCGCGGCTGATGTTAAACATGGCTTTTAATTCCCGTTCAGCCGGCAGAGTTTGGCCGGTTTCCAGGCGACCGTCAAAAATGGCCTCCTGGATCTGTTCGACCACGTCCTGAAACACTTTGGTTTGTTTGGCGGCTTGAAACATGCAGTCCCCGTATGGTGTTGAGTGACAAATACTGAGATGTTTGGGCAAAGTATTAAAATGGTTAGACCATTATAATAATATAATTTATTGAATCAGTCAAGAACCTGTCTCATGATTGACACCCTCCCCATCTTTTGCAATACTGCGCTGGGCCTTTTTAGCAAAAACGGCACTATCTTAAAATTGTAAATAGGCCTACCAGAATATATCGGCCTGGTTTCAGAAATAAAGGTGTTTGAAAATGAAAGTATACATTAGTGCAGACATTGAAGGGGTTACCGGTGTTACTCATTGGGATGAGGCTGACAGGCTTAAACCGGACTATAACGAATTTCGTGAACAAATGACAGCTGAGGTTTCAGCGGCCTGTGAAGGGGCTTTGCTGGCCGGCGCCACGGAAATTTGGATCAAAGACGCTCACGCATCAGCCAGAAACCTGATTGCCGCCAGGTTGCCCAGACATACCCATCTGATCCGGGGCTGGAGCGGTCACCCGTTTTCGATGGTGCAGGAACTCGATGGGAGTTTTCATGCCATGCTGATGGTCGGTTACCACTCCCGGGCCGGTTCGGGTGCCAATCCCCTGGCCCATACCATTTCGGGCAATATCGCCGGTTTAAAAATCAATGGAAGCTATGCCTCGGAACTACTGATGCATGTGTATACCGCTGCCTATGTTAATGTGCCGCTGGTATTTGTATCCGGTGATGAAGGCATCTGTGAGGATGCCACATGGCTGATTCCCCCAATCGCAACCGTGGCGGTAAAGCGCGGCGTGGGGGATGCCAGCATCAATATCCATCCGCATCTGGCGGTTGACCAAATAATCGAGCGGGTGCAAACCGCCCTGCAGGATGATATATCAAAGTGCCGCCTGCCGCTGCCCGAGCATTTTGCAGTTCAAATCACATACAGGGATCATGCCATGGCCCACAGGGCATCATTCTTCCCGGGAGCGGTGCTAGAACAACCGCACACGATTGGATTCGAGTCGGATGATTATTTTGAAGTTCTAAGACTTTTTTCATTTGTTTTATGAATAGCGACCTATCAAATATAGTTGCGGCTGATATTTGACGCCCTATCGTAATTATGTCCTAATTCGTTGCCGGCGAAGGCGTTAGAGGGTCAGGTAGGCCTTGTAGGCCGCTTCATCTTTCTGAAATTCATCCACGCTTCCCTCATAGCGCACTTCTCCCTTTTCCAGGATATACAGCCGGTCACTTAGGTCTAAAGCGAACTTTGTGTTCTGTTCGCTAATGAGAAGCGTCATTCCTTCATCTTTTAGGATGGAAATTTGCTGTCCCAGATGTTTGATCACAACGGGAGCTAAGCCTTCAGAGGGTTCGTCTAAAAGAAGCAGCTGCGGGTTGCCCATGAGTACACGCGCGATGGTCAGCATCTGTTGTTCCCCGCCGCTGAGAAATCCCCCCCGGCGATTGCGAAGGGGCTCAAGCGCTGGAAATAGTTCAAACACTCTTTCGATCGTCCAGCCATTCTTTTTTGTCCCTTCAGATTTGATGGCCACATCCAGGTTCTCCCAAACCGTCAGATCGGAGAAAATCCGTCGATCTTCCCAGACGAAACCAATTCCCATCCGGGCGATCCGGTGAGAGGGTTTGCCGGCTATTTCCTCGCCCTTCCATCTGATGGAACCGGCGTGAGGCGGGGTGAGGCCCATGATGGACCTTAAGGTAGTGGTTTTTCCGACGCCATTTCTGCCCAGCAGACAAACAATCTCACCTTCAGCAACATTCAGGGAGATCCCAAATAAAATCTGGCTCAATCCGTAAGCGCTGTAAATCTCGTTGACTTCTAAAATCATCGCACTTCTCCCAGGTAGGCCCTTTGGACAGCCGGATTGCTACGAACTTCCTCCGGTTTTCCCTCGCAAATAATCTGCCCCTGATGCAAAACCAGAATCCGTTCCGAAATTGAAAAGACCACTGCCATGTCGTGTTCGGTAAACAGTAAAGTGAGCCCTTTTTCACGGGCGATTCTCCCAATCAGTTCGATGGTGGCATTGGTTTCTTTGGCGGACATCCCGGAGGTCGGCTCATCTAAAAGCAGCATGTTGGGCGCGCTAGCCAGCACAATTCCCAGTTCGAGTTGCTTTTGAAATCCATAGGACAGGGAACCGCTCATCTCCCGGCTGAGTTCCTGCAAACCGACTTTTTCCAGAATCTCCTCAGTTTCTTCGCGGAAAAGTGATCCGACAGGGGTGAAGAAATTAAAACCCTGCCTCCGATACGCCAGGACGGCCGCCTGAATATTTTCAAAAACCGTTAAACGGGGAAAAATATTACTGCGCTGGAAGGAGCGGCCCATTCCTAGTCGGCATATTTGGTAGGCATGCATATGGGTGATGTCGATGCCATTGAAAATCACCTCACCTGCATCTAAAGGGAGATGCCCGGTAACGAGGTTGAAAAGCGTGCTTTTCCCGGCTCCGTTAGGTCCGATGATGGCACAGAGCTCATCCTTCTCAACTGCGAAGCTAACTCCGTTTACCGCCATAAAACCGTCAAATGATCTCTTAACATTTTTGACGTCCAGGATCATTTAACACCTCTCAGGCGTGTGAGTTGACTTTGCAGAAAACCCATAATTCCTCCGGGAAAGAAAAAAAGGAGCACGGCCAGAAACGTTCCAAGAATAAGCGGCCAATATTGGGTTTGTGAACCAACCTGCATTCTTAAAAATAACAAAACCGCAGCTCCTACGACCGGGCCGTAGAAGCTGTACATTCCCCCCAGGATGGTCATGATGAGCACCTCGGCCGAGGCCGGCCAGAAAAGAAGGTCCGGAAAGATACTGTGATTGAAAATTCCAAAGAGCGCCCCTGCAAGCGCTGAGAAGAATCCGGAGATCATAAAAGCGACCAGCTGAAAGAGTTTCACATTGATCCCAATAAACTCGGTACGTTCAGGGTTTTCCCGGATCGTTGTCAGCATCCGGCCGAAGGGCGCATTGACCATTTTGCGAATAATATATAGACAAATTGCTACCACGATGAAGGTAAAGTAGTAAAAGCGTATGGGTGAATCCAGGTGACGGGGGAAGTCAATTCCGATAAAGCCGGTGTCACCGCCGGTCAATGAATTCCATTTGAAGACAGTTGCCCATACAATTTGAGAAAAAGCAAGCGTCAGCATGGCAAAATATATTTTAGTGAGGCGGATGCAAAAAAAGCCGATGATCAGGGCCGCTACGGCCCCAAAGATTCCGGCGGCGACAAAAGCCAATCCAAAGACGACAGATGCCTTCTTCATCAGCAGCGCGCAGGTGTAAGCCCCGATGCCGAAAAAGGCGGCGTGTCCGAAAGAAACCAGGCCTGTATAGCCTAATAACAAATTGAGACTCACGGCAAATAGCCCGACGATCATGATGTCGGTAGCCATAAAAACATAGAAACGCGATCCTGATAAAGGGATCAGGAGGACAATCAGGATGAAGGGAATCAAAAACCGCTCTTGCTTTGACATTTTTCTTTACCGTTGCAATGGTCTCCCCAACAGGCCCCAGGGACGCAGGATTAAGACCAGCGCCATCAGGACGTAGATAAAAACCAGCGAAAGCCTGGGTAGAACCAGAATACCCAGCGCATATACCTGGCCGACAATGAGTGACCCCAGAAAAGTTCCCCAAAAGCTTCCCAATCCGCCGATTACCACGACGATAAAAGCATTGACAATGATTTCCACATCCATGCCCGGAACGATGGCAGAAACAGGGGAAACCAGGGCACCGCCAAGGCCGGCCAGCCAGGCGCCGATAAAAAAAACAATCGTATACAGCCGGCTGACGTTTACTCCGAGAGAGCCCAGTGCTTCGCGGTCCAGGGCCGCTGCCCGAATCATCCGGCCCCAGCGTGTACGCAGCAGGATAAACCAGAAAAGAAATGCAATACAGGGACCCAGCATGATAATGAAAATGTTGTATTTCGGAAAATATATTCCGAAGATCTCAACCGCCCCTTTGAGGATCGCCGGCCGTGTGACGGAAAGCTGACCGGTTCCCCATATTATCTTGGCAAAGTCGCCGATGATGAGAACCAGCGCATAGGTAAAAAGAAGCTGATAGATTTCTTCGCGCATATATAAATGGCGGAGAAACACGGATTCAATGATGGCGCCGATGACAGCCACGATCATAGATCCCAAAATCACAGCAAGCCAAAAGTGACCGGGGGTATTGATGAAATGGGAAACCAGATGATGGGTGAGATAAGCACCCACCATATAAAGGGAGCCGTGAGCAAAATTCAGAATTCCCAGGACTCCTAAAATCAGTGAAAGGCCGGATGCGATCAGAAAAAGAAACATCGCATAGGTGAGGCCGTTCAAAGACTGAATAAGCAGAAAAGAAGGATCGGGAAGGCTCATACATGCAAATCCTCGAAGATTTCGACAACACTGCCTCAACCGGAGTTTTCAAGACGTCTTAAGCAGCCATGATCAACCTGCCTGCTCTCCGTTCTGAAAAGCAGGCAGGCGATTACATCGGTCTTTTTTTGGAATTAATCCATCAGGTCATCAGCTGAAATATATTCCACCGGTCGTAAAATCGGGAAGGGATATTCCGCGACTTTCGTCGTGGTTCCCCAGAACTGACCCCTTGTGGCCTGGTGATCTTTGGCGCGCATGGTTTGTTTTCCAATGGGCGTCTGAATCGTCAACCCTTCAAGGGCCTTGATCACTGCGATGGTGTCCGTGGAACCCGCCTTCTGGATCGCTTCGGCCAGCCACTGTATCCCCGTATGGCCCGTAATGGCCCAACTCGGAGGATACTTCTCGCCGGTAAAGGCCGTTAAATTCGCAACATAGGCATTGTGCTCGGGGGTGTCGGGATAATAGAATAAGTCGTAGGAATTTGAGGTGATCCCCAGGGGTAAATCGTCCTTTAAGGCCATCGCCGTTTCCGGACAACCGGCTTCACCGGCCGACACAATCTTCACCTTTTCGAAGAACCCATAGTCCGCGCTCTGTTTGGCAAAAGTGACAAAGTGCCCGCCCCAGAGGGAAATAAAGGCGGCATCAGGCTTGGCTGCCAGGGCCGGCATGATGAACGGCGTGTAATCCGTTTCTCCCAATTTTGGCCAACCTTGCCCCACAATTTCGACCTCCGGTTTGATCTTTTTAATCCATTCCACGAAAGCCTTGGTAACCATCTGACCGTACTCATAATCCGGGCCAATGGTATAGATTCGCTTCCAGGGATGCTTGGCCATAAACACGGCTGCACTTCTTCCTTCGGTATTCGTATTCGCCGCCGCTCGGAACACATAAGGATGAAGCTTGCCCGGTTCAGTCATGGCTGTGGTTTTCGAAATGGGTGCGATATAGAGGACCTGCTCCGTTTTGGCAACCTCGGAAATGGCCACGCCCTGAGAGCTCGTCAGTCCGCCTACCAGGAAATCCACTTTATCTTTTAGAATGAGCTCTTTGGCAACGCGGGTTGCTTCTTGCGGAGTTCCGGCGCAATCGCGCACAATCAGTTGCAAAGGTCTCCCCAGTACTCCGCCTTTGTCATTGTATTCCTTCACTGCCATTTCGGCTCCTTTGACGGCGGGCTGGCCAAAAAGGGCTCCTCCGCCTGAGAGAATCATCGGGAAACCGATAACGATGGATTTTTCGGCCGCTCTGGCAGGTACTAAAAAGACCATAACGGCCAACGCGATCACCGTAAAAAGTATAGAAAACCGTCGCATGTCGGACCTCCTTTCTGTGAAAATAGTTATTAATAATTGAGCTTTTCCCTGTGTAGAGATTTCTCTGAAGATCTAAGTGAATCCTTGGCTCGCATCTTCATTTTCGATTTATACAGGGAATTCCTTTTCCCCCCTTTCTTCTTAGATATTTGGTCCCCTTTTGACGCCACCCGCAAGCTTTATTGGATTCCGGCTAAAGATTTCCAGGCTTTTCCACGCTATCGAAACCGCTCCAGGATACCCGCTGGCACAATGCCGTCACTTTGGGCCAGACTTCCGTGTGCTCCCTGGAATCAACCCATCTGAGCCGCAGCTCCTCACTATCGAAGGTGATAATAATCTGGTACTCCCGCATGGCGTCGCGGTTCTTGAGCAGGGTGGACCGTTGAAAACCTTTCTGAATTTTTATCCCCGGCACGTATTCATTCCAATACAGAGACTCCAGTTCAATTTCCTTTCCTGCGTGTGGTTCCAAAAGTATATGCAACTCAATCATCTTTACCTCCCTTCCATGGTTGACCTCCCGGCCGCTTTGATCAAGGGTTTATTGCCTGCCGGGAGTCATCCGCTTCAGCATTCAAAACTTTCACCAGGCTTGAGCCTGACCAACTTCACTCCCGGAGCGCGGACTTTCATTTCCCCCTCCAGGTTGTCCAGATTCAGTTGTTGATCCTCAAAAGTGCCATGATGGGTGGCAATGAGGTATTCCGGCCAAAGCAAAGCGCAGGCATAGGCTGCCTCGCGGTAGCCCATGTTATATTTGCCGCCGACAGGCATAATGGCCAGGTTGGGGCGATAAAGGTCCCTAATTATTTGCATATCGGCGCAAACGCCGGTGTCCCCCGAAAAGTAAATCGAACCGCCGTTGTCGATGGCCAGAATAAATCCAACGGCACCCGATCCCGGCTGAATGGGACCGTCCACCCAGCCATCGCCCATGATTTCCGAGGTATGCGAGGCCGGAACCATGGTAATCGTGAAGCCCTCGCTGCGCCAGCTTCCGCCGGTGTTCAACCCATAGACATGTTCGCCTTCCCTGAGGCCTTTGGAATCAGCGTAGAATCCCAGCTCAGGTGTGCAGATGAGTGTCGCGCCGGTCTGTCGGACCAAGTCGAATGAATCCCCCAGGTGGTCGACGTGGCCATGGGTTGCACAAATAGCGGTCGCCTTTTTGACATCACTGCGTTTAATCGGACAGACAGGGTTGTCGTCCAGCCAGGGGTCGAAATAGATGACGCGATCGGCAAATTCGACCAATGCCGACGCATGCCCTAACCAGGAGATCTTGGTATTAGCCATTTTCTTCTCCTTTCCTGCTAATAAATAAAACAACTTGAAGATGGTGTTTTGATCCCAATTATGGTGGATTGTATTAATGCAGTAATTGCGAGGAAGAACCCATAAATGCATTTAGCACTCCTGCATAATTCATTGTATTTAAGGTGATCCTGAGATTTAGGCGATCAGAGGTAGCATGCACATTCGGATGCGATCAGGTGGTGATGGAGGTCGAATATGGGAAATTGTTTTCAGGTTTCCCGAATTTTAGATGGCGAAATAGGGTGCCGGAGCGATCTTTCATTTCGTTCTGAAGCGCTAGCTGCTAACCTTCAACTATCGAAGGCGGGCTTAAATGTCAATGACGATTTTTAGTCGAAGTTTCAAGGGTTCTTTACTCGCCGTTCCAAGGCATTCCAGTGTCCACAAAATCGGGACATGTATCCTGATTGACACACAGCTCATCTTTTGCCATACTGCGCTGGGCTTTGTGACTAAAGCCCGGGTTGAGTCCCGCCCGGGCGGGATTCATGGTTTCCAGTTAAAGTGCCGGAACTGGTTCTTCCGCCTCTGAACGGGTTGCTGGCTATGGGGTAAAATCATGGTGGCGGCAGAAAAACTCAATCGGACGGTTGCTTTGGAAGTCAAAGACCTGCACAAGCGTTTTGGTTCCCTTGAGGTTCTGCGCGGGGTGTCTTTAGCTGCCCATGAAGGAGACGTGATCAGCATCATCGGAGTCAGCGGTTCCGGCAAAAGCACCTTGCTGCGCTGTATTAATTTTCTTGAAGTGCCCGATGCCGGTGAAATTTACCTTCAGGGTGAGCTGATTCGTACCCAAAAAAGGAGGGACGGCAGCATTGTGCCGGCCGACCGCAGCCAGGTCGATCGTGCGCGGACCCAATTGGGCATGGTTTTTCAGAGTTTTAATCTCTGGTCTCATATGACCGTCTTGGAAAATGTGAGCGAAGCCCCCATTTATGTCCAGAAGCGCCCGAAACAAGAAGTCATTGCGGAAGCAGAAGAACTTCTGGCCAAAGTCGGTATCGCCGACAAGCGAGACCAGTATCCGAGCCATCTTTCCGGTGGGCAGCAGCAGCGGGCGGCCATTGCCCGGGCGCTGGCCTGTCATCCTCAGGTGATGCTTTTTGATGAACCCACCTCAGCCCTGGATCCAGAGCTGGTTGGCGAAGTGCTGCGAGTCATCCGTCAGCTGGCCGAAGAAGGGCGAACCATGATCATCGTTACCCATGAGATGGTCTTTGCCGGTGAAGTTTCGTCGCACGTGGTTTTCATAGATAAAGGTCGGATAGAGGAGGAAGGTCCGCCTGAAAAGATTCTAGCAGATCCGGACTCCGAGCGCTGCCGGCAGTTTTTGGCACGTGAGTTTTAATTGGAAAACAATAACAGAAAGGAGACACGCCATGAAAAAATTGACATTATTGGGGATTATTTTGGTTCTGGCTTTAACTTTGGGGGTGGCGGGGATCAGCGGTGCCAAGGAGTGGAAAAAAGTGCGCGTTGCTACCGAAGGCGCTTATCCTCCGTGGAATGCTACCGATGCGTCCGGCAAACTGTACGGATTTGATATCGATGTAATCAACGAGGTTTGCAAACGATCCGGCCTTGAGTGCGAAATCACCGCCCATGCCTGGAAAGGAATCATTCCGGGGCTCACAGCCGGAAAATATGATTGTATCATTGCCGGGATGCAGACGACCCATAAGCGACTTAAAGTCATTGATTTTGCCGGTCCCTACGCCAAAACCCCGGGATCTTTCGCCGCCTTAAAATCAAGCCCCCTGGCCAAGTTTGAAAGTTCCCCTGATCAGGTTACCCTCAATGACATCAGCACAGCCGAGCAAAGCGTGATGGACGGCTTGCTTAAACTTTTGGACGGCAAGGTCATCGGCGTCCAGACGACCACTACCCATTCTAATTTTCTAGACACATATTTCAGTAAGGTCGCCACCATCCGCAAATACGATTCCCAGGAAAATGTACTGTTGGATCTCAGCGCCGGCCGCATCGATGCGGCTGAAGGATCTTTGTCCTACTGGGTTCCCATTATGAAAAAGGATCAAGGCAAAGATCTGGCATTGTTTGGTCCGGCCTGGACCGGCGATATATTTGGTCTGGGCAACGGTATTGGCGTCCGCAAGCAGGATCCGGAACTCAAGGCGATATTTGATAAAGCGCTCAAATCGATGCGCGAAGACGGAACGATTCAAAAACTGGCTGTCAAATGGTTCGGATTCGATAATTCACCCAAATAGTCGGGTTTATTCATACTTAGAAAACCTGGTCCGCTGGGCCAGGTTAGAGTAAACTGGCTGTGCCGTAGACAAATGCCGTGGAATGATGGAAGACAGGAATGTTGGAACAATGGGTTCAGAAGGATGGGGTCTTATTACGATACAATTGGCAAAGCAGGGATTAAAATCAAGATATTTTTCCGAATTTTATCCCAATATTCCATTTTTCCACCATTCCATCATTCCATTCGGAGTCTTAAGATAAACTCCACCCCTTTCGACCCGGATCTTTACGATATCGCTTTCAGGACGAATTAACATGGGCCTGCTCAGCTTTGGAAATACCGGTTGGGGAGATGAAATGGCGTGGGCCACACTGATGACCTTGACGGTTGCCGTGTGCGCCTTCGCCCTGGCCCTCATCATCGGAACCATCGGGGCGACAGCCAAACTGTCCCGTTTCCGATCTATTCGAATCGTTTTCGATTTTTATACAACCATTGCCCGTGGTGTGCCGGAGCTGCTGATCATTTATCTGCTTTTCTTCGGCGGCAGCGGTTCTGTGATGTATCTGGCACGGATATTCGGCTATCACGGATACATTGAGATTAATGCCTTTAGCGCGGGAGTGGCTGCCATCAGCCTGATCAACGGCGCCTATCAGACGGAGGTATTGCGAGGTGCCGTGCAGGCTATTCCCAGGGGACAGATCGAGGCGGCCTACGCTGTCGGTATGAGTGATTGGCTTCTTTTTCGCAGGATTCTTGTACCCCAGGTTCTGCGACTGGCGCTGCCGGGTCTCGGCAACTGCTGGCTAAGCGCCCTTAAAGAAACCGCGCTGGTCTCTGTCACCGGTTTGGTGGAGATTATGCGCCAGGCGTATGTTGCAGCCGGATCGAGCCAAATGCCGTTTATGTTCTATACCCTTGCCGCCGGCCTGTTTCTTTTTTTGACTACTTTTTCGAGTTATGGATTCCGACGTGCGGAACGCTGGGCCAGCCGTGGCGTGAGGAGTGCTTAAAATGGATTTCGAGCTCATGGTCGAGAGCATTCCGAAAATTTTGAGCGGCTCACGCCTGACGGTGCTCCTGGTGACACTTTCTCTATCGATGGGATTTGTCTTTGCCATCCTAGCGGCCCTGCTTCGCCGTTCCAAAATTCCCGTGCTCGTCGTTCCCATAAAAGCTTTCGTGTTTGTCATGCGTGGTACCCCCTTGCTGGTGCAGATATTCTTGATTTACTACGGTGTTGGACAATTTGAGATCATCCGCGAGAGTATTTTATGGGCTGTTTTAAAAAGTCCGTTCTGGTGTGCCATTATTGCCTTAACTTTAAACACCACCGCCTACAGCAGTGAAATCATCCGGGGTGGATTGGAATCAGTGCAATTTGGGGAAGTAGAGGCTGCCCGAGCCTTCGGTATGTCCGGCTTTCTTCTTTTTCGCCGGGTTATTTTTCCAATTGCCATCCGGCAGGCGCTGCCGGCGTACGGCAATGAGGTAATATTAATGGTCAAGGCCACATCTCTGGCGAGTACCATCACCATTATGGAGATGACCGGCATTGCCAATACGATCATGGCTGAAAACTACCGGCCCATGGAAGCATTTATCGTCGCCGGCAGCTTTTACCTCATTTTAAACTTTATCATGACCAGATTAATTCAACTCATTGAGTGGAGACTTTCGGGTCACCTGCGGCCACCAAAATTCAGCTCCGTCCCTTCCCGCTAGCAGCGGTAGACAGAAGAATCCCTCTTATTGCAAAAATATTGCTCAATATTTAAAAACGCCGTTTTCGATTACGAGCACGAGGACGACGACGATAAACCCTATAGTTGCATAAAATATTGAAATCCAACTTCGCTGCTGCAATGAAGACCATTGAAAGTATTGACTGATCCTGGATTCTGGATTCTGGATACTGGATGTCGTTGAAATTCACCGATAGTGTACTGTTAGATATCCAGCATCGAGTATCAAGCATCCAGCATCTGCCCGGAAAAAGCAACGATCT
>CACVKW010001410.1 GCA_902749685.1 Olavius sp. associated proteobacterium Delta 1 | reverse complement strand
TTCTCATAGGCGGCATATCCGATCAACAATATGGACTGAATCGTTGGGTCAACCATAGTATGCGATATGTAAACCACAACGATAAGATTGTCAAGTGTAGTATTTACAATATATGTACATTAGGGGGGGGTAAAATATGAGATTTAACTGTGAAATAGGGAAAAAATCGGATTTAAAAGTTTAATTTCAGTGGGTTATAAATATTCTAATTATTTCTCCGC
>CACVKW010001409.1 GCA_902749685.1 Olavius sp. associated proteobacterium Delta 1 | reverse complement strand
CAATCTATGATGATCTTCAGTAAAGCCGTTAGTGCCATAGCAGGCAATGGTGTTTTTGATTCCGGCATTGATCAGGGTGAGACTGTCGATAATTGATTCAGTAAGGATGATCTCTTTATGAGCCTTTGCGGCCTGCCGGTTGAACAGGCCATGCCTTGCACCGGGTAAATACAAATGATCGGCAACATTGCCTGTGACCATCTCATCAAGCCTGCGGCCGTAGATGCCGGCCGGGTTGCCGTCAAGATCATACAATGGGAACGTCACATAGCCGTAAAAGTGCTCATGT
>CACVKW010001408.1 GCA_902749685.1 Olavius sp. associated proteobacterium Delta 1 | reverse complement strand
TCTAATTGAAATTATGGGCAAATCTATATTTA
The DNA here is from genome assembly GCA_902749685.1 of Olavius sp. associated proteobacterium Delta 1. Classification (GTDB taxonomy): domain Bacteria; phylum Desulfobacterota; class Desulfobacteria; order Desulfobacterales; family JAFDCJ01; genus JAFDCJ01. The sequence continues at coordinate 68 of CACVKW010001408.1, read as the reverse complement.
TCAAGAAAATGCAATATTTAAACGTATTATCAATAGGATAGAAAAACTCACAACATAATAGCAGTTAT
>CACVKW010001407.1 GCA_902749685.1 Olavius sp. associated proteobacterium Delta 1 | reverse complement strand
ACATTTCTTAAGCACCATATATTGTGCTCCATTTTTTCTTGACGTACAAGGCATATTCCACTATATCTTTATTTCGAAAAAGCAATACCTTATCTTTTTT
>CACVKW010001406.1 GCA_902749685.1 Olavius sp. associated proteobacterium Delta 1 | reverse complement strand
GGCTGGCATGCTAGATGCTCACTGATGACATAAACACGCGTTATCAGACGGCGCACCTTAGAATTTGTTTAAAAATAGATTGCTCTGTCTGATAACGACTGATTATGTAAGAACTGCATTTAGCTTGACAGACAGGGCCATTAAGATAGACAAGCGGCTTCCTTGT
>CACVKW010001405.1 GCA_902749685.1 Olavius sp. associated proteobacterium Delta 1 | reverse complement strand
TATCACAGTGCATTGCTATCATCAATCTACAATTTAACCAAATCCGATTTAATTTGAACGGATTATCAGCTTGTAAAGTTAGCTGCGTCATAAAGATAGACGAGCGGCGATGAAAGCATTTATGAGATCAAATTCGTAAACGGAGCTGAACAAAAATTTGAAAAATAACCGAATTGCTGTCATAATTATAAGGTGGTTCAAGCTACTTTTTATGGCGGTAGAGTTGTAAGGCGGTCCTTTCCGCCCTTGCCTCTGACATATATTTACATCCTGATTCGGTTTGAATTTGGGAGCGAATACATATTGAAGTTGAATTATTCGATTCGAACAGGGTTTTTGTTGATCAATGCTCTGATCTTGTTTGGGGCACTATTAAAGCAAATCAAACTCGTAATTTTAAGGTTACATGCGGTGAATGCAATAACGAGTCTTTAGTTGAATTTAGCACTTATGAAATATAGATATTAGATGCTTCCCATAAAAAGATGAACTGAAACATAACCTTGGCTTTCAGTGGGACCGCTGGGGAGCGCGGCACCTGAAGCCCACGTCATGAATCTATCCATCGATAAGATGCAAAAAATTATGGCGCTTAAAAACATATCAGACCTACCGGTTTGAATCGAAAACCGGATACGAAATAATATGATTGAAGAGATATCGAAAGTTAAAAGATGTACTGGTATTGGTTTTCATTTGCGATTATTGCTGTAACAGGGGTTTCTATTGGTCGGAATATATATGCTCTACTCAGCGATTACCGGAAAAGGTATCCCAGAACCTGATCCCAATTCTCTTTGGCAGATAAAAGTGCAGTTTAAATTAAGAGGCGTGGTTGGATTAGGTTTCACAATATTTGGTGTTGTTGTTTTATCACTCTTGTCCAAAAACGGGTTTAGAATGAGTCATAAAGTGAGTAATAATACGAGTCATTGAAAAAAATCCTCCTTATATGTAGGGTGGTTGT
>CACVKW010001404.1 GCA_902749685.1 Olavius sp. associated proteobacterium Delta 1 | reverse complement strand
TTGTTTCACTCAACTCTAACCTACATATAAATTAACCCAGATTACGCTGCTGCTTTAGGTCTACCGTAAATTACATTTTATTGAATATTCAAGATTCAAAACCCCGTTGTTTTCACTTGGATAGAATCCATCCTACCTGCTTTATTACTGTTCAATTTGAGTTTCTTATTTTCTTATGGACGTCCCCAATTATGGACGTCCCCAATTACTTCGTCTGGATAAGAGTTTTTAATATTGTTCGCATCCCAAATTCTACATATCATCAAAGGGATACCCAACGGCAGAATAAGGACGCATATTAATTTTCGTATTAGACTTCCAACTTATGCTTACCCAATAGTCAACCGCCCACACACTGCTTAGGGCTCTCCTTGTCAAGCTTCTCCTTATCGGTAGTCGAGCCGGAAATTCTACAACTTTATTTAGAAATGGCAATTCGAATGCGAATTTAGTATCTACTATCTGTATTCCAGCCGCAGAGGAAGTCGCACTATATACACCGGGTCCAGAAATCATGGTAACAATACTAGGCAGCTCTCGTATTGCTTCTGATAAAACCACATCAAGTCCATGGTCGAAATTTGGATCAATCTTGTCAGTCCATGTAAACTTCAAATTATCATACCTAATTAAGCAGTCTTTAACTTCTGGTTCAGGGCCTACTATTAACATATATTTCGTTGCATTCAGGAGCTGATAGCCATTGAAATAGCCTCTTTCAGTTCGGTCAAGTTGCCCGTATGTGCTTATGCGAACCGGTCCTGATTTCGCGTTTTCCCACCGTAAAATTGCGTCGTTTTGCAATTCTATTTGAAGTATAAGTTGTAGCATTTTGTCTGCCTTCATATATCCAGACCAGTACGGATCATCTTCATCAATAATAACACTCCGACCGCGACCTGAAAGCCAATGACTAAACAAGACACCCCACGCTTTATCAAATGTTTTTAGACCCAAAGTGTCAATATTGCCTATCGGGTCGTTTAGGCAAAAATTATATAGCCCGATTCCACCATCTTCGCCAAAAGGGTCTCTTAAAAGCCAGCGACTCAAGAATGTACTATAGTATCTATAACCGTAGTAATACAGTTTATTTTCATTGCCAAAATACTTTGTGCTGAAACGGTAAGGATTATCCAATGTATTATTTCCGTTGGTCCGAATTTCATTTCCATATGGATCGTACTCATAGTGCGTAAAAATACTGCCATTCATAGAATCCATAAACTGGCCAACATTTCCGTTGGCATCATAAAAATACTGGTAAGTATTTTCTGATGACAGATCGACTAACGCAAGCAATCCCCCTACTCCTCCAGCCCCCTGTAATGTTTGACTCAGATCCAATCCCCAGAGGTTTGACCTGACCATTCGTTGTCCGTTGCGCATAGTCTCTTCTGAGATCATATTCCAGCCGTCATAGATGAAGAAGGAGTCAGAATTCATGAGCCAGGAGCCCGAATAGTAGTAGTACACCTTTTTAACTACTCTCCTGCCCATGTAGTCGTAGGCAAATTCAACTCTTTTAACTCCTTCGACGGGATTCTCGGGCTCGACCGAAATCAGCCGATTTTCAGCGTTATAAACGTATCTCTTATCAGATGTGCCGGATGATATCGCAGTGAGGTTTCCATCAGCATCATACGCAAGATTCTCTGTTGTTTGCTGGCCATTAGTGTTTTCAATCTGACCGTACTGATTGAGTGAATTCGATGCGTATGTCGATGTCAAACTGCTTTGATCGGCTCCATCCCAATTGGTCGCCAGTGTCCGATTCCCGATTGGGTCGTAGGAATAATTCCGGTATTCAGACTGAACCGGGTTGCCTGTATCCGAGATATCCGATCCTAGGTAACGTGCCGACTCAATCAATTCGTTTCGATCATTATAGCTGTATTGATTGAATGCTTCAGCAGCGAATGCCCGGCCGTTGTTCATAACGGTGCTTATTCTACCCAGTGGATCATAGATATAATCATACTTGGATATTAACTGTTCATCTAATTCGTTTTTAACCTGAGTTTTGAGATTACGATTCGGTTCATAGGCGTAGGTTGTTTCCAAACCGCTTGGGATGGTTAGTTGATGGAGCAAATCCGAGTTTTGCAGATAAGAATAGGTGGCCGTACCCTGTACGTCGCCGACATCCCACGCAACTGATGAAAAGCGACCGTGGCCTTCATAGCCATAGGTCACATTGTAGTCTGAATCCAAAGAAAACCCGGTGTGCCTGCCATTTACATTGCCTGTGTCGTAGGTGCGCGTAATGACCTTGTTGTACAAACCGGTAATGGTTTCAGACTCAAGTTGTAAATTTTGGTTATAAGCAAACGTCCGGGTCCCTACCGCGTCCTCTACTGTGTTTAAACGGCCGAGACGGTCATAGGTATAGGTGATATCGGGAGTGGCATCAGAATAGTCAATATTCAAAAGTCCTCCGGTTACCGGGCTGTAATTATAGGCCGTCACCAGTGGATTACCTTCAACGAGCCTTGCCCAGGTGCGAGTGGCGAGCCTGCCGCCGGTGGAGTAAGTGTAGGTTACGCTCTGGTTTGCAGCATCCTCCTTGGCTGTCAGGAGCCCTGTGCTGTTATCATAATGCCATTTTGTGATATCTGGGGTCCCGGTTGAGCCTTCCGGCCAGGTTTCCGAATCCCAATTCTCACCGGAACGGTAGGTGTGCATCTCAACCTTCTGGCCGTATTCATCATACGCATAAGTTACCGGGTAGGTGGCTTCACCCCAGGTGTGGATGAGCTGTCCACGGTCATCGTACGCATAGCGTATCGCGTTGCCAAGGGCATTGGTTTCACTGATCCTTCTTCCTGTTCCTGGGGCATAGGCATAGCTGGTTCTGTTTTCAGCCGGATCTTCAATGTAGTCTATTTGTCCGTTTTCGTTGTATTGTGTGGCCGTCGTTCCGGTTCGCAGGTGAGTGACACCGGTTCTTCTGCCGAGGGCATCGTAACCATACAGCATCTCAATGCCGGTTTTGCCCGTTGAGGACGCCAGTCGACCGTTAACACTTACGGTGGTTCCATCGATCGTTGAGTCCGGATAATCAATTATATTGGTTGCGGTTTTATTGTCCCGATCGACAAAGATCCGGGTTGTTGTCTGGTTTCCGTGGATGTCAATGGACACGCTCTCTTCTGTCTTTCCTTTAGTTCCCAGCCCGGAAAGTTGTGATCTTCGAACAGCCGTTGTAGTGGGAGTGCCGTCAGACTCGTTCGCATAAACGCGCTTGATAGTCTCCTGCCACCATCTCTCGTTTATGGACGTATAGCGGGTTTCGGTTTCGTTAATGCGGTCATTGGAATCTTCCTCCAGCTCACCGCTGCGGTTCACATCCAGGCCGCTTTGGATCTGGTTGCCTAGTTCATCATACTCATACAAGGTTTCAGTCATTCCGGCCGTCGTGATTTTTACGAGTTGCCCCTTGGTATTGTATTCATTTTGGATTGTTTCAGTACCTGTAAATCCAGGTTTTTCGATTCTTATGGTTCTGCCCAGCATATCCATGGTGGTTTTCTCCCACCTGGGAGAATCCGCGCGGGCAACAGAAACTTTGGTCCATTGCGTGCCGTCCGGATTAACACCGTATTCATAATACTTGGAGAAAACGCCCGTTCCAGTTACGCTCCTTACCCTACCGTCCAGGTATCTGGTCGTGACTTCAGTGGCACCTCCGGGAAGAGTGACGGTGGTGACACGTCCGCCCTGCTCGTAATCATAACTGGTCACAAGGTTTGCCGAATCCGTGCTGCGCCTGAGTCGGCCGGCCAGGTCGTACTGATTTATGGTCGACAGGCTCAATCCACCGGCACTCACAGTCTCAGTCAATCTGCGGCCGGCGGCATCGTAGGTGTAGGTGGTACTGATGTCGCTCTGCGCGGGCCATGGGCCTTGCTCGATCCCTTCCTTAATTTCTGTCTCGAGGCGCTGCAAATCATCATAAATATAGGTTCTTTCGATACCTCGAGTATCCTTTTCAGATTCCCTGGCGCAGCAACTCCATGTGCTATCGGCCTGTGTGCCGTTGGAATGTTTTATCGTTTCAACACGGCCAAATTCATCAAAATATTGTTCTGTCCATTGAATTCGCACGTAACCGCTTCCATCGTAGACATAGGTTTCCCGCAGCAGCACATTGCCGAACTCATCTCTTACGCTGGCTTCTTTGGTCGTCTTGTAAGCTATTCCCTCCGGACGTTCGGTCGTTCCGTGCACCACGTTTTGACGCATGCCGCTGCCTGAACCGGGAGAGAAACCACCTTCGACCGAGCTGTATGTGCCATATTCATATGAATGGGTATCCAGGCGACCATCAGGGTAGCGTAAGCTTCTGATTCGCCCGGAATCGGCCTTCTCGGTCCCAAAAGGATAATATGTATTCACCGTGCGAAGATTGCCGCTGTCTCCATAGACCGATGCAGGATTAACGCAGTGTTCGATTATTTCGGTGCGCTCCCGGTCTTCATTGGTGAGGTACGCATAATAGGTTTTGCTGACTGTTGTCCCCTGGATTTTCTCGGTCACGGTGCGCGGGCGGCGAACGTCAACTGGTGTTCCTGAATCTCTTTCGTCTACAGGCGTGTAATCGTAATAGATTGCCCGCGCCGATGAAGGGGCGGAATCCATTGAGACGTCGAGCCATGATCTCACTTCCGCGGTCTTGCGTCCATGCTCGTCATATTCGTATCTTGCCCACGACCCGTCCGGATTGACTCGAGATCGGATTTTTAGATAGCTGCCTGTCTCATTTGGATCTTCATAGTACGTCGTTGTCGTTGTCAGAGCGGCACCATCAGGATCATCGATTTGTTTTATAATTTCTTCGACAGTTTCTTGTCCCAAAGAATACTCATGGTAGGTCGTTTCAACTATCGAAGCGATATTATTCGATGCGTCCTTTATGGTGTGCGTAACGATACGATTATTGTTTTCACCGTCCTGGACCTCGGCGCGGGTCTCAATTCGCAGGCCGTTCCCTCTGATCAACGACCAGGCATTTTGAGCCTGGTTCCATACATATTCATAGGCTTTGGAAGTATCCCCCCGCATCTCAGTTATCTTGAGTCGGTTGTAAACCTCAGACGATGCATCAGGGTTTTCAACGGTCCAGATTGCAAAAGGAGTTGCAGACGGATCTATCTCGTATAGGTTGTTTGTCCTGCCGGTTATCTCATCCGGCCTGTAAAACTCAATTTCATAACTGAAATCATTTATAACAACAATATTCGCCAATGATCTGGGAGCGAGAACCTGTCTTAGAGTGCCGTCACTTTCACGCAGGGCCATCACGTTTCTTGCAAGTGAGGAAAATTCTAGAGCCTTTGGAGATGCGAGATCGACCGAAGGCTTCTCGGACCTGATAAAAAAATCACCTGCCGACTGTCCGCCCCGGGCCCGTCCCAGGCTTATTCGAACATCAACACTCGACAGCGTGCACGACCCACCGCCTTCTTGCACCTGGCAATACTGAGCGTCAGATTGATCGCACTGGGAGCATCCAACATACAACCGCTCCTCTTTGAAGCAAGCATCGTTCTCGGAATCCTCTGCCCGTATTTTAATCCATCCGGATTCTGTTTCTTCCTCTGCCGTAATAACACCGGTCGAAGGATCAATTGATGCCTTGACACCAGGTTCTCTTTCTACAATGGACCAAGTAACGGTGCGGCCCACAGGATCGGTGACAGCTTTCGCAACCACGCTTTCGCCGGGCAGCAGCGGAAGCTTGTGTTCGCCATCTTCGATGTATATTAACTTCACACTGCATCCAGCGTCGGCAAGTGGAATCTCGATAGCTTTGACCCCATTTTCAATGGTTACATATGCACGGTTATCTTCGAGATCAATCCCACCCTTGGCCGGACCCCCCAAATCGACACTGCCTAGTTCAAAGAAAGTGGACGACAGATCTTGAAGATTCAGGTTCTTGATGTTGACGATGCGCATTTCACCGTCGCTGTCCGACAAAACAACAATCCCCGCATCTTTATTCACATCCAACCCGGTCACCCGGCCTATATTATCCAGGGTGTAAAGGTAATCAGGATTTGCGGGGTCGGTCACGTCGACAATCGCGAGTCCCTGTTCAAGGCATCCAACCAGAGCCAAATTTAGGTAGTCAAATCCAGTGGGATCGGTATCATCCTTGACTCTCAAGTTTTCAATCACCTCAACGCGATAGGCATTCAGGGGTCTCCCAGGCGCGTTGCTTGGAATGTTTACCCTGTTTACCTCTGTCCATTCATCGCCTATAATTCCCTGATCATCCGTGAATTTAACGATTATCAATTCACCTGTCTGCCCATTGGCCAAATAGGCAAGATCTCCGCGTACATCAATATCTGACGCACTGCCTGGTGGGTCGGCATCAATTTCGGCATATCTCAAGAGTAAAGCTTTGTATGTTTCTGTTGATGTGTCCCCAATAACCGCTCTAACCGCATCCAGGAATCTCTTTTGCCCTCTGTAAACCGTATTCTTTATGCTTTGCAAGCTTGCAATAATGAGTGGCGGTAGGCCCGCGGCCTCCAGATCATTAATCGACGCATCCGTTATCTTAAAAGTCACGGAACACCTTATGTCCGAAATAGCCACGGGTGAAGACGGATCGTGAACATCCATGATCTTGATTCCGTGGTTCATCATGGCGAAAAAGGCGAAACCCTCCGATACCACAAGACGAGATGGAACGACACCGGCCAGGGTGGTCGCTGTAGTGAGTGGAATTACCTTGTCCCCTTGGGAGGGTTCCACTCTAGTAGGATTCAGACGATTACCCTTATTTACATCCCAAATTTGAAGGGTGGACAAAAGCGTGAAGGTGCCTGGAATGACCTTACCCACCGTTATTATGTACACATAGTCACTGTTTATTTTTACTGCCCAGGAGGAGTAATGATCTTCTCTTAAACGTACCTCCCCGTAAGGTAAAGATTTTAAGGGGTCTATTGTTGGATCCGAAAAATCTATAATTGTAAGACCGGTCTTATCACTTTGATCCGTATCGGTAACGTAAGCAAAAGATTCATCGACTGCGATATCTTTTGCATTTCGCATTGAAGTATATTGGCCTATGATTTCAGGGGAAATTGTTGTGAAACTTAACGTGTTAAGTTGAGGGTCAACAGGCTTCCCTTCGGTGTCTTTGATTCCGTTAGGGCCACCTAGTGTAATTGCGATCTCATAATCATTCCCATATCGGAGTCTGGTGGACGGAACAAATGTTACAGTAGAATTATAATTCGTAAAGACAAACGATCCCTCAATTGGTACGCTGGCGTGTTTTTGGATGACTGATTCGTATGTCTTGGTTTCCGCCGGTCCAATTAATGTTATTAAGATGTCATTGAAATCCTTCTTTCCTATGGGTGACTGATTTTTTATAGTTTCTAACTGTTGCAGGACATGGTCAGGTACTCCTTCTGATTTCAGATCATTCAGGACGTCATCGGTGATTCTGAAGCGATTAAAGTCTTTGACTATTAAGTTGTCTTGATTAATTGTAGCAGAAAGCAGGGGCTCGTTAAAGTTAATGGTGATACTGGTATCGATATCAACTGATTGTTGATCGTCGGCATAGTCGAGGTCATAGGATAGAAGTTCGGGAGGACCTTCCACCGCCCCTGGTATACCACCGGGCTTTTTTACCAGGATGTATCTCTGTTCGGAGGCATCATCAGATGTTGGGGAGTTATCGCTAGCAATGACCTCAATGAAGTAAATTCCGCTTTCTATCTTTTGAATCACATGCTGATAAAAATTGGGAACACCCACGTGCGTTGATTTGTTGTTTATGATTATCTCTTTTATGTACGGGTTTTTGTCTTTATTATCGGTTACGTTTATATTGATATAGAGATCGTGATTATTTTCCATGACATCATCAACCAAAGTGTCTGCAACAAATGTGATGTCTATGTTTGGTGGCGTATTATCTTCTCTTATCTCCTCCTTGGAATACAAATAAAATGGGGTCTCAAGAACAACAGCATTTATAATATTCCATTCGGGATAAGTTTTGGGTGATTGAATAATGGGCACCATACGCTGCTGTGTAATTCCAGAAAGCGGATCAGTCACCATGATGGGAAGTTGTCGTTTTGGATCGAACAACCCCATTGTCGTAATTGCCGGGATGACAAATTCTCCGTCTGCATTGGTTTCTGCAAAGTAAACAGGGACAACCTGGCTTCCCAACAGCCTCACTACCGCTCCTGCTACAGGGTGCTCCACAACTTTTCCGCTAATTTCAGTAACTTTCCTGATGACTTTCCCACTCAATACGCCAATGGTCACCTTTGGTGCAAAATAACGAACAATTAGAAAAGGTATAGCTGCCGGTGAAGCAAGAAAACCGGGAAATGGCGGCGAAGCCGTGGTGAGGCGCATCTCTCCGTCAATCTCTTTTATGGTGGCGACATCAATCACTTTGAACCGACTGACAATGCTGGTCTCGTTTTCAACCAGCTCGTCAGTGTCGATATTGTAATGTTCACCACCCAGTTCAATCTCCTCGTCCTGAACAACGATGAAGGTATCGCCCACCGTATAACCAGACGGTGCAGGCACGGAAAGGTCAACACCGTAATTGAACTGGACACCGTCGGTATCAATCTTTACCGCCGAGACGACTTCATAATTGTCATCAAAGGCCTGTGCAAGATCGGGATCATTCTGGATGTCGTCGGGTAACTCAAACGGATCATCCACTGGCTCGACCTTAACGGTAGTTGCATAGGGCAGTGCGCCGGCCGGGATGTTGATCTCGATGCCGCCCTCGCCTTTAACGGTGCCGCCCTTGGGACCGATGACCACGGCGCCAGTGGTTTCGTCCTGAAACGGTCCCGGATTTAAGGTGGTGGAATTTCCGCTGGCATCGACGATGGTGATGATGATCTCGTCGTTGATGTCGGTCAGGATCTGCTCGCTGAAGCTGCCATCGTCGGCAGAGGGGATAGAGACGGTCACCACCATGCCGCTGGTGTTGTTGATGATGTAGACAATGCTGTTAGGCTCGGCAGTGCCGGGGGTGCCGGTGACGGTGGTAAAGCCGTTATCATCCGGCATGGAGAGGGACAGCTCACCCTGGCTGACCGGCGGGGTGAGGTCCTGGGTGGTGAAGCTCACCGGGGTGAATCCGGCAAGATTGTAGCCCGCGCTGTCCTGAATGCTTTCGGAAAGGTGGAGGGTGTAGGAACTCTCCGAGGCCAGGCTGGCCGCAGGATAGAAGGTGGCAGACCTTCCGCCGTCTGCAATGGCAAAGTTGCCGGTTAGCGGATTGTCGGAGGCATCCCTTAACTGAAAGGTGTCTTCGTTGACTCCAGTGACCGGCTCTGAAAACGTCACGGATATGGATGTGGTTACGGGAACATCTGTTGCACCGTCTTCCGGTGTGACGGAGACCACGTGCGGGGGTGTCTGCTGGATAGAGATGTCCAGGTCGATGATCTCGTCGGCCGATGCAATGGTTCCGGGAGCCGTGCCCTGGTCGCCGGTTTCGGGGTTCTCGGCTATCAGGTTAACTTCGCCCACCGTGCCGATCTGAATGTAGCTTCCCTGTTCATCCACTCCGGTGAGGAATGGGAATGCAGCGGTGGATACGATGGCGTTGGTGGAGGGCTGACTGTTGACGTCGTAGACTGTGCCCTGAATGAATCCTACAGGATCTGCAAGTAAGAAAAAGCCGTACTGCCCGGCCTGGTCTATGCCCGACAAGGTGAGACCGGTTTGTTCGCGGAGGCTTTTCACCCTGTTGGTGTCAACAATCTGGCCGAAGCCTGCGAAGTAAAGGCCCGGCACGTCTTTGAACGCCTCCACCCGGGCCATCACAATGGACGGCTCCGGAGGGAGGGTGATCGAGTCGGAGATGGGTGGTAGGGTGACATCCACTGGAGTTAGTAAGGGAATACCGCCGAAGTCTATGGTGAAGCCTCCCAGGTAAGTGAGGCCTTCCGGGATGGGAACGCCAAATTGGATATCCGGGACTGGTGAGGCGTGAAAGGAGGTGTTTCGCTCCAGGCTGCCGGGGGGAATTGAAATGCCCAAACCTTCATCTGTCAGTATCTCTCCACCGGCCGGCCCTGCCATGTCGGCTGCGACGACCTGGGGTTGACGGATATAGAGATCCACCTTTCCCAGAGAGAGTACACCCAGACCGAATTGTCTGGTTGGCGTGACGGGAAACTCGACCGAGAGGGTCAGGGGGTCGTCATCGTCGGGCCAGTTGTAAAAGTGAAAATCTTGCACAAAGGGCCGGCTGATTATCTCCTCATTTGACCTGAGGGTGTAGTTCTCCATGACCCTGGCTTCAAACAGACTGCCGCTCGGAAGGGCTTCAGACAGGTTCAGGCCGGCCATTGCCTGGGCGTGTACCTTCTCCCCTGCCATGACCACCGCCGGGACCACCATTCCGTCACCTGTGATCCCTTGCGGATAGGCTACAGGGGCGACGCCTTCGAGAAAATTCCCCAACCGGGGTGCGGGCGGTGCGGTAGGATCTTGATCCGGTACCACCAGGCTGACCTGATCCAGTCGCGCTATTGGAAGTTCTATTTGAGGTTCATCGCCCGGTTGTACGGATTCGGCAATCACCTGCCAGGCGCTGCTATCACCGTCCCACTGCACTGCGGTGAGGGTCCATTGGCCGGTACGATCCGCCGAGGTTGGGATAATGAGGGTTGCCGGGTTTCTGAGTTCCCGGACATTGGTCGTAAGGTCAACGGTGGTCACGGGCGACCAGCCCAGGGGCAAGGGGCTTCTCAATCCCTGGGGGCTGACCCTGGTGATCCGAAGCTCGATGTCGCTGGTGCCGGAACCCTCGGGAAACGTGATTGTAACGTCTCCCTCTGCGCTGCCGGCCGTGCCGCCGGCCACACCACTGACCTGGTTCAGTTTATCATCGAGCGGGGTGAGGCGGGCGTCAAGCAGGGTGGCGGAAAGGTTTCCGGCTACCTCGATTTGCCGTTCCACGCTCGTGTACCCATCCCGGGAGATCAGGATGGTGTGCGTGCCCGGTGAGACACCGAGGGTGAAAAGGCCGTCCTCCCCGGTGACCATGCCGGGTCCATCCTCACCCTGGGGAATCCCGTTGCTTGCCACGAGTTTTCCGATAGCGCCTGCAAGCAGAAGCCCTTTGGTGTCGTCGTAGACCTCTCCGGTGACCACGCCGGCGCCGATTTCCTGGGGGATGAAGAAGTGACTCGCAAAGGGCGCCTCCATTTGATTCCCGGCAAGGTCTGTTATGGCGGTGGTAAGCAGGAGGTCCACCCGGCTTCCAAGGGGCAAGGCACTGTCAGGTACAAAGCTGACGACTTGATTTTCCCGGGACAGGGTCAAGCTGCCGTTTACACCGGCCCCGCCGGATGTGATCTGAAACGAGGCGCCCAGGTTAACCGTCGCGGCCTTCACGGGCTCTGAGAACGTCACGCGGCACGCAACATTCTGAGAGGCCGCGGTGGTGTCAGTTGCAGGGGTGACTGCGGAAACCTGGGGCAGGGCGGCGTCCTGCTCGGTTTCAAGGATCCGGGGCTGGCCGGTATTGCCGCGAGGATCAGTGGCGGTCACAGAAAGGGTATTGTGCGTGTTCGGGTGCAGTTCGACCGGAATGCCGAACTCGCCGGATGCCTGGTCCGTCGACCCGCTCACCGGGGCGGTACCACCAACAACGGCAATAGTAGCCTCGGGCTCGGATATGCCCCTGACAGTGAGTTCATTCTGGTTGGTAAGCAGCGGGATCGATTCGACCGCCAGAGCCGGTGGTGCCGTGTCCAGGGTGACGCTCACGTTGGCAGATCCGGTATTCTCGTGTTCGTCCTTGGCCGTGGCAATGATCGTGTTGGTCCCCTCCACCAGGTTCAGGTCAAGGTTGAAAAGGCTGTTGCTGAGGACGGCAGTCAGGCCGTTTATGGTCAGGGACGTGATGGGGCTTGCATCCTGAACCGTACCGCTGACCGCGACCGGTGTTTGGGTGAGCTGCGCGCCTTCTGATGGCGAGGTGATCGTGACAACAGGCGCGGTGGTGTCCTGAGCCTCGACGACACCAATCACCGAAATGCTGTCAGAACCCACATTACCGAATGAATCGGTGGCCGTAACCGTGATCGGGTTGGGTCCCTCAGCCAGATCGAGCTGAGCCGAGAAATTAATGTCGGATAATGTGAGTGGGGTGTTATTGACAAAGGCCGATTGAATCGGGCTTTTGTCCTCGATGGTGCCCACTACGGTGACCGGAGTGCCGGTCAGGGCCGCTCCGTTTTTCGGCGCAGTGATCGTGACCACGGGGAGATTGAAATCGATGGAAACTTCCACACTGGTTGAACCGGAAATCCCGGTATTGGTTGCCGTGATAATGGCAGTGCCATTGGATTCCCCGGGCGTGACCAGGCCGCCGGGGCTGACCAGCGCCACGGCAGGGCTGTTCGACGCATAGGTCGTGCCTGAATTGGCAGCGGTGATATTCTGTTGGCTTCCGTCAGACCAGGTACCGGTGACCGTGAGCTGTTGGGACGCGTCCGGGTCGGTCAAAGTGACTGAGGGCGGGCTCACGGCAATAGACGCCAGCGGAAAAATGGTGATGGTTACACTTTCCGATTGGCTCGTTGCCCCGTTGTCGTCGGTGACTATCAGAGAGAATGTATGTGTTCCGGCCACAAGCGTGACAGTTGGCCGGGCCGCGTCTTCCGGGTCCGGAGTGCCGGTCCACTGGTAGCCGGCGATGGCGCCGTCTATGTCATCGGAACCGGTGCCGTCCAGGGTCACGTCCATCCGGGTCTGACCCGGCGGCATGGTGTGGGTCTGATCCGGGCCGGGATCGGCCGTCGGCGGGTCGTTCACGGAACTAACCGTGATCGAGACCTCGGCCGTCTCAGAGTCAACCGTGCCGTCGTTTGCGGTGAAGGTAAAGGTGTCCGGACCGTAATAATTTGTTTCGGGTAGATATGTGAGATTGGGCGGCGTCCCGGTCAAAGTGCCGTGAGCAGGATCCGCAAGCACGGCATAGGTAAGCGGATCGCCGTCTATGTCAGAGCCAGTGAGGACGATGGATAGGGATGAATCCTCGTCTAGACTTACAGATTTGGGATCTGCTGTCGGTGTATCGTTAACCGGTCTTACTTCAATGGAGATAGTAGCTTCCGGGGAATTTACTGTACCATCGTTTGCCGTAAAGGTGAAAGAATCCGTTCCATTGTAATTGAGATCAGGGGTGTATGTGACATTTGGAGGAGTGCCGGACAGTGTACCGTGAGCAGGATCTGCGGCCAGCGTATAAGTAAGCGGATCATCGTCTATATCTGAACCTGTGAGGGTGATGGCCAAGGTTGTGTCTTCATCCGTGGTGACCGATTTGCCACTTGCCGTCGGTGCGTCATTGACAGGATTTATGGTAATTAAGACGGAGGCCTCTGCAGTGCCATCATTGCCGTCACTCACCGTATATTTGAAGCTGTCTTGCCCGTTGAAGTCCGGGTTTGGCGTGTAGCTTAAGGTGTCGGTCGGATTGACGGATACCGAGCCATGGGTCCCCTGGGTGACCTCCGTTACCTTCAGCGAATCACCATCCACGTCCGTGTCATTGGCAAGAACGTCAATGTCTATCGAGGCGTCTTCGTTCGTGGAGGGCGTATCATCATTGGCCCGGGGTAGGTCATTGATAGCCGCGACCATAATGGTAATCGTCGCCGGTGTTGAGTTCAACAAACCATCGTTCGCCATGCATGTAAAGGCATCAGGACCGTTATAGTTTGGATCAGGGGAATAAGTGAGATTGGGAGGCGTTCCGCTCAGGGCGCCGTGAGCCGGCTGCGAGGCAACCGAATAGGTGAGCGGACTGCCTTCCACATCCGAGCCGGTCAAGACGATTGCCAATGATAAATCTTCTGCCGTTGCCGTCGATAGAGGGTTCGCTATCGGCGGGTCATTCACGGGATTTACCGTGATGATGACAGAGGCTTCATCCGTGCCGCCGTTTCCGTCGCTCACCGTGTAGGTGAAGCTGTCCTGCCCGTTGAAATCCGGGTTCGGGGTGTATTGTACCGTGCCGTCCGGATTGATTGCCGCCGACCCACTGACCCCCTGGGTGATGTCCGCCACAGCGAGTGCATCCTTGTCCACGTCCGTGTCATTGGCCACAAGATTAATGTCGACCGCCGTGTCCTCATTTGTGGCCGCTGCGTCATCGACCGCCACCGGCAAATCATTGACCGGGTGAACGG
Organism: Olavius sp. associated proteobacterium Delta 1; assembly: GCA_902749685.1. Lineage (GTDB taxonomy): Bacteria > Desulfobacterota > Desulfobacteria > Desulfobacterales > JAFDCJ01 > JAFDCJ01. The sequence goes on along the minus strand of CACVKW010001404.1, from coordinate 8,196 downwards.
TGATGATCACAGAGGCCTCAGCAATGCCGCCCAGGCCGTCGCTCACCGTGTAGCGAAAGCTATCCATGCCGTTGAAGTCCGGGGTCGGTGTGTAGGTGAAGCTGCCGTCACCGTTGTCCGCCACCGTCCCATGGGAGGCCTGGGTGAAGCCGGCCAGCTCAATGCGGTCCCCATCCACATCAAAGTCGTTGGCCAGCACATTGCCCGTGGCGACGGGGGTATCCTCATCGGTGGAAGCGTTGTCATCTGTTACCACCGGTGGGGAGTTCAATGTGGAGATGGTCATCGTATCCGGGGCACTGACATGCTTGCCGTCAATGACCATGAGCTGCACCACATAGGTGTCCCGAACATCCACCACAAAGGTTGGATCAACCGCGGTGGGGTCGGATAGGGTCACATCGCTTTCTTCAGGAACAGAGACGAACGACCACACATAGGCCAGGGGATCTCCGTCCGCATCGCTGGAGCCGCTGCCGTCGAGCTGCACGGTATCCGTCACAAAAGCCTCCTGATCGAGGCCGGCATCGGCCACGGGACGGGAACGCTTCGTGCTGATCACAACCATATCGGGTGCGCTGTGCAATTTGCCGTCGCTCACGATGAGCTTGGCAATATAAGTCCCCGGCCGTTTCACCATGAAAGTGGGGTTGATCACCCTGGGATCGGAGAGTTTTGCGTACTTCTTTTTGGAATAAGAAAAAAGGTGCCACTTATAGGTCAATGGATCCCCATCTGCATCATGGGAGCCGGTGCCGTCGAGCTGCACGGTTTGTCCCACAGAGACCGTCTGATCCGCTCCCGCATCAGCTACCGGCCGGGAGTTCTCCGTGTTTATACGAACCTTATCCGGCTTGCTTTCCACCGATCCATCGTAGACTTTGAGTTTAACGACATAGGTGCCGGGCAGATCCACTGCAAAGGTTGGTTTGAGGGCGGTTGGATCGGAAATTTCAGCGTTGCTTCCCTCAGGCAGAGAACTAAAGAACCAATCATAGGCCAGAAGATCCCCATCCACATCGGTGGAACCGCTGCCGTCCAGCCGGACGCTTTGACCCACAGGTGCCGTCTGATCCGCTCCCGCGTCGGCCTTGGGACGGGAGTTCTTTGTGCCGATGCGAACCGTATCCGGCTCGCTTGCCAACTCGCCGTCATGGACCACCAGGTCAATAGCATAGGTGCCGGGACGATCCACCAAAAAAGTCGGGTCGACAGCATCCGGATCGGAAAGCACCGCCCCGCTCCACTCCGGCATGGCGCTGATGGACCAGCTATACGTCAAAGGATTCCCGTCCACGTCCCTGGACCGCCAACCGTTCAGTCGCACCCTCTCTGTTACGAAGGCTTTTCGATCATGCCCGGCGTCGGCTACCGGCGGGTGGTTTCGTGGTTTGCCTATGACGAAAAAGGCCCTAAGATCGATGTCTCCCTTTTTCTTAGGCCCTCTGATTGAGGTTACTAAAATATTTGTTTTATGACCTTTAAATCTCCTTGCTTTCGTTTTAATCTTTAACCCATCTTCGGACGCAACCAATGCCCGGACACCATTTTCAATTGGTTCAAACTTGTGGGTAATTTCTCTTAGATTCAACCAGGCTTTAAAAGTCTCCGGTCTCGCCTCATTTTTAAACTCCACAATGATTTCTACAGGATATTCATCTATCGTTTCGTGATGCTTAGGCGCCACAATCGTCGATAGATTGCTCAACCCTTTCCAATGTGCGTAACCTGGTGGGGAAAGCAGAAATACCAACGCCGTGATGGCTAAAAACCCGGTAATACCTCTCTTGAGCATCGTTCTTTCACCCCAAATATTGTCTATTTTAAAGGTGGCTCGAGCGTGTTTCTCAAAGTTCTTAAGTGCTCCTAATTTATAATTACGGTAAGGTATAAGCAGTAAAATTTTTCAAAAACTAGAGGAGGAATTGGCCGAAAATATGCCGAACATTTTCGAAGGCGGAGCGGCACGTGGTGAAAAGAGCAAAGATAGCACTATAATTTGCGCTTTGCAGGAGAGTGGTTTCCGGTACCGATTCAGATCACAACAAGCAATCATAACAGGAAAACGAAGTTGATAAGAAACCAGCCCAAAGGATACCCGATTTTTGCCTCACAGAGTCGGAAGAGTTGTTCAAAAGGCATCTAAAAGAGACCATAAACAATTCATTTCCCTACTGTCACGATGGCTTCCGGGCCTGCCTTCACCCCCAAAGTTTGGCTGCGCCCCAATTATTAGTTTAACTCCCAACGGAACTTTCGTTGTCCCCCTCGAGTTAATCAAGCCAATGGCAATTTATATTTTTATCCTTATTGAAATGGCTGGTTTTAAAGGCAGGCTACTGAAGAACGCGTATTCTTGTCAAGCGAAAAGACGCCATATTACGAATGGATTTCAGATATAAGCTGTAAGTGAATAAAATTATTATTTTTTTTGGCAACTCTGCAAATTGAAACTGCAGTCAGGCCAAGTTATCATACCGATATCTATCAATAAACATCCAAATTTGTTAAAACGCCCATTTTATACCCAAAATGATAGCGATAAGCATTTAAACCGATGTCTTTTTTGGCTCTTTTTCAAAATTATAAATCATTTAATGGCAAAAATTCAGGTGTTAAGCATATTTCTTAAGGGGATATATTTTACACAACAAGGGCCCGAAGGTGACGGCTCCGGTCGCCGGGTCGCAGAACTCCTCGCTGTCCGGGGTGAGGACATTGACGTTGGATTGGAAGACACCGAACAACGTGGGATCTTCGCCGATTTCTTCGGGGAACCACCAGCCGTGCTGGGATTCCACCATGCGCGGCGCTATCCTGGACGTCAGTTTGGCTTTCTGCTTGATTGTTCCGCGCGGCGTTTCGATGACCACCCACTCGCCATCGCCGATACCCAGCTGGCGGGCGGTTTCCGGGTTGATTTCCGCTATGGGGTGGGGATGAAGTTTGCGCAGCGAGCGGATCTGACGGTGCTCGGAGTGGTGCATGGGTCGAAACCGGGCACCGGTGATGAGAATAAACGGATATTTTTTGGCCAGCTCCGGCTGGCTGACTGGGGTTTCCGGGGGTTCTTCGTAATAGGGCAGGGGATCATAGCCCAGCTTATCGAGGATGGTGGAATACAGCTCAACTTTGCCGGTGGGTGTTGCAAAGCCCTTGGGCCGGCCGGTAGCCGGGTCAATGGTGGCATATCTTTTTTCAACCACCGGAGAGGACCACCAGTGCTGCTTTGTGGCAAACTCCTCGGAATTTTCCAGGCCGAGCTCTTTGAGCAGCGGTTCCAGGCACCAGTCCCATTCTTTTTCCAGGGACTCACGCCAGTATTCATCCTGGCCGAGCCTGAGCCCCAGGCCGCGATAAAACTCAAAATCGGTGCGGCGTTCATACAGGGGCGCAACAATCCGCTGACCCAGAGCGGCGGCACTGCCACTGCCCTGAAATGTCTGGGTGTAGAGCTGGGGATGCTCCAGCCAGTTGGTAATCGGAAAGACGTAATCCGCCAGCATGGCCGAAGGGGTCATCCATTGCTCGGCAACGACGAACAGCTCAAGCTTGCGGCTTTTCAGGGCCCTGTAGATTCGTTTCGTGTTGGGGAAGGCCACCAATGGGTTGCAGGCGCCGCAAACCAGGCCCCTGACCGGGTAGGGTTCGCCTTCGAGGATGGCGGTCCAGACCGCCGGCTCATGGCAGCCGGGCAGAAAACCGGCCGACAATCCTTTGCCGTACCAGTAGGGTTTGGCACTTTTTTCAACCATTTCATAGCCGGGAAAACACCAGAGTTTGTGATCTTCGGCACCGAGCTGCTTTTTGCGCTGCTCCGCGGGCAGCATGTGCATGTGTTCTAGCACCGTACCATAGTTTACTTTTTCACAGGGGCCTGCCAGCATGTCACCCCCCACGACGTCGAGGTTGCCGGTAATGGCTCTGAGGACGCATTTAGCATGGGTAATGCCGGTTACGTTGCGGCCCTGCATATCGGATTTGACGCCCCAGATGATGGATGCCGGTTTGCTGGTGGCATACAGCCTGGCCGTATCCACGATTTGCTTTTCCGGCAGCCGGGTAATTTCAGCCACCCTGGCCGGCGTGTATTTTTTGACCCGTTCCTTGAGTTCTTCAAACCCATGACACCAGTTGGCGACAAATTCTTTATCATACAGCTTTTCTTCGATGATCACATGGATCCAGCCCAGTGCCAGGGCGGCGTCAGTGCCCGGTCTCAATTTCAGCCAGTGGTCTGCCAGCCGGCCGGCGGTCTCGGAGTACTTGGGATCGATGATGATGTATTGGGTGCCCCTGCGTTTGGCTTTGGTATGCTGGGGGAAAATACAGGCAAAGGATTCGGCCGGGTTGCCACCCCATATCACGGCACATTTGCAGGGCGGCTTGACGGCCCGGCTGGCCCCGGCCCCATGGATGGCGGCATGAATCTGGCGGCTGACCACCGAGCACCACTGGCCGGCATTGGCATGATTGGGGCTGCCGAATAGATTCATGAACCGCACTTTAAACAGTTCCGAAAAACCCCGGCCCGTGCCGCCGATCGAGGCCACGGCCTCGGCGCCGCTTTGGGCTTTGATGAGATCCAGTTTTTCAGCAACCTCGTCCAGGGCATCTTGCCAGGAAATTTTTTGCCATTTTCCCGCGCCCCGTTCGCCGACCCTTTTGAGCGGATAATTGAGGCGGTCTTCGTGGTAAAGGTGTTCGATAAAGGCTTTCGAGCGCTCGCAGATCCAGCCCTGGTTGACCGGATGGCCGGGCTCGCCCTTAAGCTTGGTTACCCGGCCGTCTTCGATTGTCGCCAGCACCCCGGCCTGCAGCCAGCAGCCAAAGCAAATCGCGCGTTTGACTTCTTTGTTCCTATTGTTCTGCATTTTGTCACCCTCCAGGTCAGCAATGAATATAGGTGCTCACCCCAAAATAAATGTTGGAATGATGGAATCATGGGCTCCGGCAAAACGGATAGTTGTATTGTATGTTCGCAGGCGGATTGACAGGAAGATTAATAAAAGGGTACCATCCTTCTATAACGCAACCTTCCAATATTCCTCCATTCCATTATTCCATGATCGTGGCAAGAACTCAGGACTGAAAAGCATCATATACTTTCATAAAGGTGTATAAATTCCGAGACCTCAATCAGTACACACCATATTCCTTGGTAAACTCCACCATGGTTTTAACGTTTTCGGGCCGGGCTTCATCGAACCAGAGACCACAGTCAACGATGAGGCCGCCGCCTTGGCCCACGACGTCGATTAACTGCCTGATGCAGTCTTGCATCTGTTGAACCGTACCGGAAAAAAGAGTTGATGCCGGAATCCCTCCCCGGATGCAGACGGTATCTCCCAAAATTGCTTTGGCCTTGGCCCAGTCCACCGTTTCAAACCAGTAAATGCATTTGCCTCTGGGAATATCCGCGATGGTTTCAAGGCGGGAGGTGTAGGTGCCTTCACAGAGCAGCATCGGCACAAATCCCTCCTCAATCAGGCCCATCATTACTTTTTTCAAAGGCGGCCAGTAAAAGGTGTTGAACTGCTCGGGCGACATAAAGCCGTCGGCGCCTTTGTGCAGCATGAAGCCGATGATGGGATGATCGTTGTCCTTTGCCAGATCCAGACCCATTTTGATGGAGATGGGCACCAGTTTCTCCATAACGGCCAGCAGCTTCTCCGGGCGCTCGTACATATCCACCATGACCCCGGCCGTGCCCCGGAACCAGTCACCCACCAGGTCGTAGGGTGCCGCCGATTCGCCGCCTTCATACAGCGGAAAACCATGGGACATGATTTTTTCAGCCTGTTCGTTCAGAATCGTGACCCATTTGAGGGATTCCTCGCCGGCCTTCATCAGGGCTTTGAGGGCTTGCTGGACCTCCGGAATGCCGAAGTAGGCATAGGATCCGCACATCGTCAGATAATAACCGAATGACTCGGCAAAGGGCCGGATGCGCGACAGAGGCTCAAGTTTGCTGCACACCCGCGGCAGGTAACGGCGCAGCATAAAATCCGACGGGTCTGCCAGGTAGTGATCATAAAAATCGTCGGCTTTGACATATTCGTCTTCGACAAATTGATAGACATAGTGGGCCGGGATTTCGCGCCCGGGCCATCGGAGCTGCCGGTATCCCATGGCCTCAAAGAGCGGTGCCGGAAAAGCATAGCCTGAGCCCAAAAACATATCCGGCTGAAATTCTTCCAGGGTCTTCATCGCAGCGGCATCGGCTTTCTCATAGTCAAACACCGCCTCTTGACAGGTCAATCCATTGTCCAGATAGGGAAACATGCCAAAACTGGGCACCACCGGAACCCGGTCGGGAACTTTTAGTTGAATCACATCGGAAATTCTGCGTGCGCGCCGTTTATAGGCTGCTTCGGCGGCAGAGTCGATGAATTCAATGCCTTCGGCGGAACACCATCTTTCGAGGCTTTCCGTTGTCTTGTCCACCATCATGCACCTCCCGTCCATTTCTTGGCCAAATCCACGGCCGCCATGGCATCCGATCCATAGGCATCCGCCCCGCAATATCTTTTGACCTCATCATCCATTACGCCGCCGCCGATCATGATCTTGACGTTGTGGCGCAAACCGGCCGCTGCGATGGCGTCCACCGTATCTTTCATGGCCTGGTAAACAGATGTTAAAAAGCCGCTCATGCCGATGATTTCCGGCTGGACCGCTTTTATTTTTGCGACAAAGGTTTGCGGTTGGACATCAATGCCCAGATCGTAAACATCAAAACCATTTATATCCAGCATGAATGTCACCAGATCTTTGCCGATATCATGCAGGTCGCCGGCCACGGTTCCGATCACGATTTTTGCCAGCTTTTTTGATTCAGGCGTCTGCGACAAGCCCGGTTGGATCATGGCTGCGATCTCTTCCAGGATCTTGCCGGAATAGACCAGGTCGGGAATAAAATAGGTGCCGTCTGAAAAACGTGCGCCGACGATCTGCATGGCCTTGCGGGCATCATCAAGGATTTTCAGCGGATCTTCCCCGGCGTTTAATCGTTGTTCCGTGACCTCAATGGCTTCTTTTTTTTTCAATTCGGAAATCAATGCAACCAGATCGCCGTCCATGTGCAAACCTCCCTTCCGGCGGTTTTGTATTGAAGATTGAAGACTGAAGATTGAATATTTAAGGATCTTAATCGATTTTTATATAAATGGCACTGATCATAAAATAAAGTCAAACGCATCATCCATTTTACAGCCCCAATATTCCAAACTTCCATCATTCCACTATTTCATCGGTTGGCCGACCGCAAACACCCCCCTATGAAGCGATATCAAAGCTGGATACTTTGAGTCTGATTCATTTCTGGTTTTCTTACCTTATTTATCAAGAAGACGAACACAAAATAGTTAGAATACCACAAATCTTCAATTTTCAATTTTCAATCTTCAATCCTCTTCTTCCCCCCATCCATCCCAGAGCGACTTTATATTCTCCCACTTTTCTTCCTCGGGTGATGAAGCGCCGGATTGAAAATGAGCCCCTTTATGTTTATGGGCGGGCTCGGTAAAGGACCCGCGCTTGATCAGGCAGCGAATGTTCTCGCGGTAGATTTCCTCCACCTTGGCGTGCGGCAGCGGATCCTGCTCCAGCCACAGGTTTTTGGGATGGATCGGTTGTTCATACATTTTGCGGAATACTTCCGTTCTTAAATCCTTCATCCAATTGCTGTTGAGATTCATGACCCTGAACTGGCGCAGGGCCTCGATATCTAAAATTGCGGCCACCATGGTGTTGTATCCTGAAGCGGAATACGACATGATGTTGCCGAAGTAGTCGACAATGTGGGAATTGCCGCCGGCAATGTCAATAAACAGCTCATTTGCCGCCAGGGTGTGGGACAGATCAAAGGCTTCATCCGTAAACCCGGTCAGGGAGCCCTCGGCCAATGCAATCAATTTAACGGGCATATTGATATTGACCATGGACACGGCGGCATGGATGTTATCTTCTATGGTTGCCAGGTTGACCTTGATATGCTTGCGCTCGGCAATGCCGTATACGACTGTCGACAGGCCGACTGCCATATAGGGAGCTACGGGGTTTTTTTCTTTTTCAGACATGGTGTCACTCTTTTTTAACCCTAACATTGCATAAATTCTTATCATCTAGCCTGGCCGTTATGCCTGAGATCGTTGCTTTTTCCGGGCTGATGCTGGATGCTTGATACTCGATGCT
>CACVKW010001403.1 GCA_902749685.1 Olavius sp. associated proteobacterium Delta 1 | reverse complement strand
TTAGATTTGAACTGAAGAAACTTAATTAGCAGCATTGCAATTAATGCTGTCCAAATTTGAATGTAAAGTGCATTTTCACTGGTACCGACGAAGGTTTTTACTTTCAAATTTTGTTTGAGCGCTTTGAAGAAAATTTCAATCTGCCAGCGATCCTTGTAGATGGC
>CACVKW010001402.1 GCA_902749685.1 Olavius sp. associated proteobacterium Delta 1 | reverse complement strand
CGGTACATGGTACGCACTGAGCACAGATACCGGCCTGCATCCAGCAGTTTGGCATATACCTGGTGGGGAGCATCATCACAAAATTGATCAGAATGCAGGGCATCAATTACTGCCTGGCGTTCCATGGAACTGAGAGCCAGCGGAGGTGCAGGCCGATGTGTACGGTTATCTCCGGGCCGACTATTTGCGCTGTGATGCCGATAGAAGGTGGCCCTTGGCACTTGCAGTGCTTCACAAGCAGCCATTTTGCCGGTATGCGGACTTAGCTGTGCGGCCAGAGATATCATATGCTCTCGTCGCTTTCGTCCAGATTCTGTGCGATTCCCAGAATCTCTGACATTTT
>CACVKW010001401.1 GCA_902749685.1 Olavius sp. associated proteobacterium Delta 1 | reverse complement strand
CGACATCCAGGATCCAGAAACCAGAATCCAGGATCAGTCAATACTTTCAATGGTCTTCATTGCAGCAGCGAAGTTGGATTTCAAAATTTTATGCAACTATAGGGT
>CACVKW010001400.1 GCA_902749685.1 Olavius sp. associated proteobacterium Delta 1 | reverse complement strand
GGTACAACCTGATTTCTAAATCACTAATTTCCCGTTTATAACTGCCTGTTTTTATTAAAGGCAGTATTTGATTTTCAAATTATTTTGGACAGCAATGTTG
>CACVKW010001399.1 GCA_902749685.1 Olavius sp. associated proteobacterium Delta 1 | reverse complement strand
GATGCTGGATGCTTGATACTTGATGCTGGATATCTAACAGGACACTATCGGTGAATTTCAACGACATCCAGGATCCAGAAACCAGAATCCAGGATCAGTCAATACTTTCAATG
>CACVKW010001398.1 GCA_902749685.1 Olavius sp. associated proteobacterium Delta 1 | reverse complement strand
TCGGCATTGTCCTGAACACCATCATTGTCCGAGTCCATATCCACCAGATTGTTCAATCCATCACCATCATAATCGACGTCCCAATCCGCCCCCCAGAATAATAGCTCATCACCATCACTTATGCCATCCACATCGGTATCCATCTGGTACCGGTCAGTCCCGTAAACCGCCCTCTCTTCAGCATCCGTAATCCCATCACCATCACTATCCCATGAGGCCGGCATTTGGTTCAGTAATTTGATATCATCCACTCTGCCGCTGCCGCG
>CACVKW010001397.1 GCA_902749685.1 Olavius sp. associated proteobacterium Delta 1 | reverse complement strand
CCACCCTACATATAAGGAGGATTTTTTTCAATGACTCGTATTATTACTCACTTTATGACTCATTCTAAACCCGTTTTTGGACAAGAGTGAAAAATTATAAAAAAGCACTCGAGGGATTCGAGAATACAATTAAGGTAAATCCTGATCATGCTTTTGCTTATTATTTCGCTGCAAAGTGCTATAAAATGATGGGATTGCAAGATGAGTATCAAGCTTATAGATATAAGTATCAGGAATTAGTGGAAGAATCTGTTTTTTGGCAAGATTATGTTGCTCAATTCAACATTAGATAGTTATAGGAACGGACATAAGTGTACCTAAATGTGACAAAGTATTACTGATACATACCCCTGACTATTGAAAATCAATAAAAAAGCCATGTCCCTCGACATGGCTTTTTTATTTGTTTGGGAATTCCACTACTCCGAATAGAATAGATGGTTTTAGCCTTAATGGGTGGTCATATTCTAAATAATCCACTAATTTTGTCCGGTAAGTGATTGTAATCTTAGTGATGGCTATAATTGCTACAAAAAGCCTGATTGCATAAAATCGGACATTGATGATGCTGGGTGCTGATCGGTTGACTCGCTCAAAAGGGGCAAGAGAAAAGCTCCACTAGTTGAAAAAAGCAATTTTCAGATCCTGCCTCTTATCGTACAGATAGTTTAGCAGGTACTTATTGGCATTGAATATGATCGCCGCGTCACTGCCAGCGCCGCCATTGTCAAATCTTAATAATCGTTGATAGATGTATAGATCCATTCCGTAGAGGTATACTTCGCTGATAAATGGATTGCCAACAGCCAACGAAAGCGGCGAATGCAGGGATGATGAAAAACCGAGCAGGGAATTTTCCGTGTTCTCGAAGTAGTTAATATTACTCTGGGCCTTTTCATAAAAGTGGAGATTTTTAATCCACACGAGCCTATCTGCTGGATAATTTATATCTGTTTTGCAATTTTCGTGATTGATGTCCCTTTTGTGCAGAAAAACATGGACATTGTCTCGCCCTAGAAACGATTTCAACTCTTTTTTCGCAAGGACGGGATTAAAGCACGCATTATGGTAGTCATGGGCAAAAAATAAAACCGGAGCATTATTTAGCCGAGCTAGATCTTTGATAACATCGAAATGATTTAGGATGACATAAAAGGCGCGATCATCATAGATATCGTCCACGCAGTATTTGGTGATACTGTGGCCTGATCCTAAAATTTTCATTCTATTAAATTTTGATATTCCAGGGAGAACACTTGTCAGTTCCAGCATAATAGTCCAGCCACACTAAATTAGGTTAGAAATTTTCTGAATGTGTAAGCGTATCGTTTCCGGCTGCAATGTTATTAAAAATCGCCGCTCTATGCTTAAATTCTTTTGGTATGACATTTGCAAACTTTAAGCCAAACAATTGTATTTTTTGGATGTAATTTAATATGATTCAACTATCTTAGCTTAGATAAGCTCAGACATGGACCCGCCTGCCCGTGGATTGCAAACTTGCGGGTCAACACCGATTACACCGAATTGGAATATATTGTTTGAAAAGTCGGCAAACCTTTTGTCAAGTATCCGGCGTTTGCCTGTCAGAATAGTGACGGCAATTCGCGGCGGACCCAAAAATCGACAAGTGGTCTTAATATCCAGAATTTCCAATGAATCCATCAATTGATCCGAAAATTGATATTGACCGAGTGCTTAATAGAGCGCTGTATTTCCACAATTCCGGTCAGTTGGAACAGGCCGAGGCCAGTTATTGTCGGATTCTGGAGATTGCGCCCCAGCAGGCAGATGCCTTACACCTATTGGGACTGATTCATGGTGAAAAAGGTTCCCTAGAAACGGCAAAGAAACTCATCGACCGTGCCATTCAAAATGATGCAAACGTGCCGGTTTTCTATGTAAGTTTCGGTGATATCCTGCAGCGCGAAGAAAAATTTACGGAAGCGGTCAATTATTATCGCAAAGCCCTGAGCTTGAATCCTAATTTGGTGGAAGGCCTATGCAATATGGGCAACGCCTTGCGGCAACTGGCGCAATATAATCAGGCCATAGCCTGCTATAGAAAAAGCCTGGTCTGCAACCCGCGTTTGCCTGAAGCATACAATAATATGGGGCTAGCGTATTCCCAACAAGACCAATATGATTCAGCCGAAACCTGTTTCAAAACGGCGATTGCATTGAGTCCTGATTATGCCCAAGCGTATAATAACCTGGGTAATGTCTATCGGGACAAGTTCGACTATCAAGCAGCCATGGAACAATATCACCAGGCCCTCAGCCTGGCCCCCGAAAGCAGTATGATAAACTACAACCTTGGGATTTTGTTTCAAATACGCAACGAGGCGGATAAGGCCGTTCTCTATTATCAAAAAGCAGTCGAAGGCCAATCGCCAATCCCGGACGCGCACAACAATTTAGGGAAATATTACCAGGACCGGAATCAGCCAGAGCGGTCAATTAGCCATTTCGTGAAAGCCATTGATTTAGATCCCGAACATTTCGATGCCCACTTCAACCGATCCCTATCACTGCTTGCGACCGCAAGGTTTGAAGAAGGCTGGAATGAGTATGAGTGGCGTTTTAAGCGTGACGACTGGAAGCGGGTATATCCTCACCGTTTGAAAAGTCCCCGATGGGATGGACGGGAATTTACCGGCAAAACGCTTTTCATCCATAGCGAACAGGGTTTTGGAGACACCATCTGGTTTGTCCGCTATCTGCCGCAGGTTAAATCTCGGGGGGGCAGCATCATCTTTGAATCCAGGCCTGAACTCATCGATTTGCTGCAAGATAATATCGGTGTTGACCAATTGGCATCCATGTCATTTGATCACCCACCTCAGATTTCCCATGACCTCCATATCCCATTAATGAGTTTGCCCGCAGTTTTGGCAACAACCATTGAGACCATCCCGGCCCAGGTGCCATATTTATATGCTTCTGAGGCTAAATTTCAGAACTGGGCAGCCCGCATCAATGGATCCGGATTCAAAATCGGGCTGGTCTGGGCTGCCAAATCAACGAACAAACACGAAAGATCCTGTGCGCTGGAAAATTTTCTGCCGCTGCTCACCATAAAAAATATTCAGATCTACGGACTGCAGAAGGGTGAAGATGCGCAGACGGTTAATCAGATGCCGGTTGATGTCCATAACCTGGGCCAAGAGTTTGAAACATTTGCCGACACCGCCGGAGCCGTCGAATGTCTGGATCTGGTCATCAGTGTGGATACGGCAGTCGCTCACCTGGCCGGTGCCATGGGAAAACCGGTGTGGGTGTTGCTCCCCTTTGCCGCGGATTGGAAGTGGTTGTTGGAAAGACGGGATTCTCCCTGGTATCCCACAATGCGGCTTTTCCGGCAACCGCAGCCAGGAGACTGGAAGCGGGTTGTCCTGAGTTTGGTTGAAGAATTGAAACAATATATTGAGGCAGAACATTCGTGATGGATCTTGCTGGAGAACTCAAAAAAGCAGTCAGCTATCATCAAGCAGGCCGGTTGGACGAGGCCAGAGCCATCTATGTCCGCATTCATGAAGTGGAGTCTCAGCATCCGGACCCATTACACCTGCTGGGAGTGATCGCGTATCAAACAGGTGAATATCACGATGCTGTTAAGTTAATCAAAAGTGCCATTGGCATCGACCCGGGTAATGCCGCTTACTACAATAATTTAGGTAATGCATACAAAGAAAATGATATGCTAGATGATGCAGTTGGCTGTTATCAAAAAGCAATAGATTTGCGGCCGGAATATGCCGAAGCCTATTTTGGTCTTGGAAATGCATTTCAGCAGCTTGAGCGCTTTACCGATGCGGTTATCGCTTATCAAAAAGCATTGATAATTACACCGGATATGGCAATCGCTCATAACAATTTGGGCGTGGCGCTGTTTAATATAGGTCGGATAGATACAGCTTTCGAGCATTATCAACAGGCCTTGCAGATAGAACCCGGCTATTTCGAGGCGTACAATAATGCGGGGAATGCCTTGAAGCGGCAGGAGCGGTTCCTGGAAGCCATCAGGTGGTATCGAAAGGCCATCGAATTGAATCCAAATAGCTTTGATACTTATGCCAGCATGGGGTTTGCCTACCAAAATCTGGGGCAGTTGGATGACGCCGTCGACTGCCTACAAAAAGCGCTGGAGATAAATCCGGACTACGGTGAGGCGTATAATGATCTGGGAACCCTGTACCGTGAATTGGGTAAATTGGAACCAGCGATGGCTTGTTTTCAAAAATCTGCGATCCTCAGGCCAAAGAATCCGGAAGCTTTTAACAATATGGGCATTGTTTATAGACAAGAGGGACGGTTCAATGAAGCGATTGCGTGTTACCACCAAGCCTTGCAGCAAAATCCTGATTTTTCGAATGCGCATTACAACCTCGGCAGTGCCTATTGGCAATGCGGCCAATCGGAAGAAGCCCTTGCCAGTTACTGCAAGGCGATTCAACTGAATCCGGACCATGCCTTTGCCCACAATCTTTTGATCAGCCGACTTCAGCAAACCTGTGCCTGGAGTAAGCTGACAAAGCCGGTTGCCAAGTTGAAACAACTCACAAAGGCTGCTCTTAAAGACAATAAACTGGCGGCCGAAATGCCATTTTTGACTTTTTCGCTGTCGGATGATCCCGGCTATAATTTCAAAGTCGCAAAATCATGGGCCGATGATATCAAAGCCAGAATATCAGGATTTTATCGGTCTTCAAAAACATATGAACCGTTTTCGTTTGACAATCGGGGAGCACAAAAATTTCGTATAACGGTCGGATACCTGTCGGCAGATTTCCAAAATCATGCCACAGCTCACCTAATGCGCAGCTTTTTTGGGTATCATGACCGGAATGCTTTTAAAATAAATGCCTATTCTTACGGCAAAACTGATAGCAGTCACTACCGCGAGAAAATTGAAAATGACTGCGACAAGTTTGTAGACATTGGTGAGTTAAATCATTTTGAAGCAGCTAACGAGATATATAAAGACGAAGTTGAAATCCTGGTTGATCTGAAAGGCTATACCGAAGGAAATCGACTGGAGATTTGTGCCCATCAACCCGCACCGATTCAGGTAGCATGGCTGGGTTTTCCAGGAACCAGCGGTGCCGATTTCATGGATTACATTATCACCGACCGGATCGTCACGCCACCGGAGCATGCATCATATTTTTCCGAAAAGTTTGTTTACATGCCCCACACCTATCAGGTTAATGATGGTCATCAAGAAATTGCCGACAAAGAATATCGGCGTTCGGATTTCGATTTGCCGGAAGACGGTTTTATATTCTGCTCCTTTAACGAACCATACAAGATAGAGCCGGTGATGTTTGATGTTTGGATGAATGTGCTGCGTCAAATACCGAACAGTGTTTTGTGGTTGATTCGAAAGGGTCGATTAGCAGATGAACATTTGAAAAGTGAAGCCATTCGAAGAGAAGTGGCACCTGACCGGCTGATATTCACCGGTAAGCTTCCCAAAGCTGAGCACCTGGCACGTATAAAGCTGGCCGATCTCTTCCTGGATACACGAACCGTCAACGGGCACACGACGACCAGCGATGCACTCTGGGCCGGAGTCCCCGTTATCACCCTGCAAGGAAAACATTTTGCATCGCGTGTATCTTCAAGTTTATTGGCGGCCGCGGGACTGTCGGAACTCATCACCCAAAGTTTATCCGAGTATGAAGCCTTGGCTGTTCGGTTGGCAAACCATCCGGGTCTGCTTAATAAAATTACAGAGAAGTTGACACAAAATCGGTTGGAGCAACCCCTTTTTGATACGGCACGCTTTACCAGAGACCTGGAGAATGCTTACAAAATGATTTGGCAACTCTATCTGAATGGCGAAAAACCGCGGCTAATCAAAGTTCCGGGAGCTCCAGAAAACAATTGAGAATTAAGTTCCACTTCGTTTAGCTTAATACCGAAATCAAGTTAGATAATATTATAAATTAGGAGGCTACTAAGGATGAAAACTGCTGAAGAATACTATCAGGACATTCAGCCGTTGATAGAAAATCAATGGTATCAGGCAGCCATTTGCGCCTATGAACAATTTTTACAGACCAATCCTAGCTTCGCCCGGGCATACTATGATCTCGCAACCTTATATTATGAGTTCGGAGAAAAAGACAGGGTATTGGAGTGTTACAAACGAGCCGTTGACTACGAGCCGGAAAACCTCAATTATCTCAAAGGCCTGGCCGATTATTATCATGCGGAACTGAAGCAGGTTGAACCGGCGCTGGCTGTCTATAAAAAGATGATTGAAAAGGGCGCTACTGATGCGGAAACGATGTTTATTGCCGCCAACCTGTGCGTGGCCCTGCACCAATTCGAGGATGCCATGAATTACTATCAAAAAGTGCTTGAGATTGAGCCCTGGCATTCTGAGGCCTTTGAATGCTTAGAGAAAATTAAAAATAATCAAACTATGAAGGCGCAAGCGGTTTCACCCGAAGAACTTTATCAGAGATCTCAGGAAGCGGGTGCAGCCGGCAGCATTGAATCGGCGGTATCCATTCTAGAGCAGCTGGTGGGGCGATTTCCGGATTTTGCCGCGGCTCACAACGATCTGGGCGTATATCATCAAAAACTGGAAAATAACGATCAAGCACAAAACCACTACAAGAACGCCGTTAGACTGGAGCCTTACAACAGCACCTATAATAAAAATTTGGCGGACTTTTATTTTATTGTGCAGGGTGATGTACCAAAGGCCTTACAAATCTATTTGGGCGTTTTAAAAAATAATCCCGCAGACATTGAAGTTTTGCTGGCCACCGGTCACATTTCCATAGCAGTCAACAGACCGCAGGATGCAGAAACTTTTTTTCGCCGCGTTCTTGAACTTGAGCCCTGGAATATGGAAGCAGGCAAGAACCTGGAAAATCTGCGGAAAGATCCGGCGGGTAAAACCGCTGCTGGTTTTTGAAGACTGAAAGCTCAATAGATTGTTTATGGATATCACTGAAGAATTAAAAAGAGCGGTAAGCTATCATCAAACCGGCCAGCTTGATCTGGCCGAGGAAATGTATGTCCGTTTAAACCAGCTTCAAAAGCTTCATCCGGACCCTCTGCACCTGTTGGGTGTGGTTGCCTATCAGCGCGGAAAAATTAAACCTGCCGTTGAAATGATTCAACAAGCTATTCGAATTAATCCTGACAATCCGGTATACTATTACAGTTTGGGCAACACCTATAAAGAGAATGGACAGCATGGTAACGCCATAACCTGCTATCTAAAAGCCATTGATCTGCGGCCGGATTATGCCGAAGCTTATTTTGATTTGGGAACTGCCTATCAGAATCTCAACCAGCCGGATAAGGCAATTTCTGCGTACCGGGGTGCACTAATAATCAAGCCCGAGTTTGCCGAAGCACTCAACAATGTCGGGTTGCTGCTAAAAAAAGAAGGCAGGATCGATGAAGCCTTGCAATGCTTCAAGCAGGCAGTGCAAGCCTATCCTGAATTTGCGGTTGCATATTACAATCTCGGAAATCTATTTAAGGATTGTGGTCAACCTGATCAAGCAATTTTCAATTATGAAAAAGCCTTAATTTATAATCCGAAATCAGCCGGCACTTACAATAATCTGGGTTACATTTACCTGGCCCAAGAAAATTTAACTGAAGCCATCAATTGTTTTAAGAAGGCAATTGAATTAGACCCCGCTTATGCCGAAGCCATGCACAACATGGGGAATGCACTGGCCAAGAATGGTCAATCAAAAGATGCGATTGGTTTTTATGATCGGGCGCTGCAAATTCGGCCGGATTTGCCTAACGCATTTAACGGCCTGGGGAACGCCTGCAAAGAGCTGGAAAGGTTTGATGAAGCCATTGACTATTTTCAAAAAGCGCTAAAGCTTAATCCTCGCTTTGCTGAAGCATACAACAATCTGGGTTTGGTTTATGATAACCTGGGAAAGATTGAAGAAGCCCGCATGTGCTATGAAAAAATGCTGGAGATTAAACCCAGCTTCGGGCTTGAAGTCAGAATGGCGATGCAGCTTCCGCTCATATATGAATCAAAGGAATCAATGACCGCAGCACGCAGGAAATTACAATTAAACCTTGCGAGTCTAAAAAAGAGAGGAGACAAACTTAAAGATCCTCATTGTGAAGTCGGAACGACAAATTTTGGATTAGCTTTTCACGGTAGGGATGAAAAGCGTATCAGGCAGGAGATTGCCTCCTTTTATCTTGCTGTTTGCCCCGACCTGGCTTGGGAAGCCCCTCAATGCAAGAAAAACCAAGAAAAGGCCGGAAAAATAAAAATTGGTATGATAACCCGGTTTCTCTATGATCATACCATCGGCAATTTATACCAAGGTCTTATTCAGCATTTATCCCGTGATAAATTTCATATCGTGATTTTTCGTTTTCCAGGAAAAAGTGATCAGATTGCAAAAGCAATAAACGCTGCCGCAGATGAGGTGGTGGTTTTGCCGAATGCCCTTAAAAAAGCACGTGAACGAATTGGCGAATTCTCATTGGATATATTATTTTACCTGGAACTCGGCATGGATCCGCTAACCTATTTCCTTGCATTTTCCCGTTTGGCACCGGTCCAAATAAAGCGCGGATTTCAAATTACAATGGGCATCCCGGCGATCGATTATTTTATTTCTTCCAATAACGCAGAGCCCCCCGATGCTCAGGATCATTATTTCGAAAAGTTAATACGCTTAAAGCGCACGGGATATTATTACTATCGACCGAAAATTGAAAGTTCTATTCCTGCGAGACAGAGATTCGGGCTTCAAACCAAAGATACCTTGTACCTTTGCCCCCAGAGTCTATTTAAACTGCATCCTGACTTTGATACCGTTATCGCGAATATTTTGAGTCGGGACCTCCATGGAAAACTGATTTTGCTCGAAGGTAAACACCCTTACTGGAAAACACTGTATCTAAGACGTTTAAACCGAGTTGTGCCCGATGCAAATAATCGTATTCAATTTCTTCCGAAACTGACCCGTAACGACTTTGTCGCACTATTTTTAGTCGCTGATGCAGTACTGGACACAATTTATTTGAGTGGCGGCAACACAAGTTTGGAATGCTTCGCTGCCGGTGTGCCGGTGGTCACCTGGCCCAGCCCTTTGTTGCCGGGCAGGCTGACATATGGATTTTATCGACAGATGGGAGTTTCAGATTGCGTGGCCAGAGATTTGGATGATTACGTCAATATCGCTTGGAAGCTAGCCAATGATAAAAAATGGCGTAGTCAGGTGAGCAGTAAAATTAAAGCTAATTCGGTGAAGTTATTTGAGGATATTGAGGCTGTCAGAGAACTGGAGGAATTTTTTGAAGTCGCGGTCGCTACTAGTTACCAGGATGAAGTCAACGGTAATGTAGCTCGATGGCTTTGATCTGATAAAAGCCAACTAAGGATAGATAGCGGCTCAAAAGCCATCTAAATTGATGATGAATAGGCCAGGATCAGAAATAAGGAAATTTCAATTTTCAGATGACCTCAAGGAAGCGGTTCGTCTACACCAGAAAGGAAACTTAGAGGAGGCGCGTCAGATCTATTTGCGAATTCTTGATCATTACCCGGAGAATTCAGATGCACTCCATTTATTGGGTGTTATCGCCCATCAGACCGGAGCGATTGGCAAAGCCGTTCATCTGATCAGCCGGGCAATTCAACTATCACCCGGGCAGGCATCCTATTATTTAAATCTGGGGAACGCATACAGAGCAAAAGACCTATTGGCGCAGGCGGTGACATGCTTTAACAAAGCGATAGATATAAAACCCGACTACGCGGACGCATATTACAATCTTGGCAATACGCTGTCAGCGCAGGGTAAGGTTGATTCAGCCGTCCCATATTATCAACATGCGGTTCAGCTAAAACCCAAGTTGCCAGCAGCATACCTCAACTTAGGCCGTATTTTTGAGCAGCAGGGCGCTAAAAAGCAGGCGGTTTCCTGGTATATGGGTGCCCTGCAGGCGGATACCAGCTGTGTAGAAGCCTGCATCCGACTCGGCAGTTTATATCAGACATTAAACAATCACCTGGAAGCCGTCCAGTGTTTTCAAAGAGCGGCAGCGGCCGGTCCGGATGATTGTTTCCGGCTGTACAACAATCTGGGGGTTTCTCAGCAAGCGTTAGGAAATTTGACTGATTCGATCGCCAGCTTTGAGAAGGCCACCCAACTGAACCCGGGGTATGCTGTCGCACATTACAATCTGGGCGTCAGCTACCATGCCAACGGTGAATTGCATAAGGCTATCAATGTCCTGGAAAAAGCTGTCGCGCTAAAACCCGCATACAGTGACGCTGTCAATCTGTTGGTACACCTGTTACAAAGGACCTGCGACTGGCAGAACCTGGATCGCTTTGCGCTCAAATTGGATAAGTTGACATCAAATTCACTTGAAACCCAAACTCCGACAGCCGAAGCCGTCTATACCAATGTTTGTCGCCACCCCGATCCAGCTTTGAATTATTACTTAGCCAGGGGCAGAAGTTTAGACATCGCAAAAAAAACAACCGGAATTAACCTGTCCTTTAGTTATGATAGATCGGCCGCCGGGGTAGATAAAATAATCCTGGGTTATTTTTCGGCCGACTTTAACAACCATCCCATAGCTCATTTAACCCGTGGATTATTCAAATTGCATAACCGCGACTTTTTTAAGGTTTACTGTTATTCATACGGAAATGATGACGGCAGCACCTATCGGGCTCAAATCGCGCGTGACAGTGACCGGTTTATTGATGTCAGCAAATTGAATACGCCTGAATTGGCCCGCTGCATAAATGATGACAAGGTCTGCATCCTGATAGACCTAATGGGATATACTAACGGAAACCGGCTGGATGTTTGTGCCCTGAGGCCATCACCGTTGCAGTTGACCTGGCTCGGCTTTCCGGGCACAACCGGTGCGGAATTTTTCGACTACATTATCACCGATAAAATTGTATCGCCTGAGGGGCATGCCTCCTTTTACAGTGAAAATTTCGTTTATATGCCCCATTGCTATCAGGTTAACAACAACTGCCAGGAAATAGCCGATTGTGAATGGCAGCGCAGAGATTTTGGGCTGCCTGAACATGGATTTGTTTTTTCTTCCTTCAATCAGCCTGTTAAGGTTGATCCATTAATGTTCGACTGTTGGATGAGGATTTTAAAAAAGGTTTCCAATTCCGTTTTATGGCTGCTGTGGGACAATCGTATTGCCGAAGTTAATTTAAGATCAGCGGCCCAGGAAAGGGGCATAAATCCCAATCGCCTAGTTTTCGCAAAGAAGCTGTCAAAGGAAAAACATCTTGCGCGGATGCGGCTGGCGGATCTTGCCCTGGATACGAGAGTTTACAATGGCCACACGACCACAAGCGATTCGCTTTGGGCCGGCACCCCGGTAATTGCGTTGCAGGGCACGCACTTTGCATCCAGGGTATCCGCCAGCATTCTCACCGCCATTGAATTACCGGAGTTAATTACCCAGGATTTAACAGAATATGAAAATCTTGCTGTGCACCTGGCGTTGAACCGGGACAATTTGATCCATCTGCGCCAAAAACTTAAATCTCATCGTAATACCAAACCGCTATTTGACACGGCCAGGTTTACAAAAAATCTTGAATTCGCTTTTCAAGAAATGTGGCGGGTATACCAACAAGGTGACCCTCCCTGTCCAATCACCGTAAAAGAAAATGAGAATTTCTAGCAACATGCATTGAGCGTGTTATCTCAATTAGGTTGGAAAATAGAATCAGCGGGGATCATCTGGCAATGCACAATCCCATGCAAGGTTAGACTTTCACGGTAAAACTGAGATGACCGATGATGGAGAAATTATGCAAAGTGGACCTTACCTGGTTTCGGCTATTGTATCGGCTTACAACTGCGAGCGGTTCATCCGCGGCTGCCTGATCGACCTCGAAAGCCAGACCATAGCCGACAGGACAGAAATTATCGTCGTCAATAGCGGCTCTCAGCAGAACGAAGAGGCTGTCGTATACGGGTTTCAGAAGAAATACGATAATATCAAATATATTAAAACGGATCAGCGCGAGTCGGTTTATGCGGCCTGGAATCGAGGCATTTTGACTGCCACAGGCAAATACATTACCAACGCAAATACGGATGATCGGCATGCGGCCCATGCTTTCGAACGCATGACAAGGGTGCTGGATACAAGACCCGATATTGCTCTGGTATATGCCAACCTCTGGATTACCGAAACAGAGAATGAAACTTGGGATAACTTTACGCCGGTTGGAAAATTTGTCTGGAAGGACTTTGATCCGCAGACTCTGGCTGACGCGTGCTATATAGGACCGCAGCCCATGTGGCGTAAAAACCTGCACCGTAAATACGGATATTTTGACGTGTTATTTGATTCTGCGGGTGACTGGGAATTTTGGTTGAGATTGTCTCAAACCGAGAAGTTTTTACATCTCAATGAGGAATTAGGTTTATACCTTAAATCACCGGCAAGTATTGAGCATCGTGACTTAAACCTATCGCTTATAGAATTTAAACGGATAAAGCGACAGTATGCCGGGCGAAAATTAAGATGGACTAAATGAACTTTTTTCCTAAATTTAGATTATAACAAATTTATAAAATATCCATGCAAGATACTACCTCCAAACATCTCATTCCTGATCTGCTGAAAGAGGCAGCCCGTTTACACCAAAGCGGCTCATCAGCTGTGGCCCGCGAGGTTTTATCAAAAGGCTTACAATTTGCACCGCAGGAAAAAAGACTCTATTATGCGCTAACTGAGATCCTGCTGGAGCAAGAGCAGTATCAGGAGGCTCTGGACATCATTGAACCGCTATCGTCGGTAGGTTTTGACCTTAGAAACGCGGAGCTAAAAGCTGAGTGTCTGGAAAGGATGCAGCGCTACGGGGAGGCTCAAAATATTGTCAATCAAATCTTAGATATTGATCAATACTCGGCATCCGCTCTTAATTTGAAAGGCTTGCTGTTATATCATCAAAATGAGCTGAATGAAGCCGCTTTTTATTTTGAGAAGTCAATTCAATCGTCCCCCACCAATGGTAAGGCCCACATTAACCTGGCACTATTAAGGCTGGATACTGGACCCTCCGAGGCCGCGCTGGCAATTCTGAAAAAGGGATTTATACTCTCGCCGCATATCGAAGAGGTTGCCTGCACATTTCATGAAATTATATGTGATATCGGTGCCTTGTCCGAAGCAGAGGAAATGTTCCAAGATGCTTATCGGCGATACCCGATGAATAAACGGCTTGCCTATCTCTTAATTGATATACTGATTCAGCAAAACAAGTTAATGGATGCCATGGAGACCATTGAAAAGAGCATGGCAATTTTCGGTCTTGGTGACGGGATTCTAAATCCGGCCTTAAAAATCAGAAGCTCGCTTGGGCCGATGGTCATCAATCCGGCGAAACGATCAAACGGCGCCATTTCTTTGTGCATGATCGTGAAAAATGAAGAAAAGAACCTGGCACGATGTTTGGAAAGTGTGAAAAATGTAGTTGATGAAATTGTAGTTGTCGATACCGGATCATCTGACAGAACAGCGGATGTCGCCAAGGTATATGGGGCAAAGACATACCCATATAATTGGCACAATGACTTTTCGCATGCCCGCAATTTTTCGCTGTCACTAGCAAAAGGGGCCTGGATATTCATTCTGGATGCTGATGAAGTTTTAGCGGTCAGTGATCAAAATCTTCTGCTGGCTCTAACCAGGGTGCCGCAAACCGAAATCTGTGCCTATCGATTTACCACCCGCAATTATACCAACGATGTCGGTACCGAAGGTTGGCAGGCAAATAATGGCGGCTACCAACAGGAGCAGGCCGGCAAAGGATGGTATCCAAGTGAGAAAGTCAGGTTTTTTCCAAATGGTCGCCCCATTCGTTTCGAAAATGCCGTTCACGAACTGGTTGAACCGTCATTGAGGCGTGAGGGGATACCTATACAAAAATCTCCTATCGCCATCCATCACTACGGAACCCTTAGCCGCGAAAATGAAGTGAAAAAGAAAGCAAAGTATTACTCCCTTGGAAAAGAGAAAATTGCCGACAAGCATGCCGGGCCGGCGGCTCTCATAGAGCATGCCATTCAAGCCCAGGAGGTAGGCGAGTACGGGGAGGCGCTCAATCTGTGGAAGGCTGTCCTGGAACACTGTCCGGATCTTGCAAAAGCCTTTTTTAATATGAGCTATTCGTATATTCAGCTTGAACGATACGACAAAGGGCTTGAGGCGGCCAGAAAGGCGATGGAACTTGGTCCCAATCTCAAGGAGGCGGTTCTAAATCTCGCACTGTGTCAGATAAGACTTGGTGAAACCAGGTGCGCCATCGAGCATCTTGATCGACTTTTAAATGAAAACCCCAATCATCCTATGGGCATTGGGCTGCTGGCTGTTGCGTATTGCATTGCAGGTCACATGGAGCGGGGGCTGAAGCTGCTTGACGAAATCCGCGATATGGGATTCAACTGCACGGAATACATCGTTGACCATGTCCAAAAGCTGAACTCTGCAGGACGCATGCGGGATGCCCTGCTGCTGGTTGACTCCGTCGCCGAAGGTCCCCATGACCATGAGAAAATCCAATCTATGCGAGGAACACTGACCCGTACTCAGGTCGTCTCGTCAACCCTTTGCATTCGATATTTAGATCTAAAAGGTGTCAGTCGGCAAATTATCCCGCATCTGAAACCGCTGGACGATTATTGCAATCTGGACGAACAATATTTTAAACCAGTCGAAAATGAGAAAAATGCTGATTTTATCTTTTTCCCGTATGTTATTGACCCCGTATATCATCATTTTGGGTATGAGAAATTTAAAAGCATTTTGAGGCAGCTGCCATTTTTTAAAGAGTATGAGTCCAAATTTGTCTTTTTTCTGATGGATGACATAAGTCCCAAATTCGACATTGACTCGGTCATCTACCGGGTTAATCACGATAAACGCAACAAAGATAAAAATTCTATCAGCCTGCCTTATTTCGTTGATGACATTTGCCAAATCCCCTTGTCGGATAAACCGCTGTATCACGTGAATTTTATCGGAACCCTTGTAACGCACGTACTCAGAGCATATATGCTGCTGCCGTTGTTGGGCAAAACCAAGCTGCCGCTTTACGACGAGCTGCTTGGGAAACTTGATACGGTTCTGGCCCATCGAAAAAACATTGAGACTTACCAAACGGCTATGGCCGAGGCAATGAAGTTCGTTCAGCAGTTATTTCCCCTTACGCCGACCCTGCAGGGCATCCGGTATTTCATTGATATTTCCGTTGAGCAATTCCAGTATCTTCCCAGTCACATTCAAGGCGTCAAAAGATCTGAACTTGTGGATATAGTCGCTCAATCGGCGGCAACACTCTGCCCGAGGGGATTTGGCGTCCAATCCATACGTTTTTTTGAAACGCTTTCCGCCGGGCGAATACCGATTCTCATATCTGATCATTACGTTTTGCCACTCGAAAATCTCATCAATTATTCAGCATTTACGTGGCAGGTTGACGAGACTAAAATTAGTAATCTGCAGGATGAGGTGCTGAGTTTTTTTAGGACACACACCAATGATGATCTCATTCAAAAAGCGAAATCAGCAAAAGATGTTTGGGAAAAATATTTTGCGCCGTCGCAGATAAGCAAGTTCGTCCACCTGACCTTAACCGAAGTATTAAAGGCCAATTATCGGTTAAATTCAGCATAATCTATAATAAGTACCTCAGCCTGCCTCAACTCATTTGAAATGATGAGGGACCGTCAAAATATTGTCCTTTTTGCCATTCTAGTTTTGGGAACCTGTATATCTGACTTAAATTAAACGAAAAACCGGATAAAAAAGTTGGCATATTCTTTGCAATTTTTTGATTTGGTAGTTTTTCACTTTCTGCCATCCCAGGCTTGCCGTCGCTCATGTGGCGGCAGATCTGTGATTAGCTAGGCAGTATAGGCTTTTGATGGTTCGGATGCCAGAGGCAGTTTAATATGCCGATCAATCAACCAAGGCGATGACACGGTAATGACAGAGCAGGAATTAAAAGAAAAAATATCGAATCTTGTGGCCGAGTTACACAAGGTAAGAAATTCAGAGAAACCATTCGTTCCCGGGAAAACACCGATTCGATATGCGGGAAGAATATTTGATGAGAGTGAGCTGCAGGCTGCGGTAGCATCATCTCTTGAATTCTGGTTGACCGAGGAACGTTTTGCGGAACAATTTCAGACCGAGATTGCCGCCAAAGTTGGAGCGAAATACGCTTGCCTGGTTAATTCAGGTTCTTCTGCGAATTTATTAGCTCTCACAGCGCTTACCTCCCATTTACTTGGAGATAAGCGATTGAAACCCGGTGATGAAGTCATCACCGTCGCGGCCGGTTTTCCCACGACGCTGAATCCAATTATAATGAATGGCATGATCCCTGTTTTTGTGGATGTGGATATTCCGACCTATAATGTAAAAATTGAGGAAATTATCGAGGCGTTGAGTCGAAAGACCCGCGCTATTTTTATCGCCCACACTTTAGGAAACCCGTTTGATCTAAGCCGGGTATTAGAGTTAGTTGAAGAAAATGATCTGTACCTGATTGAGGATAACTGCGACAGCCTCGGTTCGACGTTTCAGGCAAAAAACACAGGTTCATTCGGACATCTTGCGACCTGTTCCTTTTATCCGGCACATCATATTACAACCGGTGAAGGCGGGGCAGTCCTGACTTCCGACGATAAACTGGCACGAATCGTGCGGTCTCTTAAAGATTGGGGCCGGGAATGTTGCTGCGGGGCCGGTGAAAATAACAAATGCGGTCGAAGATTTACCGGACAGCATGGCACCTTGCCGCCTGGATATGATCATAAATATGTCTATTCGCATATCGGTTACAATTTGAAGATGACGGATATCCAGGCCGCAATCGGACTCGAACAGCTTAAAAAACTAGATAAATTTTGTCAAACGCGACGCGACAATTTTAAAGCCTGGACCAGCGGATTTAAGGAATTCGAGGACTACTTCATCCTGCCGGAAGCAACCGAGGGCTCCGATCCTGCGTGGTTTGCGTTTCCGGTTACCGTCAGGAAAAAAGCCGGGTTTACGAGAACGGAAATAACCAATTATCTAAATGATTTCATGATTGAAACCAGAAATCTTTTCGGCGGAAACCTAATCCGGCAACCGGCTTACCAGAGCCTAGATTATCGCAAAATCGGTGATCTGGCAAACTCCGATCGTATTATGAATGATACCTTCTTTCTGGGCACCTATTCAGGGATCGGCAGGGAACAGATTGACTATACAATGGACGTTATCGACAAATTTGTGAGGGCTGGATAAACCCAAATAATTTATGTCCGGAAGCAACGGAGGCTGCCTTTGTTTGGTGATATTTTTAAAAACAAAACTGTATTGATAACCGGCCATACCGGTTTCAAAGGCTCCTGGCTTTGTATCTGGTTAAAGGAGTTGGGTGCCAACATCGTGGGCTATGCTCTGGAACCCTGGACTGAGAAAGACAATTTCGCCGTCAGTGATTTGAAAACCAAAATTACGCATATAACAGGTGACATCAGAGATTATCAAAAATTAGCAAGCGTGTTTAATGAATATCAACCTGAGATTGTGTTTCACCTGGCAGCCCAACCGATTGTCAGAGAGTCTTTTAAAAACCCGAAGGAAACCTATGATATTAATGTCGGCGGAACAGTGAACCTGCTCGAATGCTGTCGACTGACCGATTCGGTAAGGGTTGTGGTGAATGTTACCAGCGACAAATGCTACGAAAACAAGGAGTGGATATGGGGCTATCGCGAAGGTGATACAATCGGCGGTTGTGATGATCCTTACAGTTCCAGCAAAGGCTGCTCAGAACTTATAACAGCCGCTTACAGAAGGACCTTTTTTAATCCGGACCATTTTAGCGACCCTCAGAAAAGCCTCGCGACCGCACGGGCCGGCAACGTCATTGGTGGGGGAGATTGGCAAAAAGACAGAATCATTCCCGATTGCATGCGGGCCTTAGAAGTCAACAATCCGATTGTAATACGCAATCCCCAGGCTACACGTCCCTGGCAGCATGTATTGGTACCTATCAGCGGTTATCTGCTGTTGGCATCTAAGATGTATGAAACGCCGCAAAAATTTTGCGGTCCCTGGAACTTCGGCCCCGACTCTGAGTCGATTATACCGGTTGGAGAAGTCGCAGACAAGGTAGTGGCCCGGTGGGGAAGTGGAAGTTGGGTCAATCCTTCTTCTGAAACTGCCCCGCATGAAGCGAAGCTTTTGAACCTGGATATATCCAAAGCCAAATTTTATTTAAAATGGTTTCCACTCTGGAATATAGACCAAGCATTAAAAAAGACGGTTGATTGGTATAAAGATTTCGCGAGGCAAGATCCCTATCGAATATGCGTGGCGCAAATTAAAGATTATGAAAGGCAGCTTAGCTAGACGGATGAGATCTTAGGAAAATGCTGCAAAAATATTACATGGGCCTTGAATTCAGGAAAAAACGTGAGGCTCAAGAGGGAACACTATGAATTCGAATTTACCGGTGGTTCTTCTTTGTGGCGGTGCCGGAACTAGACTGCGCGAAGAAACGGAATTCAGACCCAAACCCATGGTGGCCATCGGTAATCGGCCGATCATATGGCACATTATGAAGATATACGGCCACTACGGATTTCAGAGGTTTATTTTCTGTCTGGGATACAAAGGGGAAATGTTTAAAGAGTATTTTTTTCATTACCAAATGATGAACAATGACGTCACCATGCGATTGGGAACCGACAGCGGATTCCGGGTTCACAATACGAACAATGGTGACAACTGGGAGATAACCCTGTGTGACACGGGGGAAAAAACCTTAAAAGGGGCCAGATTAAAACGGATAGAAAGGTATGTCGATACCGATCAATTTATGGTGACTTATGGGGATGGCGTCGCAAATGTCAATATCGAAAAACTTTTACAATTTCACAATTCCCACGGAAAATTAGCGACCGTCACCGGGGTGCGGCCGATGTTTCTTAGATTTGGCGAACTTAATATTGAGGAAAATCAGATCACCCGTTTTTCGGAAAAACCTAAATACAACGGCAATTATATAAACGGCGGTTTCTTTGTTTTCAACCGTGATGTATTTGACTACCTCGAAGACAGAGACGACCTTGACCTTGAAATTGGCCTCTTGGATCAACTCACCCTGGAAGGCGAATTGATGGTATACAAGCACAACAATTTTTGGGCGTGCATGGATACAATAAGGGATACGGAATTTTTAAATAATTTATGGGATCACGGTCAGGCAAAATGGAAGATATGGTAAGGACGGCAAACCGCGTCCATTTCGATACGCCTTCAACGAATTCAATGCGAAGATGAGAGTAGCTGATTATATTTTTAAATACCTAGCCGATTATGGGGTTAGGCATGTATTCCTGCTAACCGGCGGCGGTGCAATGCATTTGAATGACGCCTTGAAAAACGAGAAGCGAATTAAATATGTCTGTAACCACCACGAACAGGCAGCTGCGATTGCAGCTGAGGGATATGCCAGGACAACCGGAGGTTTGGCGGTTGTAAATGTGACCTCCGGCCCGGGAGGAACCAATGCGTTGACAGGTGTTATCGGACAGTGGCTGGATTCTGTTCCCGTATTGTATTTGTCGGGCCAGGTAAAATTCGAGACAACCATTGCATCTGAGTCTGGTATCCGTTTGCGTCAACTCGGTGATCAGGAGATTAACATAATCGATATTGTCAAACCGGTGACTAAATATGCAAAGATGATTACGGATCCGACGACTACAAAGGCTGAATTGGATCAGGCGATTCACGTTGCGATTTCAGGAAGACCCGGTCCAGTATGGTTGGATATACCCTTAAATGTTCAAGGTGCTTTGTTTAATGAGCGAAGTTTGAGCAGTAAGAAACTGAATAATAGTCTACCAGGGGTGGGGGAGGAGAGCTTCTCTGCCGTAATTGAAGAGCTGCAAAAAGCCGAACGGCCAATACTTGTTGCCGGTCATGGAATTAGAATTGCAGGTGCTAGAAAACAATTATTAAAGTTAGTGGACCGATTGAATATTCCGGTTGTGACAACGTTTAACGGATTTGATTTAATTGCTTCCAACTCAGGCAATTTTGTCGGCAGGATAGGTACATTAGGGAGTCGTGCGGGTAACTTTGCGCTGCAAAATGCAGACCTTGTCATTTTTCTCGGAACCCGAAATAACATCAGGCAGATCAGCTACAACTGGAGTTCTTTTGCCCGGCATGCAAAAAAGGTTATAGTCGATATTGATGATGCTGAGCTGAATAAAAAGACGGTGCCGGGCAAGCTTCGAATTCAGACAGATGCGAAAGTTTTTTTAAAAAAAATGCTTAAACAAATACCCGACGGCTTGAAAGTCAACAAAACATGGCTGAACTGGTGTCTGATTCGAAAACAAAAGTATCCGGTCGTATTAGATGAGTATAAGATCGCCAATGAGCATTCGGTTCACCCATATTTTTTCATTGAAGAATTGACATCCCAACTGGGTGCTAATGCAATTGTTGTCGCAGGCAACGGGACGGCATGCGTCGCATTGTTCCAGGCGGGAATTGTCAAGGGCGGTCAGCGTATTTTCTGGAACTCAGGGTGTGCAGCCATGGGATATGCGTTGCCTGCGTCTATCGGGGCGGCAATGGCAGGAAAAAAAGATGTAATCTGTATTACCGGAGATGGCAGCCTTCAGCTGAATATCCAGGAGCTACAAACTATTAGGCAATATAAATTGCCGGTAAAGGTATTTATTCTAAATAATCAAGGCTACAGTTCGATTGAGCAGACTCAGAAGGCATTTTTTGATTGTGACTTTATCGGTTGTAATGAAGCCTCGGGTGTTTCCTTCCCGGATAACTCTAAACTTGCCGATCTGTATGGTTTAAAATATTGCCGAATTGATTCAACTTCTGAGATGGCTGGGATAATCGGCAAGGCTTTATCTTATTGCGGGGCGGTCATGTGCGAAGTTATTTTGAATAAAGGCTATACTTTTGCGCCTAAATTGACATCCGTAAAGAAACCTGACGGGAGCATGATTTCGAGTCCACTGGAGGATCTCTATCCGTTTCTTGCGCGGGATGAATTCTATTCAAACATGATAGTCAAAAATACAAACACTAGAAATGTTTAACATTGCCGGAAGTATCAAACTTTTTGCGTTGGATTTAGACGGTACTCTCTATCGAGGACAGAAAAAGGTGGCCGGTGCCATTACACTTATTGATTATCTGAGAGACAACTTTCAGGTCTTTTTTTTCACAAACAACTCAACAAAGACAGCCGGCGAAATTCATGAGAAGTTAAACAGTTTGGGAATCGAGTGTCGATTGAGTGAAGTCTATACCTCTGCAGCTGCAGCGGCTATGTACCTGAACGAGTCCGGCCTAAATAATTTGTATGTTATTGGTTCGGATGGCTTTCGCAGTGAGCTTGAAGGGCGCGGGCTTCATATTGTGGATAATGATTCAGCGGACAATCTCGTTGTCGGTTTTGATGCTGATTTTAATTATACAAAAATTGCAACCGCGTTTTCGATCCTTTTGAAGGGCGGAAAATTTATTGCCTGTAATGAGGACGGCTCTTATCCCGTCGGTGAAAGCCGATATATGCCTGGCTGCGGCGCCATGGTGGGTGCAATTGCCGCATCAGCCGCCAAGAAACCGGATTTTATTGTTGGCAAGCCAAATACCTACATTTTATCGAAAATAGCAGGTAAGCACCGAATAAAGCACGATGAAATATTAGTGGTGGGCGATTCTTATGAGAGTGATGTTATGATGGCTCTTAATTTTAAAAGTAAAGCTATATTAATAAATCCCCAAAAAAGTGTTATCAATAAGAATATGGTTGTTTTGGAAGATCTTCATAAAACCCTACTATATATAAAGGAGCATTAAAATGAATGCGATAGAATATGAGATGATTGAATTATTAAAAAGATTAAAAAATGAGTATGGCGTGATTGAAATAAAGGCTGAATATGAAAACGAAGGCAGCCGGCAAGTTGAATTGATGCGGCTAAAAGATGTTGCTGAAAAAGTAAATTTGCCTATAATCATTAAAATAGGTGGCGTCGAAGCGGTGACCGACATTTACAATGCTTTATCATTGGGGGTAAAAGGGATAATTGCGCCGATGGCAGAAACAGCTTATGCGGCAAGCAAGTTTCTAGATGCAATCAATACTTTTGTACCGGAAGATAACCGGGAAGATATTGAATTTGCGATTAATGTTGAAACCATTACGGCCTATAACAACATTGAAGAGATACTAGGTTTAGAAAAAATTAAGTTGTTAAACAGTATAACGGTGGGAAGAGTCGATTTTACAGGATCCCTGGGTGCTAGCCGAAGTTTTGCAAACAGCGATGAAATGCTAAAATACTGTTCTGATATTTTTAGAAGTGCGAAAGGCAAGGGCCTGAGAACCGCCCTCGGCGGGGAAATCTCGCCTGATGCGGAATCGTTTATTAAAAGCCTTGTATCAGATGACCTTTTGGATAAGTTTGAGACTCGAAAAATTGTCTATGAAAAAAATGCCATTGACAATATTTCCGAAGGACTTTTTGAAGGAATAAAATTTGAACTTCTCTGGCTGAAAAGCAAACGTCGCTATTATCATGATGTCAGAAATGAGGATGAAAAACGAATTGAAATGCTTGATAAAAGGGTCTTTGGCGCCTTGTCTAATTGAGGCGACGAACGACTGAAGCGACATTGGTTTAGACAATTTACTTTATGAAAAGAATATGACTTCCCATTTAGACTCAGGGGCATCATGAATTCAAATAGCTGCCGCTTATGCCGTGGTGAATTGTTTCCGGAACCGATTATTCATTTAAACGGGATGCCGAAAGCCGCTCAATACTTTCCGAAACAAAATGAATTTGCCAAGGACAAAGGAATAAATTTAGTCGTATGTCAATGTTCTACCTGTGGCTTGGTCCAGTTGATCCAAAAGCCGGTAGATTACTACAAAAAAGTAATAACAGCAGCCTCATTTTCCGATAAAACAAGAATTTCGCGACTTGACCAAATAAAAAAATTTGTAACGGTATTTGAACTGCAGGGAAAAAAAGTAATAGAGGTCGGCAGCGGTAAGGGGGAAATGCTCGATATTCTGAAGGAGGCGAACTTAATTCCAACCGGAATTGAAGCCGGATCAGAGTCGGCTGCCATCGGGCGTTCTGCCGGCAGAAATTTGGTTAGCGGCTATATCGGAGATTTCAACCCCATAAATGGTCAGCTGTTTGACGCATTTGTTTCATTAAATTATATCGAACATCAACCCGATCCAGGCTTAATCATCCAAAGCATCGGTAAACATACAACTTCTAATGCCGTGGGCTATGTAACTGTTCCAAATTTGGATTACTTGTTGAAGACCGGCTGTTTTTATGAATTTGTAGCCGATCACCTTTCATATTTTACGAAAAAAACTTTAGCTTATGCTTTTGAAAGAAATGGTTTCGACGTCCTAAAATGCTATACGATCAACGAAGACAACGACATCGCAGCATTCGTTAAAAAGAAAAAACCTTTGGATATATCCGCACGCTTCAAAGAGGTTGAAACACTTGTCATAAATTTGCAACGAATTGTGAATGACTATACGGCTAGAAATAAAAAAGTGGTTGTCTGGGGTGCAGGTCACCGAACACTCGCTTTACTGGCGTTGGGACAATTAGATAAGATTGATTGCATTGTTGATTCGGCCAAATTTAAGCAAGGAAAGTATACTCCGGTTCTTCATTTGAATATCGTAGCACCGGAGTATCTAATAGAAAAAAAGTCCGATTTAGTGTTGGTCATGGTTCCCGGAATTTATCCTGATGAAGTCGTCAAAACCCTGAAACAAATGCAGGTTAGCGCCGAAGTAGCCGTACTACGTGGCAACCAACTCGAATTTGTTTAAAATAGTTTCAATAGGAAAAAGAATGAAGGCCAAAGTTCAAGCACGGATATATTCTTCCGAAAAATCAAAATTAGAAACCGTTGTACCGCTGCAGACGCCATATTCTGTCCACATAGACGTATGCAGTTTTTGCAACTTTAAATGCAATTTTTGTTTCCAGGCTGATGAAGAAGCGGCGCGTAAAAAAAGTCTCAAACGGGGGTTAATGGATTTGGGGCTATTCGAAAAGATAGTCGATGATTTGACCCATTTCAAAGCAAAAATGAAAAAAGTAAAAATCGGGTTACACGGTGAACCGACTATGCATCCTTTGCTGCCACAGATGATCAGATATCTAAAATCGAAAAATGTCGCAAATACCATTGAACTTTTTACCAATGGATCATTGTTAAACCCGAAGCTTAACAACGAGCTTACCAGGGCCGGGCTTGACCGGCTAAATATTTCCGTCGAAGCCCTTAGCGCCGCCAGGTACAAAGAGATAACCGGTGTTCAAATCGATATGAATAATTTTGTTAAAAATATCAAAGATTTATACGAAAACCGGCAGGATTGCAAAGTATACGTTAAAATCGTTGACATCGAGTTGAGTGAACAAGATAAAAATCGATTTTTTAATACATTTGGAAATATTTGCGATGAAATTTTTATTGAAAATGTTGTCCCGCAATGGGCGGAGATTAATAAATTCGGTCTGCAGAATCAAGGCATGTACGGGCAGAATATAAAACAATACAAGGAAGTTTGTCCGTTTTTATTCATGTATTTGCACTTTAATTATGATGGAACCACAAGTGGCTGCACGCTTGATTGGGGAAAAGAAGTACTAATCGGCGACATTAGTAAAGAAAGCGCTTTGGAAATCTGGAATGGAAAATCTCTCAAAAATTTGCAAATCGCCCATCTGGAAAAGAAACGGGATACCGTAACATTTTGTGCCGAATGTCTTGCTCCAATGGTATGTTGTGAGGAAGATTTAGACGAATATTGTGATATATTACTGGAAAAGCTTAAATGATTAATAATTTATAAAAGATTTCAACATATGAAATTACTGATTACAGGGACCAATGGATTTATCGGCCGAAATTTAAAAGAATATTTTCAAGACAGGCATTGCGATCTTTATTTTCCAAAAAGGGAACAGCTTGACCTATTAGATTCTAAAGCCGTTTATGAATATCTCAAGCGAAATGAATTTGAAATTGTCATCCATTGTGGCGTCAACATTTCCTCTGTTGAAGAAAATTTGAAGATGTATTTCAATTTGGAGCGCTGCTCAGGGTTTTACGGCAAAATGCTTTGCCTGGGTTCAGGTGCCGAATACGACATGAACAATTATATTCCGAGAATGAAAGAGACTTATTTTGGAAAGAACATGCCATCCGATATTTATGGATTTTCAAAATACATTATCGCTAGAGATATTGAGAGCATCCCCCGAAATATCTACAATCTTCGCATCTTTGGCATTTATGGTAAATATGAGAACTATCAGCGTAGATTTATCTCGAATAACATATACAGAGTCTTATGCGGCCAAGATATATCTATTAATCAAAATATGCTTTTTGATTATTTGTTCATGGCAGATTTTGTGCGGATCGTGGAAAAGTTCATGTACAAAGATACAACAAGACGGACGTACAACGTTTGCACCGGAAAACGAATAGATCTACTTTCTCTTGCCGAAATTATCAAAGAAGTCGATGGCGGGAGACGGAAAATACATGTGAAAAAAGATGGATTCAAGCCGGAATATTCCGGCGACAATACCTTGTTTTTAAGAGAATATGGAAAATTTGATTTCACGCCACCGGGCGAGGCGATAAGAAAATTGTATCACTGGTATAAGACTGCCAGCGGTATAACGTTTGAGGGAAACGAAATAATCTGAAATTATCAGGCAACCATTTTCAATGTGAATCTAATTTTTTCCCGCTTTTATTTCCGGAGGGACACTAACTAAACGGTGCCGGCATGAGTATCCTTATAACAGGAGCCGAAGGGTTTGTGGGTCGCAATTTAACAGAGCAATTCTTGTCTAAGGATTACTCGGTGCTGTCTCCGACACTGGATGAACTGGACCTCATAAATTCTGATGACATAAAAAAGTATTTGGAAAGCAATCCTGTCGAAACGGTCATACATTGTGCCACAACCGCAAGAGATGGAACCAGTTATCCGGAAAATACATGCGAAAATAATTTACGTATGTTTTTCAATATTCAAAGGCTGTTGAATCCCTCTGTTAAGATGATAAATCTTGGTAGCGGGTCCGAGTATAGTCGAACTCATTGGCACCAAAAAATGCCTGAAGAATTTTTTGACAGACATATTCCCCAAGACAGTCACAGTTATTCAAAATACCTGATTTCAAAATATATTATTGATATTAATAGTGCCAATTTAGTTGGATTAAGAATTTTTGGCATATATGGCAAATATGAGGATTACCGTTACAAGTTTATATCGAACTCAATCGCCAAGAATTTGCTTAAGTTGCCGATTGTCATCAACCAGAATGTCATTTATGACTATATATATATACTGGATTTTTTTCGAGTCGTCGAGTATTTCGTTAATAATCATACGAAATGCGGCGTATTTAATGTTACGCCGACTAAATCTATCGATTTGGTAACAATTGCGGACCTGGTTAACCAGATGAGCGAAAATAAAAGTGATATTCGAGTTCTGAATGAAGGAATTGGCGTCGAATATTCAGGGGATAATCGAAAACTCATTTCAGAAATAAGGGACTTTGATTTTATGTCTTATGAAGAAGCAATATCTGATTTATACCATTATTACAAGGATAAACAGAGTGATTTAGACCCTGATGCACTCGAACAGGATGCCTATCTGCAGTATGCCAAGAACCTGCGGAATGAATACTTTAGGAAGGGCAATGAGAAATAAAATAATAGAATCAGATCTGGCGTATATTTCTAAAGCAAACTTGCCCTGGGAAATTCTTAGCAATGCGACCATCTTGATTTCAGGTGCTGCCGGATTTTTGCCGGCCTATCTGGTCGAAACGCTTCTCTATCTTAACGAGACCCGCAAATTTAACATAAAAATTATTGGACTGGTTCGGAACATCGAAAGAGCTCAAGAGATTTTTTCGCATTATGCTGGCAATAAAAACTTAAGATTGGTCACGCAGGATGTATGCGAAGATATAAAAATTACCGGACCTGTTGACTATATAATCCATGCTGCAAGCAAGGCCACGCCGAAATATTTTTCAGTTGATCCTATCGGTACCCTGACGCCCAATGTCATCGGCACAAGCAACTTATTGAACATTGCTGTTGAAAAGAATGTAAGCGGTTTCCTGTTTTTCAGCACCAGTGGGGTGTACGGCTTTTTAGGTCCGGAACACTATCCGATAAAAGAAGAATGCTTTGGGGCGTTAAATCCCATGGATCCGGCATCATCCTACCTTGAAAGTAAAAGAATGGGTGAAAACATGTGCGTGGCATGGATGAACAAGCATAAGGTTCCGATAAAAGTGGTCCGGCCCGCAATTACTTATGGACCGGGTGTGCAACTAGATGATGGGCGTTCTTTTGCCGATTTCCTATGCAATATTATAAACTATCAAGATATTGAAATCTATAGCGATGGTCAAGCCGTCAGAAATTTCTGTTACATCGCTGACGCCACACTGGGGTTTTTCATGGTTTTGTTAAAGGGTAGAATCGGAGAAGCCTATAATATTGCCGCTGACCATGAAATCAGCATTATTGATCTCGCCAAGCTTCTGGTTGAAGATGTTTTCAGAGAACGACGATTAAAAGTCGTGCTGAAAAAGAGCAACACCAAAAATTATTTAAGAATTAATTTTCCGCGCACGACCGTGGATATTTCTAAAGCCAGGGCATTGGGATGGGAACTAAGGTTTCCCATTGAGGAAGGTTTCAGGAGAACAGTTGAAAGCTTTTGTTAATTTGTCGATATCGCACGCAGGTTATCCGAATTGTTGCAATTACAGGGATTTTAATGGAGACGTTTCAGATGAATTTCAAAAAAAAAGATGATCTGCGAAACAAGCTGAAGGGACGTCATATTCTGATCTGGGGATCTAGAATGACTGGGATCGGATTTTCGCGATTTGTCAGCAATAACGGCTTTAAAGCGATTGGGTTTATCGATTCGGATTTCGCTTTAACGGGGAAAAAAGTACACAATCTCCCGATTTATCAACCGAATAGTATTGCTTGCTTGAAAAAAAAATATAAGCGTCTGGTAGTTGTCGTTGCCGTATCCATCAAGGAAGATGAAATTGTTGATACCCTTAAAGGGATGGGCATGACTGCAGGCGATTATGTTAGGTACAGTGACTATTGCGGTCATTTCTATACGATTGATGTTTCCGGTACCTGCAACCTGAAATGCCCGTCTTGTGCCCATACGATGAGCAGCATTAAAAATAAAAAAGGCTTTATGACCTTGGATGATTTCAAGAGAATCATCGACAAGGTATTGAAAGAGAATGAATTGGTAACGCATATCAGTTTATATAGTTGGGGTGAACCTTTCTTGCACCCAGAACTCAACCGAATTATTAAGCATGCTCACTCAATGGGTATTGCTACGGCAGTCTCAACGAATCTTTCAATTGCTTCATCCCGTCAAATTGAAAAAATCGTCAAATCATCACCCGACTATCTCAAAGTTTCACTTTCGGGGTATTACCCCGCAGTCTACAATACAACCCATAGCGGCGGCGATATAAATCTTGTCAAATCAAATCTTTATAAACTGCGGTATTTTATAGATAAATTCGCATCATCAATTTTTGTAGAGGTCAACTACCATTTATATAAAAACAATACTGGTATTGACCTAGCTAAAATGCAAGAATTATGTCATGAATTGGAATACACCATTTCAAGCTGTTACGCAAATATCACCCCAATTGAAAGACTGATAGACTACTGTGAAGGGAATCTTGACGACAATACCAAAAATTTTTTGGAATTACTTTTGGTTAGTATCGATAAAGGATTAGAGATAACCAAGCCTTACCGCAACCTGCCATGTCGCTTCCTCACGAACCAAATTAATATCAATTGGGATAGATCCGTGCCGCTTTGCTGTGTTTGCTACGATTCGAGATCGTCAACTATTTCAAATAACTATTTGATTGACTCTCTAGAAGAAATTTTGTTGAATAAAAAAAATCATATCCAATGCCAAAAGTGTCTGGAATATGGTTTTCCCCCCTATTTGCTCGGGGTCAATCAGAAAGAATGGAACACCGAAGCAAATCTGAATCTGAATTAAGCTAAGTCTGGCGAAAATTGAGCAGTGATGCAAACATAGAACAGCCCAAAATGGTTTGATTTCGGTAACATTGATAGCATGATGCGGAGTTCATAAAGGAATTTTTATGAAACTTAACGAATTATATAACCAGTATGCCTCGGGTCGACTCGAAAAGCACCAGTATATCGATGCCATGTACACCAAACACCAGGATCTATTTGAATATAGTGAATCATTGCTGTCCAAAATAAATTGAAAATCAAATACTGCCTTTAATAATAACAGGCAGTTATAAACGCGAAATTGGTGATTTCGAAATCAGGTTATG